>CALZIZ010000456.1 GCA_945787465.1 uncultured Desulfuromonadales bacterium
GGTTCTGCGGTTTGCTGGGAAAAGCGCACCGCCACCCGGCCGAACCGGATGTGATCGCTTGAAGCCAGTTCTTTGCCCGGATCGATCAGGGCGCGGGCAAACGCCGCGAACTCCTGCTCGCCAAGCCCCAGCTGGAATTTCAGGTGGCCGATCCCCCGGACCTTGAGCGCCTTGACCAGACGCCCGATGTGCATGGAGTTTTCAAGGGGGTTGCCCTCGCAGATGATATCCTCGTCAACGACCAGCAGTGAGACCGGAGAACGGTCAGCCAGGGCCGAGTGCAGGCTGGTCAGAGCGAACTTTCCCAGCCGCCTGACCTGCTGATGTTCAACCGAATAGAGCGCAGCGGTTGCCAGGGCGGTGGCCAGGTGACGGATAAAATCCATGACATGGGTACGCTGATTCGCCATCAGGTACTCTCCTCCTGGATCCGGGCAAGCATGGTACCGGCCAGTTCGGCAACCTCGGCCTGCCTGGCCCCGGTCAGCCGTTCGAGAACCCAGCTCACCGAATCGCCGGGATAGGCTGTGAGTGAACGCAGAATCGCCAGTTTAAAGGCCAGGTGATTTTTGCGCTGGAACAAACTGCGCTGATTGAAAATCTCCCCCAGAACCGTCAGGGCCTCTGGGTTGGCAATCTCGGTAACAACCCTGAGAACGGCCGATTTCAGTTCAAGCTCGCTCCGGGAGTAGCCGCCTTTGGCAAGCAGCCCCAGCAGGGATTGAAACACCTCTGGGTCAGAGCTTCTGTCCGCCAGCCCAATGGCGGCCTTCTGCCGCTCGCGCTCCTCGCTGTCCAGGTCCTTGATCAACAGCCGGGTTGCCTCGACATCGTTGAAATGAAGCAGGGTTCTGGTCACCTCGAGGCGCACCATGTGATGGGGATGATCACGCAGCTTGCGGATCGCCTCGAGAACCCCTGGGGCCTGAAGGTTGCGCAGCGAGACCACAAGATTACGGACGAAATACCAGCGTTTGTCCTGGAGCCGCAGCAACGCCGCCTCCCGAACGGAATCACCGAGCCTGGCCAGCTGCGCCATGTAATAGCGCCGCAGGGACATGCTCGATTCATCGGCCAGGCGATTGAGGATCGGCTCGACGAAGGGCCTCCCGATAAGCTGGATGACCGCACCGATCTCGGCGTACTTGTCTTTTCCCAGCCCCCGCAGGGAATCGAGCACCTGGTCGATGAACTGGGGCTCCGTGAAAGCCTCCAGGACCTGGCGGCGCAGGGCCTGCTCGGTGCTGGAACTGGAGCCTTGCTCATGCATGCGGTTATACACATCGATCAGGGCGCTAAAATCTCCAACGTCCAGAAAATAATCGCAGAGATCGAGCAGGTTGCGCTTGAGGACTTCAGCCTGTTCGGCATCGGGGACCAGTCGGGTCAGCTCCAGGATCACCGAACTGACCTGGGTTTCGAGACAATGGCTGTCGAGCCCCTGTTTTAAGGTTTCGATCTCTTCGAGATCCTCGGCCGGAAGGCTCGCCGAGCTCAGAATGCCATCGAGCACCTGCTGATAGGCACCGGGGACGTATTGGCCGGGGTCCTCTTCGCGAAACAGCACCCGCAGCTTCTGCCCCTCCTGCCCCGTATCCCTGGCCTTGCGGGCCCCGGAAGCCAGGGCGCCACCGGGTGGCTGATGGGCGGCCAGCTTTCCGAGCAGCTTGAGGATGGTCGGCGAGATGGTGGCCCTGCGGGCGTTGACATCCTCCAGGGCCTCGAGCACTGCGTTCTGTGGCAAACTCTCCACCAGTTCTTCAGCAACCTCGCTGCGTTCGGCTGCGGCCTCGAAGGCGCTGTTGAGAAACTGACGGCGCAGGTCCGGGTGCAGATCGCCGACCAGGACACTGAGTTTCTCAAACTGTGAAGCCCGCTCCTTGCGGTCCGTCCCCCCATCAGAAAGCTGACGGATAAAAACCGAGATGCACTCCTGGTAATGCTGCTGCCGTCCGCCAGCGCCGTTTTCTCCAGCTCGCCGGTTGATATGCTCTGCCAGAGCGGCGGCATCAAGGCCGTAACTGGCCGGCTTATTCCCTCCCTCGGGATCGAGACTTCCTGCCATCAGCCCCCTAACGAAGGCGCTCCAGAGATCTGCCCCCTGGGTCTCGGCGCCCTGACGCCAGGAAGCATCGACCCGCTCCTCTTCGGTCGCCTGAAAGGCCTGGTAATCGACCTGCTCGACCATGATGTGGCGGATTTCAGAATCGATCAGGGTCTGTTCGATGCCCCCGCAATCGCGGATTTCTTCACTTTTACGGTTCAGAATACGGTTGAAGAGATAGAGCTCCTCGCAGCTCAAACCGCGGCGCACGGTGAGAGAGGCAATCCCATGGGAAAAAAGGGCTTTGGCGAAATCCTTGTAGACCGGATTGCGACGGTCAAAAAATGCGTTGCCGATCAGCAGACTGTCCTTGGCGACACCGAGGGTGATGGCACTACGGAATTCGAGCAGCAGCTCGAGCAGGTTCAAGACCTTTTCAGCCGACTGACCGATAAGCGGATGATCCTGGGGGTAGGTCAAGATGTGACGACGGGCGATGTTCCACTC
>CALZIZ010000457.1 GCA_945787465.1 uncultured Desulfuromonadales bacterium
CTGATCGAAAAAGCTTAAGCCATCCACATCGCTGCGAAGATTTCCCCGCACAGGACCCGTTCCCAACCTTTTACCATAGCTGACAAGGGGGTGAATGATCGATTCCCCTTATGGCACAAAATTGTTTATACTCAAAAGGTATCCATCAGGAATTCAAGGAGTACCCTATGACTGAGAAGCAAAACGCCACCCCGGCCAAACTGTTGATTGTCCTACTGGTCCTGTTCGCCCTGGCCGGCGGTGGCATCTATTATTTCTTTCAAAGCCAAACCCCCGATTACTCCGTAAACTTTGCCGAGGGCAAGCAGGTGACCAAGGGTGCCGGGGTCTTATTGTCGGGAATCGAAGTCGGCAAGGTCGTTTCGATCACGCCTTCGGGGACGGGTGTAACGGTCGGGATCAAGATCGATCGGAAGAACCAGCCGAATCTGACCGAAGCCTCGCGGTTTTTTATCGAAGGGCAAGGTGAGAAGGGGCGCCTGCTGGTTAAGAATCTCAGTGCGAATGCGAAGCCCCTCGAACCGGGGCAGGTGGTTGAGGGGACCGATTCCCCCTTTCAGTGGTCGACCTACGATTTCGCAAAAGGGATGAGTGCCTTTTTTGAGTCGGATGAAATCCAAAAACTCCAAAAATCCATGCGTTCGTTGGTCGATGACTTCGACAGCCAGCTTCGCCAGACCGACTGGGACGCCCTCGGCAAAGAGATGGAGCGGCAGATGGAAGAACTCTCCATATCCCTGGAAGAGGCCCTGAACGATGAGCAGGTGCAGGAGTTTGAGCAGGAGCTGAAAAAAAGCTTCAATGAAGCCCTCCAGGCCCTCGACCGGGCACAGAACAGCCCCGAGGCGCAGAAACTGAGAAAAACCATCGAGGAGTACCTGCGCAAGCTGCAGGAAGGGAAGCCTTCCCCCGATGCCCCCGCGCAGAAAACATCTATTTAGCCATGACCTTGAGCCACTGGTTGTGGGCCTTAACGGGGCTTGCGCTGATCCTTCCGGCGTGGATGACCGTCGATCATGCCCTGGGCGAGAAACAGAGCCGCGAACAGGTGGCCCGGATCCAGAGCCTTGAGGGAAAAAAATCCCTCGCCCTGGACTGGCTGACTGAAGCATTTACCCTCGGCGCCGATGATCGCTTCAGCCGGTCGGAGCTCGAACAGGCGCGGTTGGAAGAGAACATCGCCCGCCATCACAGGGCCGCCACCGCCTGGGGGTGGTTTCTTGCCGCCGGCTGCGGCGCTTTTATTCTGGTTTCACGGATATTGCAGCGCCAGGGACGGGCCTTCCCGGATTTTTTTCTCAGCGCCGTCATCTGGGCGTCGTTTCTGTTTTTGGCTGTGGGCCTATTGGCCCCCGTGTTTCTATTCCAGAAAAACCTCAGCTACCCTCTGATCGGAGAGGTCGTCTACCAGTTCGAGATGCTGTCGATCCCCTCTGCAGCTGCCAAACTCTGGGAGGCGAACCCCCTGGTCGCCTGCCTGATCGTGCTGTTCAGCATGGTCACCCCCCTTTTGAAAATACAACTTTCCCTGTTCCTTCTTTTCAGCAAAAAGGGCATCGCAGTTCCGGGACAGGTCCTGGTTTTTCTCTCGAAATGGTCGATGGCGGATGTCTTTATCGTTGCGGTGCTGCTGGCGGTCTTTTCCCTCTCCGCAAGCGAGAGTCAACTGGCGCAGGTTGGTACCGGATTTTACTTCTTCGCAGGGTACTGCCTGCTGGCCCACTTCCACATGGTGGAGATGGCCAGGCGAGTGCCGCCGCGAAAAGAGAGGCCGGTATCGGATTAGGCAAAACAGCAACCAGTTACTGACAAAAACTCTGTTCTGTCGCCCCTCAACCAATAGGGCACTAGGCCCCCTTGCCAAGCCCGCCCATGATGCCGCGCACCGCTGCGGGAATATCCCCCGGCAACACCACCGTCTTGGCATTGTCCGAAGCGCCCATGGTCTTCATCGCTTCGACGTATTTTTCGCCGAGCAGAAAGACCACTGGCAACTCGTTGCTCTGGATCGCCTCGGTGACCTTCTCGATGGCCTTCTTGTTCGCTTCGGCCAGCACAACCTTGGCCTGGGCGTCGCGCTTGGAGGCCTCGTAGCGCCCGTCGGCCTCAAGGATCGCCGCAGCCTTCTCCCCTTCGGCACGGGTGACCGTGGCGCGCCTGCCACGTTCAGCGGCGGCCTGCTCCTCCATGGCATGCTGCATGGTCGGCGAGGGGTTGATATCCTGGATTTCCACCGTTTTCATGGTGATCCCCCAGTCGGAGATATCATCGGAAATCCCTGCTTTTAATTTGGTCTTGATCTGATCCCTCGAGGAGAGGGCATCATCGAGGTCCATTTCGCCGACGATGGAGCGCAGTGACGTCTGCACCAGGTTCTGAATGGCCAGGGTGTAATCCTCAACACCATAGACCGCCTTTTCAGGCGAGATGATGTTGATGTAGGCCACGGCGTTGGCAATGATGACGGCATTGTCGCGGGTGATGACCTCCTGGGAGGGGATATCGAGCACGATATCCTTGGTGGTCACCTTGTAGGCCACGGTGTCGAT
>CALZIZ010000458.1 GCA_945787465.1 uncultured Desulfuromonadales bacterium
CCACGCTCCCTTGCGCAATCAACGGCGAGAGGGGTCAGTATTGCGGCGGACGACACGCGAAGGGCTGAAGCACCCGCCTTGTGCAACTCATTGATGTCATTTTCTGTCACCAGTTTTTTCGTCAATGAGACATCAGCCTTTTCATTTATTTCCAAACCCTTTATTCCGTATCCAAGCAGAGTTTTTTCGTAGGATTCATAGAGACTGAATAGTCTCTCGGGCGCTGTTTGCCGATAGCTCTGATATTCGAACTCAAAGACTTCCACCACTCCGCCGGAAAGCAGCCGGGCCAGCACCTTTTCCATTAACGGATCAGACGCCCGACCGCACGCCAGCTCAGCCATCTGACTGCAGGAAAGCAGCGGCAGGATCACTCGGCCCGGGTTGTCAATGCCATGAAAGTCTTCAAGATAAGAGACCTCTGCATCGCGGCCAAGGTGCTTGAGAACCGACCCGGCCGCTTCGCTGCCCCTGCCTGCCAGAACCAGGACATCCGGCTTATTTTCTTCTCCATGGAGCTGGCGCAGCACCTCGCTCACGATCATCTGTACCAGAGCATTTCTATTCATGGTTGATGCCCCCACCGGACTTTGCTTCGAGGTGCTTTTATGATCAATCGTCGTAAGAACCACGACTTCTCTACTTTCGTTTCTTTATGATTCGACCGGAGCTTTCCGGGGTCCAGCTACAGGCATTGCCTTCGTCGAAATCGATGTGCATGGACAGCCGATAGCTATTGCTCACTCGGACCAATACATCTTCAAACACGACCGATCTGACCCTGCCCACCCGGACGCTGACCATCTCCTTGTCTGCAACATTTAAGCTCGAGGCATCTTCCGGGGTCATGTGGATATGGCGTCCCGGCACGATCAGTCCTTCCTTGAGTTCCACAATGCCTCTTTCAGAGGCGATCAGAACTCCCGGGGTTCCCGAGATGTCTCCCGATTGCCTTACAGGTGCCTTGGCTCCGAGGAGCCTGGCATCCGTCAAGGAGACTTCCACCTGGGTTTCATCCCGGGCAGGTCCAAGAACCGCCACCTTTTCGAGCAATCCCTTGGGGCCGATCAGACGCACTCGCTCCTTGCACAGGAACTGCCCCGGTTGCGACAATTCCCGAACGTTGGTCAGAGGACCGCCAAAAAGTTTTTCGGCGTCTTCAGAACTAAGATGCACATGGCGACCGGAGACCTCGACCGGCATGGTGTTGTCGGCCTCGCCAAGCTCTGCCACGACATCTTCTATGATCTTTTTTACAATCTGTGTGTCCATGCCTATCTCGCCTTCTCCAGGTTTAGGGCATAAAGTTGCAACTCGTGCCCCGTGCGGTTAATCGTGATCTCTAATTCCGTCCCTTTTGGCCGCTGTCTTCGTTGCGCCTCTTTGACTTAACGCAAGACTAGGCCTGCATCGGCGACGCCTTGACAGCAACCAAAATGGCTCAGAATTAACTGCCACGATTAACCAAACGGGACACTAACGCTGCCCTTCCCCAACCTGGAAAGAATCAGGAATCCCCTCAAAGAAGGTAGTTCTAAGAAAGGATTCCGTCATGCCTTTCACCGCTGCCTACCCCTCTACTACCGGCAGAATCGTTTCGATCTCATCGTGGGGTCTCGGAATTACGTGAACACTCACCAGTTCACCGACCTTGTCAGCTGCCGCAGCCCCGGCATCGGTGGCCGCCTTGACAGCACCCACGTCGCCGCGGACCATGATTGCCACCAGCCCACCACCTACGGCGGTCTTACCGGCAAAAGTCACGTTAGCAGCTTTGGCCATGGCATCGGCTGCTTCGACCGCACCAACAAAGCCTTTTGTTTCCACCATCCCCAGTGCACTCATTTTTGCCATTGGTTTGCTCCTTTTAGCAGTGATTGTCGTTCGGCTATCTGTTTTCATTCGTCTATACCGCTGGTGCGGGCAGGATGATTTCTACTTCATCGTGGGGCCTGGGAATCACGTGGACGCTCACCAGTTCACCGACTTTATCTGCAGCTGCCGCCCCGGCATCGGTGGCAGCCTTGACCGCTCCCACGTCACCGCGGATCATAATTGCCACCAGACCACCACCGACCGCTGTCTTGCCGACGAGAGTCACAGTGGCGGCCTTGACCATGGCATCGGCTGCTTCGACCGCTCCAACAAAACCCTTTGTTTCCACCATACCCAGTGCACTTGATTTGCTCATGTCTATCTCCTTTTGAGCGGTTTATTAACCTTCAGCGATCCAACCGGTCAGTTCACAGATGGAACACAATTCATCGTTTTCAGTTTCTCAACAATAAGACTCGTTACCAATTCGATATCCATAGAACCGATCTTGGTCCGTTGCCCCACCTCGTCCTCCAGGCCATAGGCGATGCTGCGAATGTTGAACAGGTGGAGGGGACCGACATTGTCGGAGGTTGAACTTCCGCCCACCGTTCCACACCCCAGCGTAAACGAAGGATTCAGGCTGGTGCTGATTCCGACAGCGCCATGGGTTGAAGGCGTATTGACCAGGACTCTCGATACCGGCTGGGACAGGGCCAGGTGCCGGATGACCTCTTCGTTTTTCGAATGAATGGCCAGAGAATGCCCGGTCCCCCCGTTTTCAAGCACCGTGTAGAATCCGATCAGTGCGGTGAGTTTCTCGCTGGAAAAGGGGTATTGCGGCCCAACCCCCTGTTCCTCATAGATCAGAAGCCGGGCTCCCGCAGGGATTTCGATCCCTGCCATGCAGGCCAGGTCTTGCGCGGTCTTCCCCACGATCGCCGGGTTCATGCCGCCGGTGGGGCGCTCCATGATGGCTTTGATTTTTTCGGCACTTTCCCCCTCGAGGAAGTATCCGCCCTGCGCGCGCAGCTCTTCTTTTACCCTGCGGGCAATAATCTCCTCGGTGATGATCGCCTGCTCAGAAGAACAAACCGTGCCGTTGTCAAAGGTCTTGCTCTCCAAGATCTTGCGGATGGCCACCGGAATGTCCGCGCTTCGTTCAATAACGACCGGGACGTTCCCCGCCCCTACCCCCAGAGCGGGGGTGCCGGAACTGTAGGCGGCCTTTACCATGGCCGGCCCCCCGGTAGCCAGGATCAGATCCGCCTCCTTCATGAGTTCGCTGGTCCCGCCGAGTGTCGGAACGGTCATGGTGCTGACCAGATCTTCGGAGACCCCCACTTGCTTCAGGATTCTCCGGATGACCTCAACTGTTTTTGCGATGCATTTCAGCGCCGAGGGGTGGGGACTGAAGACAATCCCATTGCCGGCCTTGAGTGCGATCATCGCCTTGTAAATGGTCGTAGACGTCGGATTGGTCGAAGGAATGAGCGCGGCGATGACCCCAGCCGGCGTAGCGATTTCAAGGATCTTTCTTTCCCGATCTTCGCTGATCACCCCGATGGTTTTCATGTCGCGGATATGACCGTAAAGCGTCTCGGAGGCAAGGAGGTTCTTCTTGGTCTTGTCCTGCCACTTTCCGAAACCGGTCTCCTCGGCCGCCATTTTGGCCAGGTCTTCGGCCATAGCCGTCATCACCTCGGCAATAGCCTTCAAGATCTGGTCGACCTGCTCCTGTTTCAGACCGGCAAACGCCTGCTGGGCGTTTTTTGCCTTGCGAACAAGATCACGGGCTTCCTGAATAGATGTTAAGTCTTTATCAGCCATGAATCACTTCTCCTCTATCCCACTAAACCTATTAATGGTTTCAATCAGCTCTTTCTTTCTGGCAAGCCTGATCTCCCCACGGGTGAGAGACAATCCGTCCATCTGTCGGGCCAAGGTTCTGAGCATGGCTACCGGCATCTTCTCCAGAGCATCCCGACTCGCCCCGCCATTCCCTTTGGCTATCAGGACCGGCCCGCTCTCGTCGGTTCGGGCAGGTGGATTTACGCTGCCAGAACTATTTTTAGGCGTTCGTTCGCTCTTCTTGTCCCCTTGGGCAAAAACGGTGTCGAGCCCCCGTGCGATTCGCGCAATCACGGTGTACCCCGCAACCTGGCCAATGCGTGCCCCCGCGGCCCGCCCCCCTTCGACCGCCGCAGTGACCGAACTGACATCGCCCGCCAGGTAAATGGCGACAAGTCCGTTCTTGGCGTAATGGCATCCGGTCAGCTCCACATCCGCTGTTTTTAGAGCCGTATCCGCGCACTCGACTGCCGGTGTCAACCCGAAGGTTTCTATAATTCCTAAGGCTTTGTTATCCACTTCCATACCTCATGGGGTTATCGCAAAGGATTGAGATCGAGGCTGAGGGCCAGGGACTGGGGACTCAATCAGAAACCAGTTTAGTTTCCACAATCCCTGTTTTTAGTAGAATCTCTGTTACAGGTAACTACTCAATACGTCTTCAACAACCCTCTTGATTTCTGAAGAAGACACCGATTGGGTATCCTCGCCGACATCTTTGGTGTGCAAACCAGTTGCAGGCTCAGCTATCCCCAGTAGTGAAGCTGCGTTCTGGTACATGACCTTTTCCCGCAAATTGTCGTTGATGGGGAGTTCTTCGTAATTCTTCAGGGCTATTTTAAAATCCTCGAAGGGGTGAGCACTGGCGTAAATGACTTTATCGCCAATCATCGTATTGACGGCTTGAAAGTAGGCCTCGGAAAATGGCGCGAATTCGTACTCGGATAATTCGAGGTAGACGTTGGGATTGCGCTGAGTCACGGTGATCATTTCGTTGACCCAGGGATAGCCGCCGTGGCTGACCACTATTTTCAGTTCCGGAAAGTCGCGGGCGACAAAGTCGATGTACCGGGGAGCCACATGGTCAATGACCGCCTTCGGCACCAGGGTTGCCGGCCCCGAGGAGATTATGACCGGAACATCGAGTTCACAGCATTTGGCGTAGGTCGGGTAATACTTTGCGTCATTGACGTAAATATGAGCCAGGTACGGGTCGATAGAGGCCCCGCACATGCAATTCTCATTGACCATTTTGTTCAGATTATGGACAGCAGCCATCCCCTTGTGCGGGTCAACACCGGCAAAACCGATGAACTTTTCCGGGTATTTGTTCACAAACTCCAGAAC
>CALZIZ010000459.1 GCA_945787465.1 uncultured Desulfuromonadales bacterium
GGAACCTGCCGAAGACGACACCGCTCGCGGCAAGAACTTCTCCATGTGGAAAAAGGCGGTGACTCGTACCTTCGACTGGGTCGAATAGCCGCAATGTCCCTTTCTAAAGCCCAAAGGCGCGAAGAGAATTTGAACCAGGGGCGATTTGCCCAGCGAAGAGCCCCCCTCCCTGACCCGCCTTCCTCAGGCCTGCCCCCGGCCCTTCTCTGATTGCAAAGATTACCAGATGGCTGTAAAGTGTTGACCCTAATTATCTATAGCATGAGCAACATTTCCACCATGCCATGTTTGAACATCCCTTCAGGATTATCGAGGGTATTTTCTGGAAAGAGGCGGGTTGTATCACCGGGCTGGATCGGCAGCGCAGCGATGGGCGCAAGTGGTGAGAACAGAGGGAGGCCAAACCAATGCCTGAGGACATTCGCTGGAAACAGCGCTTCGACAATTATCTAAGAGCCTTTCAAACCTTGCGCCGTGCAGTGGAGTTGGCTCGTCAGCGTGATTTGTCTGAACTGGAGCAGCAGGGATTGGTGCAGGGCTTTGAGTTCACCCATGAACTTGCATGGAATGTACTGAAAGATTACCTGGAAGAACAGGGCGTTGCAGGTATCATCGGCTCAAAAAATGCGACGAGAGCAGCCTTTAAAAACGGCTTGATTGTTGATGGTGAAGCATGGATGGAGATGATCAAGTCGCGCAATCTCAGCTCGCACACCTACAACCCCGAGACTGCGGAGCTGATTGTCGAAAATGTGCTGACGCGCTTCTATCCTGCATTCGAACAGATGGCCAGCAAATTTACCGACCTGGCGGAACAGGTCGAGAACGACTGATGCGTTACGGACTGAGCGAAGAGACTATCGAAAAAATATGTGCAGTATTGGTTGAGCATCCCGCAGTGGAAAAGGCCGTGCTGTATGGTTCGCGGGCCAAAGACAACTTCAAACCCGGCTCGGACATCGACTTGAGTCTCCACGGGGCCGGGCTTTCCTTGAAAGAACTCGGGGATATTGATCTTCAGCTGGATGACCTGTTGCTCCCCTATGACATTGACCTGCTGATTTTTGACACCCTCAATCACGCCAGGTTGCGCGAACATATCGAGCGGGTCGGCGTGGTTTTTTATCAGCGGGGCAGAAGTGATGAGGGCGAGCCGCAAACATGAAAATGGGCTGGGAGAAGGATAATCTCCTGCCCCTGATGTCCGAGAACGTCAGAGTCCTAAACCGGGCAAGTGGCAAGGCAATACCTGCCCCCTTGCCCACCGCCATCCCGCAATCTTTCAGGCCTGATTTTGACTCTGGCCCTTTTAGCGACACCCCCTGTGCCCCTCCCCCTCCCGGTGCGACCTTCCACCCCTCCTGGGCAGACATGAGAAAAGAACAAATTCGTAAAGAAACGCAGGGTACGCCCCCTCCTACAAAAGCCGCCTTTTGTTGAAAGTCCCCTTAGTTCGCCAAAAAGAAATAGGGAGCGACCACCAGTTTTTGCACTGCCATAAATGTGCTACAGCAAGACGTGACCCCATGTCCCCTGCGACCTACCGTGTTGGAAATGGGTTATCGGCTGGGGGATTTGGCAAGCGCATAATTTCATGGGCGTCCCCCCATCCCATACCGCAAGCCCCAACTTGAGATTTTCCAGGTTGGGGTTTTAATGTTTTTGATTCAAGCGGGTCTTGAAAATAGTAATTTTTCGGCAACCCGGGGATTCTAGGGAATCATCATTGCCCCAAGCCAGCAAATCAGGTAACCGACAGTTTGCAGCCCAAGGCCTTTGTCACTTTGCTGATCGTAGAAAAATTAGGGTTCCCCCCTTCGGAAAGGGATTTGTAAAGACTAGCGCGGGTCACTCCGGCCGCCTTGGCCACTTCAGTCATGCCCTTTGCCCTGGCCGCCGTGTTCAGTGCATGGATAAAGTCGGATTCGTCGCCGGTCTCGGCAACCTCTTGAAGGAAGGTACAGATATCTTCTGGGGTATTCAGATGTTCGGCAATGTCAAAGGCTTTTGTTTCGAGGGTCATAGGTCACTCCTCCATTTCTTCCAAAAGATCGTTTGCTTTTTCAATGTCCTTTGCTTGCGTGGACTTGTCGCCACCCACCAGCAGGATCACCACCCGTTCCCCTTGGATTGTGTAGTAAATTCTCAGCCCACTGCCAAAGAAAAAAACGGAGTTCAAACAGGTTGGTCCGGATCTGCTTATGGTCTCCGAAATTGCCACTTTCAATTCGACTCAATCGGGCCAGCACCCTGGCTTTTATCGAAACATCTTTCAGTTTGGCCAGCCACTTGTCGAAATGTTTTGTGCTTCGGAGTTCAAAATTCATACCTAATTGTATCCCCCGGGATACAGACCGTCAAGGTTTTGTTGAAGTTAAGGAGCTTAATTTGTGGGGAAAGTGGGTCTCAAAAATGGTAAGTTTTTACTGAACCGCCACCTCGTATAAATATGGGGTGGCGACATCCTTGGCGGAAGCCTCCATCAGCAGCCCGGCCTGCTCCGGGTTGGCCAGCAAGCCCCGGGGGGGCACTGCTGCCACTGATG
>CALZIZ010000460.1 GCA_945787465.1 uncultured Desulfuromonadales bacterium
GGGCCCCGGGGGATGGTGAGGCCATGAAAATCCCTTGTTGACTTGGGATGAAGAGAGACCGGTATGGGTCTCTCTTTTTTTTTAAAAAAAATTCTCTGGGCAAAGGTAGTTTACCGGTCTGCAGCGCAGGCCTTACAAGGCCATTTCCCTTTCACTTGGCTTGGCCAGGAAGGCTTTTAAGTGCTCGGCAGCCCCCTCGTCCAACTGCAGAAACTCCACCCCAAAGCCCTTGGGGATTCTGCCTTCCGCGCCCAGGCGGTCGCTGGAGGTCCAGGCAACCCGCCCTACCGCTCCGACGACACCGTTGGGATCATCCGCCAAAACAAAATGCAGCCGGATACGCTCGTCGACCTGAATCGGTTCAGGGTGCTGTACAAAGATTCCGCCAGGGCTGAGATCAAGGCTGGTCCCATAAAAACTGCCTGCGTCGTTAGTGAAAAAGACCGTGGACTTGAAGGGTAACCTCTTTTCCCGCCGATCAATCGCAGCAAGAAGTTTGCGCCCCATATCAAGGAAGGTACGCTTATGCAGGGGTTTGGTCAGGACACCGCCGCAATCGAGTTTTTTGCAGGCCTGCTGATGCTGCTCGTTATGGCTGTCACAAACCAGGATCACCGGGATTGACCTCAGCAGTGGGTCGTCCTTGACCTTGTGAAAACAGACTTCCCCACTCATCTCCGGCATGTCAAAGTCGAGAACAATAAGGTCTGGCGGCTCTTTTCGGGCCAGCTTTAAAGCATCCTTACCACTTGAGGCGGTCAACACCCTGGCCTCTGTCTGGCGAAGAAACTGGCGCTCGAGTTCGAGAAAAAACTTGAAGTCATCAACAAGGAGAATGGTGGGTTTAATCATGACGGGCCCTGATGCATTTGAAATTATGAGAATAAGTCAAAATACCCAACTATTCTAAAAAGCACAAGCCTCATGAAAACGCCGGGGAGTTGTCAAACTTCTGGCGAAGGGGGACCCCGTTGACGGCAATGTGGACAGGCCAAATCATCAGAAAGTCCTTTTCAACGGCTGACGAGACATCATCAGGAGCCCGGAAGAAAAATGATTTTCCATGTCTTATCAGTCCATTAGATCTCATACCTGTGTCGCCTCGAAAAAATCCTTCACGAAAAAAACCCAGGTCTGGAAAATTTGTGAAAAAAGGTTTGGATTTTGCAAAACCTTTAAGGGTCAGCTGCAACAAGGGAAAAAATAACGTTGCAACCGTTAATCTCTTTTTGAAAAAGACCGGGTGATGAATATTCACGTCGAATGTCAGGCAGGCTACCAGGGTGAGGAGGAGCCGCGGCGGTTTTATCTTGGAAAAAAGGAAGTGGCAGTTACCTCGATCCAGGACCGCTGGCTTTCTCCAGACCACCGGTATTTTAAAATTATCGACGACGAGGGCGGATTGTACGTCTTGCGTCACAACGCCATTACGGGCCATTGGGAAATGACCCTTTACGACCGGGGCGAACACTCCCTCGATTGGTACGATTTACCCGAGGAAAACAAGTACCACTGATTGCCCGCCCCCCACCGGGGTTCTCCTCCCCAGATAAGCAGGTTTGCTGGTCTTAGCTTGCATTGCATTTCAATCACTTTGGCCTCTTCCGCGTATAGCGGTAAGGGGCTTTTGTTTTTCCCGCATGATGCTGATGCACATCCTGTCCTGTTCGCCTGCAACCACTCGCCACCAACAACCCTTTGGGTTCATGAGCGAGGTCTACCCAAAGCTGGATGAGGACTTCTGCGGTGTATGGGCGATAAGGGCTGGCACCGGAAAAAGCCCACGAATCAGCCCGACAAATAATCCTGCCGCAGGGAATAATTCGAATATATTTTTAGAAATACATCTGTATAGAAAAAATATCTTGCGTTTTTTTGGTTTATTTTCGGGCACTTAACAACACCCCCGGAAAGTCCCCCTCCCTCCCCCCTGTGATCAGCGTATAAAACAGCTATACACCAAGGTCCCTCCCAGGGGCCGACAACACCTCCCCTGTGAATAATTTTTTAGTTATTTTTCAAGCACTTGCAAATTATTTATGGACTTCCCTTAATTTTGGTACGCTCGCTGCTATTAGCTAAGGGCAAGAAACAAACAATCAATCACCATAAATAAGGAGGACGCCATGAAAAAAACGATGCAAGCAGCCATGATGATGATCGCCACCTCTTCTGCCTCAGCATTTGCTGCTGCGGGAACTCAGCCAGAGGAAACCATGGGCATGGCGGCCTACCTGTTTCTTGGTTTTCTGGCTCTGGTCATTGTCGGTCAATTGGTCCCGGCTATTGGGCTTCTGGTAGGAATCCTCAGGGGAGCCTTTAGCAAGCAGCCCGAAGAAATGGAAAACAGCTGATCAGCTTTAACCCTTTTACCTAGAGAAAGGAAGTACATCATGAAAGCAATGGCATCTGTCGCAGCTCTGGTCCCGGCTCTTCTTCTCAGCGCAACTTCAGCCTTTGCCGCCGGCGGCAGAGAGGATAACAGCGGCATCGTCGTCTGGGCCTTTCTCGGCCTCTGCGCCCTGATCGT
>CALZIZ010000461.1 GCA_945787465.1 uncultured Desulfuromonadales bacterium
ATTTGAGTCAAAGAGGCACACCCTGGTGATGAGGGTGTGCCTCTTTTTATTTATCGCGGAAAAGGGAGCTCTCGGCTAGCGCCGATCACATTGCCAGGTGGCATTATTCCGCATAATGGTCAGGGTCAGGTTGTCTGCGGAGTCGAAATCGGTTTGGATGACCACATTGCCTGCGACGGCGATTTCTCTCTCATTCAGGCGGCTCCAGGTCGCGTTACGTGCATTGCCGAAGGTTGCCTCCTGCTGCACAACCTTGCCGGTTTTGGCAAAAGAAATCCTGTTGTTAAAGACATTGTTGGTGCACTGCCAGGAGCCGATGAGAGGATCGGAGGGTTGCTCGGTGCGGCCGGTTCCATCATTCGCCAGCTGATCCTCAAGATCACCAAGTCTGGACTGTAAATCAGCGACAATTCTATCCAATCTCTGGAGGCGAACCTGATTCTCTTGAATCATCCGGATCAAGGTCTCAGGGTCTGCCTCCTGGGCCGAAGCCGAGCCATAAGCCAGCAATGTCAGGAGGCCAATGCCCAGTATGCATTTGAGTCTGGTCATTCGTTTCACCTCTTCGCTTGGAATGAGCTTTTTCTTTTCAGGCGGAGCGCGCTGTCCTGCCCGAGGGCCGGTCCGAAATTCAAATGACCGAAATAAATAATAGAGCTCTCCACGGCTTAAAGGTGATCAGCCGTCTCATTGTTGGAGACAGGTGCCAAAAATAATGAAACCGGCCTGGTCCTCAGCCACAGCGGCGGTAAACTTGCCGGTTTTCTCATCCAGGTCGATGGTCCAGCCGCGACCTTTTTCAGCCCCCAGCAGAATCACCTTGCCAGCAAGGTTTTCAATGCTTTTGATCGTTGTCCCCTGGCTGCTCTCCGGGGCGCCGAAGGCCTGGATTTTATTCTTCTGCAGATCGATATGAATAAAGTCGGGAAGGTTCACGTTCGCCATGGTCCGCTGAGTGCAACCCGCCTCTGGACCGCATTCCAGGGCCTGATTCAGGGCGCAGAGCAGGGGTGTCTCCTGACTGCAAGCCACTGAAGCCCAAAGCAGGGTCGTCAGGCAGAGGGAAGCTGCCAGAGAAAAAAAGCGAATTTGATTCATCAGTCGTCTCCTTGAATTATTTCACCGTGTAGCCACGGCCTTCCAGGCAGGCTGAATAGGCTCGATTATAGTTACTGCGCCCCGCTTGGTAAGTAGACGCTTCCTGTTGGGCCCATTGTTTTTTCCTGGCCTCCTCCTGAGCTCTTTGGTCGCTGCGCCGCATGCCGCCGAACAGACCTCCCGAGGTCGCTCCGATTGCTGCGCCCTTGCCGGCATCACCGGCAATTGCGCCCACCGCCAGGCCGGTGATCCCGCCACGGATGGCCCCACGACCGACCCCGCCCTTAGGTGCCTGCTTAGGCGGCGGTGCGGTCTTGGTGGTCGGCGGCGCCATGGGGTCGAAGCCGGATTGACCTTTGGCCCAGTTGTAGCACTGGAACTGGTCCTGCTCCTGTTGCTCAGAGGATTGCCCCTGGTTGGGGTAGATGATGAGCTCCTGAGCCGAGCTTGGCATGGGAACCAGAAGACAAACACAAAACAGGGGGAGGAGCAGGAGCCCCCCAAACGCCAACGCGTCTTTTTTCCTCATGGTGACTTCTCCTTTTCGGTTAGCGTGGCTACTTTACCGTCAATGGGTTCTCTCATCATTGTTCGATAAGCCGTTGGGCTGATTATACCTCTTAACATTTATTTTTTCGACCAGGCTCGCGGGTTTTCTCCCGCGACTCAGATGAGCCGATAACGGTCATTGGCGTCCGGAGCCTCAAACTCCGGCCGATGCTCGCCCTGTTGCGGTTTGAGACCCGCCTTTGAGCTTTCCAAGTTGGCTCAAGGCTGCTAAGGTTTGTTGAGTTCTTTTATGTTCATTGCGTGTCTAAAATGAGAAGGAAGTGGAGCCTATGCAAAGCCCCCTGCGCAGCGTTTGGGTCATTCTGTTGTTTCTCGCAGGAGTTCTTTCCTGCGCCCCTGACCACGCATCTCTATCCGCAGGTTGAGCTTCTTCTCCACCTCATCAACAAATCGCCCGCCGCCGGTCAGTTGGCCGCGCTGAACTGCCAAACGGATCGTTTCCCGTTCCTGTTCTGAAGCCGCCTCGCGGAGGAATTCGCCGTAGCGCCTCGATCTTTCTTCGTCCGTTTCAGCCAGAGCAAGATAAAGGGGATCATAATCCAGCCAATCGAACTTCTTTTCTGCCAACTTGGATCGGACACTTGACCAGGGATATTCATCAGGATTGTCACAGATTCCGGCGACCACCGGGTTCATCTCCACATAGCGGCAGCACGCCAACAGATTCGCCTCGCTGTCGATAGGGCTCGATTTAAACCGCCCTCCCCAGAGGCTGCCGCTGCGTCCCTCCTGGCAATTGGCGAACCGGGTCTGCCGGCCCGCCACTCGCTTCATCAGCTTACCGAGGTTATCGGGATCGGCGCCGGGATCGATGACGAGATGCCCATGGTTGGTCATCAGGCAAAAGGCA
>CALZIZ010000462.1 GCA_945787465.1 uncultured Desulfuromonadales bacterium
CGGGATCAGGCTCAGCCAGTCGATCAGCCACTGGGGCAGGCGCCGCTGGGAGAGGACGAAGAGCGGCAGCCAGCGGGGCAGGTAGGTGACTGCGCCCATAGCGGCCAGAAGCAGCAGGTAGTCTGTAAAGGTCATGGTTTGCTCCTGCCTTTGCCCCTGCGACGTTTGAGCAGGTAGCCCGCGGTGGCCGCGGCCATCGATGCGCCGACCACGTAAGAGTCGCCGGGAATCAGCAGGTACCATCCTACAGAGAAGAGTGCGGCCAGAATGGCGGTGAGCACGTAAATGCGCCCCTGCAGCTGAAAGACCAGCAGGCACAAAAACATTGCGATCAGCGCGTAGTCGATGCCGTAGGCCCCGACGGGAATTACCGCGCCGGCAAATCCCCCGGCGACGGTCGAGAATATCCAGGCCAGGTTTGCGCTCTGGTTGACCGCCAGGGCCCGCTTTCGGTCCCAGCCTCCCTGGCGAAAGCGGGTCATGTTGACGGCAAAACTCTCGTCGGTGATGCCGTAGGCGAACAGGGACAAAAACCCACGGTGGACCTTGTTGAGATAGACGGCCAGGGCCGAACTCATCAGGAAGTGGCGAAAGTTAACCACGAAGGTGGTCATGACAATGGCTCCCGGTGAGGCCCCCGAGGCGATCATCGCCACCGCAATGAACTGGGCGCTGCCGGCAAAGACCAGCACCGACATCAGCCCGACCCACCATGGAGAGAGCTCTGCCTGCCGGGCAAGTACCCCCAAGGCCAGGCCCAAGGGAAAATACCCCAGGCAGATCGGCCAGGCCGCTGCCAACCCCTCGCGCAGCCAGCGATCTGGTGCAGCCTCTTTTTCTGCTGTTTTTACCTCTGCCTGTTCCATCTGCTGATCTCTCTTAGCTATGTAGGATGGGCAGAGTGCAACGATGCCCATCAAATTCGGTTCAACTTCGGTCTGATGCGGTTGTTCAACCGATGGGCATCGCTTGGCTCTGCCCATCCTACAAGGGGTAGCGGTTTATCTGAAGCCGTAAGTACCTGGTTTCGATCCACAAAGTAACTCCCGTTTGCCCCCTGGTCAAGCCCCATCAGGGGCCTTTTCTTGTGCTTTGGCCCCCTGGCAGGCCAGCAGCACACCGCCGAGAATTAAGACCCCTCCCACCAGGATGGCCGGAGTCATGGGCTCGCCAAGGACCACCACTGCGGTCAGTACTCCCACCAGCGGAATGCCGTAGAGCAGGTTGTTGGTGATCGATACCCCCAGCCGGGGGATGGCCTGGTTCCACAGGTGAAAGGCCAGCGCCGAGCAGATCACCCCGAGAAAAGCCACCCCGGCCCAGGCCGCAGCCGAGGGCGGGCCGAAGGGGAAGAGCCAGGCTTCTACCGCGGCCAGCGGCAGCATGGTCAGGGCGCCGACGACCATGATGCGACAGGTCAGCAGCAGGTTGGGGTAGCGCTGCACCAGGCGGTGGGCGATAAAGGTGTACCAGACCCAGGTCAGCACTGCCCCAACCATCAGCAGGTCGCCGCCAAGGCTTGATCCGCCGCTGCTGCGGCCGATGATCAGCACCACCCCAGCCAGGGCCAGCACAAGCCCGGCAATGGCCCTTCCGGTCGGTGGCCTGCGCCGCCTGAGGGCTTCGGCGATTTCGGTGCACAGGGGGATGGTGGCGATGATCAGCGACCCGTGAGAGGCGGTGGTGAATCTCAGGCTCAGGTTTTCAAATCCGAAGTACAACGTGACCCCGACAAAACCGAGTAAAAAGACCCCCAGGCGGTCCTCCCTTGCGATGCGCACCCTGCGGTGGCGCCGGGCCAGTGGCCAGATGAGCAGCGTAGCGAGGGCAAAGCGCAGAAAGCCGAGGCTGAACGGGGGGATCTCCTGCACCGCCACCCGGGTGACGGCGTAGGAGAGGCCCCAGACGAGGATCACCAGCAGGGCCAGCATGAGAGGGATCCACAGAGTCGAGGTTGGGCGGTTGGTCATCATACAATCGGTCTTTCAAAACGTAAAAAGGACGCCTCGATGGACGTCCTTTTTATTTCTGGCTGAAAGGTTCGCTTCCTAGGAGGTTGTCGGACTTTGGGGACCGTAGCGAGAAATTGACTGTCCGAGGCCAGATTGTCGAGAATTTGAGAGCGAATAGCAGGGCTATTTGTCGAGAATTGTCGGAGAGATGGGCCGGTCAGACGATTTCGCAGTAGGTTCATTTCAAAGTCCGACAGCCTCCTAGAGCACCTGGTTGAGAAAGCCCTTGGTTCGTTCCTCGCGGGGAGCTGAAAAGATCTGCTCCGGGGTGCCTTCTTCGACGATCTTGCCCTGGTCCATGAAGATCACCCGGTCTGCGACCTCGCGGGCGAAACCCATTTCGTGGGTCACGACAACCATGGTCATCCCCTCGCGGGCCAACTGCTTCATGACGTCGAGCACCTCGCCGACCATCTCGGGGTCGAGGGCGCTGGTCGGCTCGTCGAAGAGCATGATCTTGGGATCCATGGCCAGGGCCCGGGCAATCGCAACTCTCTGCTGCTGG
>CALZIZ010000463.1 GCA_945787465.1 uncultured Desulfuromonadales bacterium
GAAACGTGCAATTTTTCGCAAGATCAAGGAAATCAAGGCCTTGCGCGGAGACGTACACCGTACGTCGCACAAGCAAGGCCGCAGATTGACGCAGAGATTGCGGAAAAGGGCCGTTTCCGGATGAAAACTAGCCTAGGCAATGCCTGTCCTGTCAAATCAGCAAGTATTTAGCTAAGATGAAAAAATTTACTGATGGCAAAATCCGTCATTGACTTCCTTAGATATTTCTTTAATCTTTATAGATAATGAAACGCCTTTTTATGTTTTCGATAAGGCAGGGTTGAAATACTTTAAAAGAGGGTCGAATGGGTTGAAAGTCCTGATATACTAAAACAATTAGCCAGGTGGAATTCAGTCTAAACGGAATGGGTACAAGAGGATTTCACTATGGAAAAAATGCCCATCATTGTTGGCTTTGGCGGAATTAATTCGGCCGCAAGGTCTTCTTTTTGCCAGATGTGGAACTGGCTTGGCATCGACAAGCCCAAATCAGATAGGGCTGAGCAGACCTATCTCGATTTATCGATGCATGTGAACCTTATCCCGGATAAGAATGGCAACAACATCGATAGCAAAGGGGAGACCATAAGCCCCAGTAAGGTCATGTCCCGAATTGGTCAGACGGTTCGTGACGGCACCTTGATTCGCCGGATTGAACGATCGGATTTCGATGTTGAAGGGGGCCTTTTCAACAGCCCGTTAATTATCAAACCCTCCAGGAACTTTCCGCTTAAATTAACAACGGCAAAACAAGGTATACCAGCACAGCGGACCCCCCCGGGGGAGCGGAGCGCCGGTTCGATTAATGAAAATACATGTAGAAATTCCATTCACCGAGGAATCCGACATGCAGGACGACTAAGTTGGTTTCCGGACGAAAATCGGCGGGGAGGGGTGGTCTCAAGGGCCGCAGGCGCAATCACTTTTAATCAGCTGCCAGCAGGGAGGAGTTCTTATGAAACCGTTTCGACTGAACAAACATGGAAGGCTGGTGTTTCCCTCGAGCATCTTCGTCGAGCTCGACTTCTCGATCATCACCGATCTCGACCACTTGCGGGCCATCATTCGTCGGGACTTCGAAGTGAAGGCTCCGACGGGCACCGAAATTGCCGAGCGGGCCGCTGCTGGAGGCTATTCGACTCGCTATGACCTGTTGCGCGACATCGGTTTGCACCTCTTCTGGGCGAACCGTTTCGCGCTGGCTATGTACGACAAACGGCCGACGCGTTGGCGCGATGTCCCGCGGACCCGCGACGACGTGTTTGTGCCCCTTCTGCAACCCCGGCAGGATCCCGCAGCAAAGTCCGCAAGCGTTCGCGACGCCTACGGACAGCTGCCGGCGACGTGGAACAAAGCGGCTGAGGACGAGCTGTTCGACATGCTCTTCGACGTCTTCTCGAACAAGCTCTATCAGGCCAAGGAACTCCCCCCGATCAAGTCCACGATTGCCGAGGCGCTCGCCACCCCCGATGCGATGACAACCACCCTCGGGGACTACAATCCCGACCACCGGCGCTACTGCGTCGACGACATCCTCGACGCCGCAGAGGAGCAGCCCGAGCTCGAGGCGCTGCGGCGGTGGGCCATGGTGCTTCACAACCAGCACCCCTGGGATCGGAGCCGAGCCAGGCTGAAGCCCCTTGCCGAGATGAAGGATGACGACGTCGTCGTGCTGTTCCATCCGAAAAACCGCGAGGTGCTCGATTTCATCAATCGCGTAAAGAGCGGAACCACCAGCGCGATGCAGGCGCCGACGCCAGACCTTGCCGTCGAACCTGTAAGGCCGCTCCCCCCAGTGGTGATCCGCGACGATGCTCCGATCCAACCGAAGATCGAGGCGCTCGCGATCCGCAAGGGTGAGGTCATTTGCACCAACGAGGATGTTGTACGGAACTCCCCTCCCTCGTGGTCCCCGATGAGCGCGGAGGACATCGGGGACAAAACGGGCATCGAGCGGCGCCGCTACACTGCCGAGCCGCTGGAGAACATCGCCCTCGAGGCAGCGCGGGCAGCGATGAAGCATGCCGGTCGAGGGCCCGAGGAGATCGGAGCGGTGCTGGTCTGCACCTGCACTTCTAACCGGCTGATACCCTCGACCGCCACCTGGCTCTCGGGCCAACTGGGCATCATGCAGACCCATTGCTCGGCCGACATCGTGGCCGCGTGCGCCGGATTCCCCTACGGCATCGCCGAGGCGATCCGTCTGCTGCAGGAGATCGAACGTCCGGTTCTGCTGGTATTGGCCGAGAAGTTCTCTGACAAGATCGGCAATGCGCGACCGTCGCGGATGATCTTTGGCGACGGAGCCGCCGCCGTCGTGGTCGCGCCGTCTGACGGTGAACGTGACATCCACGTGGTCCAGACCTATGCGAGCGGACCCTTCAGCCAGGTGAACTCCATCATCTGGCCGAACCATGACTTCGACAACGACATCACGGTGTATGGACCCGAGGTCAAGGCGTTGGTCGAGCGGTACCTTAACCAGATGATGGGCGAGCTTTCCGAGCTC
>CALZIZ010000464.1 GCA_945787465.1 uncultured Desulfuromonadales bacterium
CGTCTTGGCCTCCGGCAGAGGCTGTCGGTCGAGGCCGGTTTTTAGAATCGACTCGACGCTTTTATAAGAAAATGCCTCTCCCGCAATAGCCCTTGTACAGGCGGCCTCCAAGCGCTCATGGCCATAGGTTTTACCCAGTCTGAGCAGGCCCAGCGCCGAACGAAAGCCCTGCTGCGGATGAGTTCTGGAGGCCAGGATACCCTCCACCAGGGCGGCGGTGTCGGGGCCGGTCTTTGCAGCCCAGTTGATCAGGCGCTTGACATTCCAGCCGGCATATTCCTGATGGGCTTTGGGCATGTGCTCGTTGAGAGTTGAATGCCCGCCCTTGCGATAGGAGCGCGGGTGGCTGGCGACCCGTTTGCTTTTGTGGAAACACTCCACGGTGGCGGCGGTCAGACGCACATCGAGCTGCTGCTTGAGCAGTTGGTAGGGAACGGAGTAGTAATGCTTCTCCACCTCGATGTGGTAGTCAATGTTCACCCGGGCTTTCTGCCATTCGGCGAACTCGAATGGCGTTGTCGGCAACGGCCGCAGGGCGGGCCGATCCAGCGCCTCAAACGCTTCGCGGCGTGAGCCGGGCAGCTTCTTGAAGGGACGACTGTTGAGGGACTCGAGCAGCCGGGCGATCTCAGCGTTGGCTTCGGCGAGTGAGAAGAAGGTGTGGTTGCGCAGCCGCGCCAGAATCCAGCGTTCCACCACCTGCACGGCGACCTCCGCCTTGGCCTTGTCCTTGGGCTTGCGCACCCGGGCGGGGATGACGGCGGCGCCGAAATGAGCGGCCATGTCGTTGTAGGTGGGATTGATGTCCGGCTCGTAGCGGTCGGGCTTGGTGACGGCGCTTCTTAGGTTGTCCGGGACGATAATCCGTACGGCGCCGCCGAAAAAGTTTAGGGCACGGGTATGAGAGCCGATCCAGTCCGGCAGGCTCTGACTCCAGGTGGCTTCAGCGAAGGTATAGCTGCTGGCGCCCAGGACGGCGACAAAGATCTGGGCCTCGCGGATTTCACCGGTGCTCCGATCCACGATATCCAACGTATGACCGGCATAATCGACGAACATCTTCTCGCCCGCCTTGTGGATCTGGCGCATGGAGGTGGTGAGCTTGCCCGCCCAGTCCCGGTACAGGTCGCAGAAACGGCTGTACTGGTAACCGCCGGGGTGCTGGGCCTGGTACTCCTCCCAAAGCAGGGTCAGGGTCACCCCTTTGCGTTTGAGTTCAGTGTGGATCTCGGCCCACACCGGCATGGGACGGTGGTTGTCGGTAATCGCCGGCGCCGGGGGGAAGAGCTTCTGCTCCAGGTGGGTATCGCTCAGATCTTCCGGCAGGGGCCAGCCAATTCCGGCCCGCTCGGCGCGATCGAGATAATCCCCGACGGTGGAGTGGGGCAAATGCAGGCTGCGGCCAATCTGTCGCAGGCCCAGACAGAGTTCGAAACGAAGACGAAGGACTTCTTTGATTTTGCGCATGGATAACCTCTTGTTGGCCAACGGTGTACCTCCTGAAAAGTGAATTCGGAAGGTTTTACACCAGGTTACCCAGCGTCGCTGCGCAATTCCGAGGCAAACCATCCACCGATTCCGACAAATCCACAAAAAGTGGACGATTTGCCGTCGGAATCACTGGACGAATTCGCTCGGAATCAGTGGTCGATTTGGATTGGAACAGGTGGACGATTTGCGTCGGAATCGGTGGTCAGATTGGCTCGGAATACGCAGATTCTCACAACCCCAGCAAAATATGAGATTTCCCCCCCCTGTGTCAAACGAACGAAAGGCCTCTCTCCACAAAAAAATCAACACAATTATGTAAACCTCTTGCCTGGACTGCGACGGACTTTCGTTTTTGTAGGGCTTTTCGCATTGCTCATGAGGGAGTCTGTTGTCTTTGGGCGACAGTCAAGGGAGTTGAATTAGCGTCACTTCCCAAATCCATTGAAAAAATCTGTTGCCAATTGGCGACAGTTGTGCTGGGGCCTTCATTTCTGCTGTCTTGATCTTTAACCTCAAGTTATTGAAATTAAACAATAAAAAACGATGGCATGACAAGTGTAATAAGAAGTTAGTCATCGGTGTTCCCTCTGGTTCGTCTGCCCGTTTCAAAGGAGAGATGTATGGCCGTTCAGAGCATTGCCCAAGATCTGATCAGTTCGGAAAAGGCCCTGTCCTGGAAAAAGCCGGACTCCGGTGCTGACAAGCAAGGGTACCCCTTTACCATCTCTCGCATGGTGGTAAAGGAGAGCCTGCAGGCTCAGGCCATCGCTGCCCGGGTTGGTTCCTCAGACCAGGCGGATGATATGCAGGTGGCCCGGCAAATGCTCGCTGTCGAAGGATATTTCGGTGAACGTCAGACCATGCTCCGGATCGTCAAGTTTGCCCTGGCGGTGGCGGGAACCTCCCCGGAGAATCTTCTCGAGGTCCAGAAAGGCATTCGGGCCGGTTTTGCAGAAATAGCCGCCGAATGGAACGAGTTGCTTCCGGTGATCTGTATCCAGACAT
>CALZIZ010000465.1 GCA_945787465.1 uncultured Desulfuromonadales bacterium
CCGTTTACTGAATCGGAATCGGCACATACCCCTTGGCGCTATAACCGATGGCCGAGATAAAGGTGTTGCCCACCACCTCGATGGGTTTCAGAAGGCTCGTGTTGTCGATGCCGAAGAGGGTGGTGGCGACATTGCAGGCCTCGAAACGCACGCCCATCTCTGAGAGTTCGGCGATCTGCGCGGCGACCTCTTTTGGGGCCTTGTCGGTGACCAGGGTTACCGCGGGGCCGCGAAAGGCGACGATGAAGTCGGGCTCGACCTGCTGCCCCTTGAGCCCTGCGAAGGTCTGCTTGATGACCTGCAGGTAAACGGGAAGGCTCTGGGCATCGCTGAGATTGATGTCGAAGAGTGCCTTGCCGCTCTGTACACCCGCCAGGGCTCGCTGGTCGCTGGGGGGCTGGACGGCGAGGGCGGTTGATGATGCCAGCAGGGCCCCGAGCAGCAGGGTTGCCAGTGCGGTCGTTTTGAAGCGGTTGAGCATAAAGTCCTCCTTGGTGGATCGCTGGGTTGAAAATATAGACCGAATGTTCGTTCTATTTTCTTCGTCTGCGGCATGCCGGTCAAGAAGAAAAGTATTTAAAAATATAAATATAGAGAAACGTGGCTTTGTTGCATTCAAAGAAGGCCGCTGCTTTTTGCCGCTAGCTGCTTGGATAAATGGGAAAACAGGGCCTCTGGAAGGGAAAAGTTCGCAATCTCTCTGGGTTGCGAGTCTTTTTTTTGGATGAATATTTGCTGGGGATATTGCCTCTAAATTCAAAATCTCATTCTTATCGATTCCCCCTTTCCGCAGACCAATTCCTCCGGGTAAAGCAACTTCGCCGACAAGCCGCCGGAAACTATCTTCGAAGATATGGTCGAGAACCAACCGTTTGATGACGGCTGGAGCGATTTTGAGGAACCGAGCATCACAATCAATTGACTCATCAGTAAGGTTCGCTGGATCGGTGCGGGTGAAAAGCGTTAAGATCGGCGCAACTTAATAAGTTTTCGTTTTGTCAGCCGGGATTTTTGTATTAGCATTGAGATGGTCCTTCCCTTATATAGGAAGACGAATTGCTTTTCGGACGAAAATCGGCGGGGAGGGGCGGTCACAAGCGCAGCAGGCGCAATTCCCAGGAAAGCATTTTCTATCCAGCCATCAGCCAAGGAGCTACTATGATACGGGCCATTTTTAACCGCAAAGGCGGTGTTGGTAAATCCACCATTTGTTGCAACTTGGCCGCTGTTGCCGCCACACGGGGTAAGAAGACGGTGGTAATAGACCTGGACCCACAATCCAATAGCTCCAGTTATCTGGGCCATGACGGTGAAGACGATGTGGTAGGCACCGCTGAATTTTTTGAATCCACCATTGATTACAGCTTTCGTGATTTTAAACCCGACGACTATGTTCGCAAGACAGCGTTTGAAAATTTATTTGTCATTACTGCTAGTCGTGGGCTGATTGATCTCGAGTCGAAACTGGCCTCGCGACATAAAATTTACAAACTGAAAGAGTTCGTACAAAAACTCACCGATATTTATGATGAAATTTATATCGATACCCCTGCGATAATGAATTTCTATTCGTTGTCAGCTTTGATTGCCTGCAAACGTTGCTTGATTCCATTTGACTGTGACGTATTCTCCCGGGATGCACTTTATGAGCTGCTAAACAATATTCAGGAGGTGAAGGAAGACCACAACAGGGATTTGGAATTAGAGGGAATAGTTATAAATCAGTTTTCAGCTAAGGCCCGATTGCCGGGTGAAGCAGTTGACGAACTGATCAAAGAGCAGCTTCCCATTTTGAAACCCTACATTTCCAGTTCGGTAAAAATCAGGGAATCCCACCGCGCAGAAAAGCCTATGGTGTTTATGCTGCCTCGTCATAAAGTCAGCCAGGAATTTACCGATCTTTATCGGAATTTAAATACTTCTGAGTCGGAGTTTTTATCTGAAAACAACCAAGATGTAGAGGCAGTAGTTTAAATTTAAACAGCAAGCTTTTCAGCCTTGCTCTTACAAACTATAAGTAATGCTTAACTGGCTGGGCAAGTTTGCATGCCAGCCGCTTCAGTTTCAATGACGCCTTCCATTAGCAGATAATCGCCAGAGACGTGAATGCTCTGGTCAAGAAAACCCGATTAAGGTTGCACACCTTCTGTGGGGGCGAATGGAATTAGCTGAACGACAATGGCTCCCTGGATACCGTTTGGATTGTTGAGTAGCCAGTCAACCGTTTCTACAAATAGACCTGTCAGCGCCGGGGCTTCGCTCGAATCAGTTTGCAGGAAACCTGCCTTTACTTCGGTGCCTTTATTTTCACTATCTCCCCCTCCAACCCCAAAGGCGTCTTTCTGAATGGCACTTTTCCCCATTTATCGAAACGGCTAGGAGGCTGTCCGATAATAGGGCCGAAGCGAAAATCCAGAAGTTTGAGAACAGATTTTGGGTCGTTTGAGAGCTCATAGCCGTAGCTATGGGCCGAAGCCGGTCATGGATTGTCGGACAGCCTCCTCGTGGCCGGTAGGCGGCGGGAAGAGCGCGTCAGCGATTTTTACGACGGAAAACGTCGGTCTTCAGGTTGGAGACCCGGTCGAGAAAAAGCAGGCCGTCGAGATGGTCGATCTCGTGCTGGATGGCCACCGCCTCGAAACCGCTGGCTTCGATGGCCAGCTCCTTGCCCTGACGATCGAGGTACTGCACCACGATACTTTCGGCGCGGTCGACGTTGCCAGTATATTCAGGGACGCTCATGCAGCCTTCGCGGATCGTTTTGCTCCCCTTGCTCTCGAGAATCACGGGGTTGATCATCTCGAGCAGGCCGTGATTGTTGTCGCGGCCGAGCTTGCTCTTGGAGACGTCGACCACCACCACCCGGCGGGGATCGCCGATCTGAGGGGCGGCCACTCCCACGGAGTGGCCGGCGTCGACCATGGTGTCGACCAGATCCTGCACCAGGGCGACCACCGACTCATCGATTCGGGCGACAGGTTCACAAACAGTTTTCAGTACCGGGTCGGGGTAGAGTACAATGTCTTTTACGGCCATGGGTCAGAGTTCCACCGGGGTGATGGTGCGAACGGTAATGTCCACGCTGAGTTCATCTTTGAGGCGCTCCATGATCACCTCGAGGTTTTCGGGCTGCAGCCCCTCGGGCAGCACCCCCTCGAGCATCATGACGTACACCGGCCGTTCTTCGCTGCCAACCAGCTTGGTGTTGAGGTCGGTGATGTTGACCTTTTGGCTGGCCAGCTCCTTGGACACCCGGTAAACGATACCTGGTTTATCGGCCCCGTAAACCGAAATCATGCAGATCTCGCCCTCGAGGGTCGGGTGCTTTTCGCCGCCCGGCTTGAGGGTGCGTAAGAAGACCGAAAGATTTAATTCTTCAAGAGGGGCAAAGGCCTCTTCGAAAATCTGCTTATCGCTGATCTCGGGATGAGAGATAATCAGGATCATGGCGAACTGACCGCCGAGGATAGAGCAGCTGGAGTCTGCAATGTTGCAACCCTCGCGGTAGAGGATTTCTGTGACCTGGGCGACGATGCCGGGGCGGTCACGGCCGATGATGGTCAGGGCAAAATGGCTCATGGCGATTTATCTCCGTAGAAAAACAGACAATGAAAATAGCTGCGAATCCGGGCCTGGTAAGGAGAATGAACCTATCATGAATGAAATGAAATTTCCAGAAACGAAAAAAGCCCTATGACAGATCCCGTTGCTATCGACGATAAAGACCTTGAAGTCACCTTCTTCAGGGCCTCGGGTCCCGGCGGGCAGAAAAAAAACAAAACCGAATCGGCGGTGCGTATCAAGCACTTGCCCACCGGGATTATCGTCACCGCCACCGAGTCCCGCTCGCAGTTGGACAACCGAGAACGGGCCATGGAGCGGCTGCGGGAGAGGTTGCGCGCTCGCCATCGCAGACCGAAAAAACGCATCTCAACCCGCCCCGGCAAGGGGGCCCGGGAGAGGCGGCTGGCCGGCAAAAAGCGGCAGAGCGAGATCAAGAAGGGCCGCGGCAAGGTCGATTATTAAATGGTGACAG
>CALZIZ010000466.1 GCA_945787465.1 uncultured Desulfuromonadales bacterium
GGCCGCGCAGACGGTAATCGCCCAACTCGGGATATAGCTTGCGCAAGTCGATCACCAGCAGATCCTCGGGGACCTTGTAGATAGGCTGGGTAAATCGCTGCGAGGGAGTGCGGCTGCCGGGCAGGTCGGGCACATAGTAGCCAGTGATCAACCCAGAACCGGTGCCATCGGCATTGCGCACCTGGTGCGGGACGAAGTAGTGTTCGAAAAAGCGTCTAACCGCCTGGGGATCGGCGCTGTCGATTGTCGCCGCGGCGGCACAGGGGATCTGCCAGGAATCCCGCTTGCGAATCGCCCGGCAACTGCCGATAAAGGCCTCCAGAGCCTGCCCCGCATCGGGATCGGGCCAGCCGTCGACCAGCTCCCAGGGCACCGCCTGCATAGCGGGCACCTGCACCGGCGCATAGGCCTCCTCCGGCGGCGTCACCACTTTCGGCGGCGGCGCGCAGGCCATGCAGAGCAACAGCAGCAACAAAAACCAATAACGCAGGGGCAACAGCATAGGACGAAACCTCATTCAGCAAAGAAGCGGGGGGTCAAGGGGTCAACAACAGGGACCCGGGTAGAGGGCATGGACGGAATGGGCATCGCTGCGCTCTGCCCATCCTACGAGATAAAAATAGACGTTGACCGAATTATACCAACCCACCGGGGGGCTATGTTTTTTTCAAAGGCGTTTCTCTGTGTTCTCTGTGTTCTCTGTGGCAAGGCCCTTGAGCTTTTCCATCTAAAGCATGTCCACCGGGTCGACGTCCACCGCCAGACTCACCGCCGAAGGGACCTTTTTCGGCAGGGCCTCCAGCAGGGCCAGCAGCCGCCGCAGGGGAGGCCGGAAGTTGGCCTTAAGCAGGATCTGCATGCGCCGCGCCAGCGGACAGGGCGCCGGGCCGAGCACCTCGACGCCGCCGGCCTGGGCTTCAAGCCTCTGAGCCAGGGCCTGGGCTGCGTCTGTGACCTTCGCGGCCTCGTTGCCGGCAAGCACCAGGTTGACGAGAAAACCGAAGGGAGGATAGCCAAGTTCGCGGCGAAAAGCGATCTCCTGCTCGTAAAAGCTCTGGTAATCGTGAGAGGCCGCGCACTCGAGGGCATAGTGATCGGCGGCGTAGGTCTGGATCAGCACCCTGCCGGGGCGGCTGCCACGTCCGGCGCGGCCTGCGACCTGGGTGAGCAGGGCGAAAGTCCGTTCCGCGCTGCGGAAGTCTGGAAAATTCAGTGAGCTGTCGGCGCCGATCACCCCCACCAGGGTCACTCCGGGAAAATCATGCCCCTTGGCCACCATCTGGGTGCCGACCAGAATGTCGATCCGGCGGCTTTCCATCGCCTCGACGAGCTTCTGGTGGGCGCCCTTGCGAGCTGTGGTGTCCCGGTCCATGCGGGCAATGCGGGCGTCAGGCAGCAGGGCCGACAGTTCCTCTTCGAGCCGTTCGGTGCCTGCCCCTTCCGGCTCGATGCGATCGCTGCGGCAGCTCGGGCAAAGCTCGGGAGGCTGCACCGCATAGTCGCAGTAATGGCAGCGCAGCATGCGCCGCCCCTGGTAGTAGGTCAGGGTGATCTCGCAATTGGGGCAGCGGAAGGTCTCGCCGCAGTCGGCGCACAACAGAAAAGGGGCAAAACCGCGTCGGTTGAGCAACAGCACAGACTGCTCGCCCCGCTCGAGGTTCTGCACCAGGGCTGCAGCCAGCGACTCGCTGAGAACCCCCTCGGGGGCAGCCTCGGTCAGGTCGACCAGGGTCACATCGGGCAGCGGCCGATCGAGCGCCCGCCCGGTCAGGGGCAGATAGCCGATCAACCCCTCGCGAGACCGGTAATAGGTGGTCAGGGCCGGGGTGGCGCTGCCCATCAGCACCACCGCCTGTTCCATCTGCCCGCGCATCAGGGCGAGGTCCCGGGCATGATAGCGAAACCCTTCGGCCTGCTTGTAACTGGCCTCGTGTTCCTCATCGACCACCAGGATTCCGAGGCGATCGAGGGGGGCGAAAACCGCCGAGCGGGCGCCGATCACGATATCGACCTCACCTGCAGCGATACTGCGCCAGGCATCGTAACGTTCGCCGTCGGAGAGGCCGCTATGGAGCACGGCAATGCGTGCCAGGCTGGCAAACCGGGCGCGGAAACGGCCGACCAGCTGGGGCGTCAGGGAGATTTCCGGAACCAGCACCAGCGCCTGTCGTCCCTGGCCGATGGCCTGATCGATGGCCCGCAGGTAGATTTCGGTTTTGCCGCTGCCGGTCACCCCATGCAGTAAAAAGGGCGCAAACTCCCCCCCCAAAAGCGCCTCGCCCAGGCTCTCAAGAGCCGCCTGCTGCTCAGGGGTCGCCTCGACGGGGCGGTCTTCAGGCGGCGCCAGGTCGAGAAAGGGGTCCCGGCGGCGCTCTTGCTCTTCTTCGCTTAGAAAACCGAGTTCGACCAGTCGCGCCAGGGGGCCGTAAGGGCTGGGGAAACGCTCTCGAAGCGCTCCAAGGGCAAGCGGCCCCTCCTGGCGCACCCAGTCGAGAATCTCCCGCTGCCGGGTGCCTTTGGGCTCATCCTGGAGGGTGGTGGGACGGTAGACCTTCTCCCGCAGGATGCCGACGCCGCCCTTGCCGCCAGCCAGGCCGGCCGGAAGGGCGGTGCGGATCACCTCGCCAGGCGGATGCCGGTAATAATCGGCCGCCCGCAGGTAAAAAGCCACCAGGTGCTTGGGAAAAAGCGGCTGATCGTCCAGGACCTCGGTCACAGGCTTGAGGCCCTGAACATCGGCCGCTTCGTCAAGTTCGAGCAGGTAACCGACCACCGGGCGCCGCCCCAAAGGAACCTTCAGCCGCACCCCGACCCTGGCCCGCCCTGCAAGCTGGGGGGGGATGGCGTAGGAGAGCAGTTTGCCCAAAGGAGCTGCAACGGCCACCCTTGCGACCTGTTTCGCGGTCATTTCCTGCCCTTCTGAACTCAAGACAGCTTGTCTGGCTGCTTGAGTGCATCCCTGGTCACCTGGACCACCACACCGGAGAGCCCGAGCAGGCCGATCAGGTTGGGGATGGCCATGGCGCCGTTCATGGTGTCGGAGAAATCCCAGACGAACCCGACCTTCTGAAAGGCCCCCAGGGCGATCACCAGGCAGAAGATGTAGCGGTAAGGGGTGCGAGCCTTGATACCGAAGAGGTACTCGATGCACTCTTCACCATAATAGGCCCAGCCGATCATGGTCGAGTAGGCGAAAACGGCAATCCCCACGGTGACGATCAGAAGGCCAGGTGGGTCAGAGCGCTTGAGGTTTTGCCGCTGGTCCAGGCGCCGGTGGAGAGGATGACCAGGGCGGTCATGGAGCAGACGATGATTGTGTCGAAAAAGACCCCGGTCATGGCGATCAGTCCCTGACGCACCGAACTGTTGGTGCGGGCCGCGGCATGGGCGATGGGAGCGCTGCCCAGACCGGCCTCGTTGGAGAAAACCCCACGGGCCACGCCGAAGCGGATGGCCGCCGAAACCATGGCCCCGGCAAAGCCGCCGGCCGCAGAGGCGGGGGCAAAGGCATGGGAGAAGATCAGCGCCAGGGCCCCGGGGACCTTTTCGGCGTTCATGATCAGAATTACCGCGGCCCCGATCACGTAACAGATGCCCATGATCGGCACCAGTTTCTCGGTCACCTTGCCGATGCGGCGGATACCGCCGATGATCACGACCCCGGTCAGCACAGCCAGCACCACCCCGGTCGCCGCCTGGGGGATGGCCCAGGATTCCTTGAGGGCCACCGCCACCGAGTTGGACTGGACCATGCTGCCGATACCGAAGGCCGCGATGCTGCCGAACAGGGCAAAGAGCCAGCCGAGCCATTTAAGGCCCAGCCCTTCGGCAATGTAACGCATGGGGCCGCCCTGCATGGTGCCGTCGGGCAGGTGTTCGCGGTATTCGACGGCCAGCACCGCCTCGGCATACTTGGTGGCCATGCCCACCAGGGCGCAGACCCACATCCAGAAGATCGCCCCGGGCCCACCCAGAAAGATGGCGGTGGCGACCCCTGCGATGTTGCCGGTGCCGATGGTGGCGGCAAGTGCCGTGGTCAGGGCCTGGAAGGGGCTGATGTCCCCTTCGGCCCCCGGCTCCTTAGAGCGGGAGAAGACCAGCTTGAGCGCCCGTCCAAGCTGAGTGATTTGCAGAAACCCCAACCGCAGGGAGAGGTAGGCGCCTGTTCCGACCAACAGGGCCAGCATGTAGGGCCCCCACACAAAGCTGTTTACAGCCGACATGATTGCAGAAAAATCCACAGCAGG
>CALZIZ010000467.1 GCA_945787465.1 uncultured Desulfuromonadales bacterium
CGCCCGGGAGACCCAGGTGACGGTCATCCGCCACCCCGGCGAAAGCCCCCGGGCCGCCCTGCAGAGGCTGATCAGCCATGACCGGGAGTACGGCTACGTGCTCGACGTCAACCGCAGGTTCATGGGAGTCGTCTCCACCGATACCCTCAAGGACCTCATCGATAACGGCGGCGGAAAAGATCTCTCCCCGGCCTTTATCGACGAGGCCCAGGCTGCCCAGGCCGGGGATTCGATGCAGGACATCCTGCCCGAAGTCACCGCCCGCCCCTGGCCGATTCCGGTGCTCGGAGATGAGGGGAAATACCTCGGCGTCATCTCCAAAAACCAATTCCTGCGCACTTTGCAGCGCAACCACCTTGACGAACCACAGGCGTAACCCGAGCTGCTGTTTCAGTATTTAGAGGAATATCCATAATGCGTATTTTTGATTTTGACGAAAGAGCCATCCCCCTCGACGAATGGGTCCAGAACGGGGTCGACTGGCTGGTCACCAATTACCGGGATATGTTCCAGATCATCAAGGTCCCCGTCGAGAAGACCCTGCAGGGGCTCGAATGGTTCTTCACCGCCCTGCCGCCGAGCCTGGTGATGCTGGTTTTTGCCTTTCTGGCCTGGCGCTACGCCGGCAAGCGGGTCACCGTCTTTACCCTGCTGACCCTGCTGCTGGTCGGCTACCTCGGGCTGTGGGAAGACACCATGATCACCCTCTCCATGGTGATCTGCTCGGTGTTTTTCTGCGCGATTTTCGGCATCCCGCTGGGCATCTGCGCTGGGCGCAGCGACCGTTTCGAAATGATCCTGAGGCCCTTTCTCGATGCCATGCAGACCACCCCGGCCTTCGTCTACCTGGTTCCGGTCGTCATGCTGTTCAGTATCGGCACCGTCTCCGGGGTCCTTGCGACCATCGTTTTCGCCCTGCCGCCGATCATCCGCCTCACCAGTCTCGGCATCCGCCAGGTGCATCCCGAGCTGGTCGAAGCGGCGGTGGCCTTCGGCGCCACCCGCTGGCAGGTCTTGCGCAAGGTCCAGTTCCCCCTGGCCCTGCCCTCGGTGATGGCGGGTCTGAACCAGACCATCATGATGTCCCTGTCGATGGTGGTTATTGCCGCGCTGATCGGCGCCGGCGGCCTGGGAGGCCCGGTCGTCCAGGGCCTCAACACTCTCGAGATAGGCCTTGCGACCATCGGCGGGCTGAGCATTGTTCTTCTGGCCATGGTGCTTGACCGCATCACCCAGGGCTTCGGCAAATAACCGAACCACATCGCAGATTCCAGGTATCAAATTCACCCACCCCAGAAGGAGGATTGAAATGAAAAAAATGCTTCTCAGCTTAACAGCTTTTAGTCTGGTAGCCGCGCTGGCCATCCCTGCTGCCGCATCCGAAGACAAGCCTGGTAAAGGCGTGACCGTAAAGCCCGGCCGTGCCACCTGGAACACAGGTTTCTTCCAGGAAGCCCTGGTCCGCCAGGGCCTCGAAGAGCTCGGCTACACGGTCAAACGCCCTAAGGACCTGGCCAACCCGATCTTTTACCAGTCCCTCGCCCTTGGGGACCTCGACTACTGGACCAACGGCTGGTTCCCGACTCACAACAACCAGCTGCCGAAAAACTTCTACGACAAGGCCGACAGCTACGGTTACGTGGTCAAGGCCGGCGGCCTGCAGGGCTACCTGGTCTCGAAAAGGGATGCGGAAAAATTCAACATCCAGTCCCTCGAGGACTTCAAGCGCCCGGAAGTCAAGCAGGCCTTCGACCAGAACGGCGACGGCAAGGCTGACCTGGTCGCCTGCCCGGCGGGCTGGGGGTGCGAAAAGGTCATCGGCCACCACATGGACGTCTATGGCCTCGGCGATCACATCAACCCAATCAAGGCCGCCTATTCGGCCAGCATGGCTCAGGCCCTGGCGAGCTACCAGAACGAGAAGCCGGTCTTTTTCTACACTTGGGCACCGAACTGGACGGTCTTCAAGCTCAAGCCCGCCGAAGACGTGGTGTGGATCAACGTCCCCGAGATTAAGCCAATGGAGGCCCAGGCAGAAGCCGTTGACCGCATGACCGTCGCCGACGTCGAAGGGGCGGTCAGCAACCCGGTCAAGCTCGGCTTCGTGGTCAGTGACATCCGCATCGTCGCCAACAAGAAATTCACCGGGGCCAATCCTGCGGCCAAAGCCTTCTTCGAAGCCTTCACCCTGCCTTTGGCCGACATCAACGAGCAGAACACCAAGATGCAGAACGGCGAAGATTCCAAAAAGGACATCGCCCGCCACGTCAGTGAGTGGATCGCCAAAAACCAGGACAAGTGGAACTCCTGGCTCTCAGCGGCACGGGCCGCTGCCAAGTAAACCGGCGCGCCCTGCCGGCAAATACCCGCAAGGCCGCGCCATGGCGCGGCCTTTTTTTGTCGAGTTGGTCCGGTTTCTGCAAAGCATGTAAGTCAGGTCAGATGCACAAGGGTGTGCGACGACCTG
>CALZIZ010000468.1 GCA_945787465.1 uncultured Desulfuromonadales bacterium
TGACATCAATGAGTTGCACAAGGCGGGTGCTTCAGCCCTTCGCGTGTCGTCCGCCGCAATACTGACCCCTCTCGCCGTTGATTGCGCAAGGGAGCGTGGGGTCCGGGTCGAGAGAGTATAAACCCAGTTCCGCAGGATCTGGGAAAAAGGCGAAGCCAATGATTATATGCAACGTGGTCGGCAATGTGTGGGCGACACGAAAAGACGATTCGCTCAATGGGTTGAAACTTATGATCATCCAACGTCTGGACGCCTGTCTGGACGGGGAGAAGGAAAGTTGTGTCGCCGCGGACCTTGTGGGGGCCGGCATTGGTGACCAGGTCCTGGTGACGACGGGCAGTTCCGCACGAGCGGCCCTGGAGGTTGCCGATGCCCCGGTGGACGCCGTAATCATAGGGATCATTGACCAGGTGGAAGTCCAGAAATAATGACTACTCTCTGCTGGTAATAGAGCCAACAGGGTTGCGAGGTGAAGATATGGGAAAAAAGCTGGTTGGACATAACAATGTTGAGCAGTACATCTGCCACGACGAAAAAAAGATCTACGTCGATCCGACAATGATTTTGTCACCGGGGGCAAAAGACTACCTGAACAAAAACAGGATTACCGCTGTTTACGGACCAAAGCCCGAGCCCCCCTCAGCAAAGAAGGTTGGGGCAGAACCTGAACAGGCCCGGGAGTTGGCAACCAGGGTGGTGAAAATCCTGAGAAACGACTATGGCATTTTGGATGATCAGAAGGTTTGCGAGATCACTTCGCAGGTGTTCAAAAAGCTGCATGCGAGTGCCTGATTAACACGCAGATTGAGGCCGAGATTGCTGAAAAGAACCGTTTCCGGATGCAAACTAGATAGGAAGAGGTATGAGAGCTCATGTCGTTGAAAAAATAAAGACCGCGGGAGTCGTAGGGGCCGGCGGCGCTGGTTTCCCCACCCATGTGAAAGTGGATGCAGAGGTCGATACCGTTTTGGTCAATGGCGCCTCCTGTGAGCCTCTGCTGGTCAGCGACCTCTATCTGTTGAAAGCTGAGATTGAGAGCTTTATCGCCGGTCTAGTGACCGTTCTTGAGTGTACCGGCGCAAAGCGAGGTGTCATCTGCCTGAAGGGAAAGCACAAAAATACCGTTGCAGTGGTGGCAGAGGCGGTTGCACGCGATACCTCGGGGCGGCTCGAACTGTTTGAGATGGGGGATTATTAACGGGCCGGACGGTCCCGGAAGCCGGTATTCCTCTCCATGTGGGGGTCGTGGTCTGTAACGTGGAAACCGTTTTCAACATCGCCGGGGCCATGAAGGGCAGTGCGGTGACCGATCGCTACATGACCGTGGCCGGCGAGGTTGCCAATCCCATGGTGGTCAAGGTCCCGTTGGGTTCCCTCGTCTCCGAGGTGATCGAATTTGCCGGCGGCCCGACGATCCCCGACTTCCGAGTAATCGATGGCGGCCCCCTGATGGGGCGCGTTCTGACCGATACCGATCGACCGATCACCAAAACCACAAGCGGCATCATAGTGTTGCCTCCAGACCACAACGTGGTGACCGGGAAAATTAAGGATCCTGACAAACTCAGGCGTCTCACCCGCGTCGTTTGCTGCCAGTGTACCCGGTGCACCGACCTCTGCCCCAGGTCCCTGCTCGGTCATCAACTGCGCCCGCATATGCTGATGCGTTCTCTGGGGAAAAACATGGAACATGCCGAGATTCGCAAGGAGGCACTGCTCTGCTCCGAATGCGGCATTTGCGAGAAATTCGCCTGTCCCATGATGATCTCGCCGAGAGAGGTTAATGCGCAGATAAAAAGAGAACTGGCCAAAGAGAATGTCAGATGGCAGCCGTCCGGGAAGGAGCTCAAAAATCATCCTTTCAGGGAGCTCAGGCAGGTACCCACGAGTCGCCTGATGCAACGGTTGGACGTGGCCCGTTACGACACCCATCCCGAGTTGGCTGAGCGCGAGTTCAAGCCCTCAGTGGTGAAGATCGCGCTGCACCAGCATATAGGGGCCCCCGCCGTCGCTACCGTGACGGAAGGCGACCCGGCGAAGAAAGGCGATCTGGTTGGTGAGGTGCCTGAAGGGGCTCTGGGGGCCAAGGTTAATGCAAGCATTGACGGCACGGTTTTAAGTGTGGCCAGCGGTGTTGTGACAATCAAGGCTAAGTGAGGTGAAAATGAATTACAAAACAATAGGTTGTCTTGAACTGAACAGTGTGGCCCTGGGCCTGTATGCGGCCGATGAGATCCTGAAGGCTGGCGATGTTGAGTTGTTGGATGCCCGACCAACCTGTCCGGGAAGATACCTGATTATATTGAGCGGGGATACAGGCTCAGTCCAGAGTTCCGTAGAGGTGGGCCGGGAGACCGGCGGAGAAATGGTCGTAGACTGGTTTGTGCTGCCCAATCTGCATCAAGACGTCTTGCCGGCCTTGAACGGAACCGCGGACATTCCTGAAATAAATGCCCTGGGAATCATTGAAACCTATTCTGCCGCCTCCTGCATCTTGGCCGCAGATGCAGCTGCCAAGGCAGGTTATATAGATCTCATCGAGGTTCGCATAGCGGCAGGGCTAGCAGGCAAGGCCTTTGTCACCATGACAGGCGACGTGGGATCGGTTAAGAACTCGGTGGATGCAGGCGTCGAGGGCGTCGGGGATGCAGGGCCGGTGGTCAGCAGTGTGGTGATACCCTCGCCAAGCGCGGAGTTGAAGCCAAAATTGTTCTGATTCCGCCGTTCAGCAAAAGCGCTGAGTTTTTTGCACCGTCGAAAGCTACGAATTATTGTCTCCGAGCCTGACCGCCTACCTGGGGCACATCTCATGGCGCCAGGCCATTGGGTTCTGCCGGAAACGGCAGGACCTCGCTTGTTCAGTGCCCGACAGGTTGACACTTAGGGGGCATGTTGTTAAGATGTTGGTCAACCAACCAATGTCGGAGTGTACTGTTGCCGCGTAAAAGTGACAAAAGAGAACGGCTTTTAAAAGCCGCACGGAAATTGATACATCGACAGGGTTTTCATCAAACCACTCTGGCGGATATCTCTGAAGAATCGGGTGTCACTCTCGGAAACCTGTACTATTACTTCAAAACCAAGGAAGAGATCGTTTCCGCTGTTGTTGAGGATCGCACCGAAAGGTTTCATTCTCTCATAAAGAGCTGGGAGGAAGATCCGGACCCCCGGCAGCGGCTGGCCAAGTTTCTGGAGATGCCTGTCACTATTTGCGCCAGCATCACCAGCCATGGTTGCCCGGTGGGCAGCTTGGCTCAGGAACTCAACAAAAACAGCGGCGCACATGCAGACTTGGCAAGTAAGCCTCTGAGGGCTCAGGTTGATTGGGTGACCGAGCAGTTCCGGTTGTTGGACAAAGAGAATGCGCCGGCTCTTGCGCATCAATTGATTGCCTCATTGCAGGGAGCGAGCGTGCTCGCCAATTCTTTAAATCAGTCTGAAATTTTGACGGAACAAGTAAAACAGATAAAAATTTGGCTTAAGTCGCTTTAAGTTTTTTTGCCCAAGAAGT
>CALZIZ010000469.1 GCA_945787465.1 uncultured Desulfuromonadales bacterium
CCGGAAAATAAAGAAAAGCATCATGAGATTGTAGCCTGTTTTTTGCGAACTTTCCTGCTAACAATGGTAGAAAAATTGATAGCAAAGGAGGCATTCATGAAAAACAAAAAAGACAGGTTGCAGCAGTTCAAGGAATTGCGCAGTACGATCCGTGGGTCCGAATCGATTCTGGTCGTTGGGGTGGATGTCGCCAAGGATCGACACCATGCTTTTTTCGGCACCGCTAACGGTAAGACTCTCTGGAAGAAGTTGATCTTTGACAATAGTATCCAAGGCTTCAAGGCGGTTCTGGATCTGGCGGACAATCTGATGACGCAGCATGGTTTGAAGCGCAGCGTCTATGGTGTCGAGCCAACGGCATCCTATCATAAGCCCCTGGCTGAGCATTTAATCCGGAGCGGCGAACGGGTTGTCTATGTCTCCAATGTTGCCGTGAAGAAAAACCGGGCCTTACTGGATGGCCGATGGGACAAGAACGACACCAAAGATGCCGCGAACATCGCTGATCTGGTCGGCCAAGGACGGTGCCAGTTCTACGATCTTGCTGAAGATGATGTGCGTGAGTTGCGAAGCTTGCTCGCCTATCGAGGCAAACTGAAAAAGCAGGAACACGGTCTAAGGATGCGCATCCGCAATAACCTCTTGGCTCAGTATTTTCCAGAACTGGACAAACTGATGCCTCAAGGCGGACAAGAGGGCTTGATCCTCGATATCATCGCGCAAGATTTTGCCCCGACACAGATCGCCAACATGCCGTTTGAAGCTTTTCGGCACCAACATCACCTGAATATGCGTCACGTGGTCCAAGAGAAGAAGCTGCGCTCTATCTGGGAGGTGAGTCAGGAATCCGTTGGCTGTGCCCTGCCTGACTCTGCCGCTTGGGAGGGTCGCATGCTGGTCGAGCAACTCCGTCAGACCCGGAAGATCAAGCATGAGCTGGAAGCACAGCTCAAAGAGGTGGCCCAAAGGTTCCCCGCCTACCATTGTTTGCTAACGCTCCCCGGCTTCGGGCCGATCGTTTCAGCCATGACCCTGGCCGCCATCGGCGATGCCCATCGATTCACCAGTCGCAAGCAGGTTCTAAGGTTGGCAGGGCTCGATCTGAGCGCATCTCGTAGCGGCAAAAAGAGCAACAGCGCCATTCCGGTAATCTCCAAACAAGGCAAGGCTAGCTTACGCTACGCCCTGTTTCAGGCGGCCACCATTGCCAGCTACAAAGACGCAACCATCCGCAACTACTTTACCCGCCTGCTCAAGGGGAGGGAATTGGAACGTGGGATCAAAATGAAAATGCGCATCAAACTGGCAGCCAAACTGCTGGTTATCGCCTGGACCCTAATGAAGCGAAACGAAGTCTTTGACCCTGGCTGCTTCGGACCTTAGCAGCACTCTCTGAAGCAGACAGCGGCGAGAAGAGCCCGATCAACAACGTTGAGGCAATGACCTCGGGCGGGACAATCCTGGGCCTCTCACTGGAATCTTGGAGCTTGGATAAGGAATGCTGAGGCGGCCTCGTTCCCGTAGAGGCCGGGGGATGCCGAATACATGTAACGATTAAACTCAAGGTTCGCCAAGATGTGAGACAAACGCCGGGATAAAAACAGCGGGAAAACAGCGGGAGACGTGCGCGAAAAAACAGCCTGTGATTTCAACTTACTGATGTTACACAGATTTATTTTTTTCTTGACGGGGCAAAGATAGAATGTCCCCTCGAACGGTCCGGGATTAACTATCCTGCCAAGAGTACAGTGAACTTTCCACAGGCCCTATCCTTTCACCTTCAAAGACTTCCTCTCCCAAGTTGGGGCCCGAAAAAGAATAGGGCCCCGCCTCTCGCGGCCACGAAGCACCAGAGTTGTTTGCAGACCCTACCATCGTTAAGAACACAGACTACCCGCAACAGAAGTGCCCGCCGCCAGGCGAAGGCATTTTTTGCTTCCTTTTTGTTGCCGCTTGGACAAAAAGGAAGGCGTCTGGCGGTACGCGAACCGCCGGTGTTGCTTGAGCAGATACCGAACACCTCTCCCCTTTTGCCCCACTCAAGTTGCAATCGTGCAGGCCTGACCCGGACCTCGGACCTCCGTTAGTCAATAAATCAGGAATGTCCCCTCACTTCGTACGTCGCACAAGCAAGGCAGCAGATTGACGCTGAGGTTGTGGAAAAGGGCCGTTTTCGGATGAAAACTAGCTAAGAACATTCCTTCCGGTTGCCCTTTCCCCATTTGTGGTTAAAGCCCCTCATCACTAATCTCGGCAGCCTCCAGCCCCACCACATTTTTCCGATAATCTGTTCCGACAAGGGCCGAGACCAGTTTCCCGTCGGCGGTAAGCATCTGGGTCTCATGGGCGGTCGCCAGGGCAACGTAGAGGGCGTCGTAGACCGTGACTCCGCAGGTCATGGCAATATCGAGGGCCATAGGCATCAGCGAGCGACCCGACTCAACCTGTAAGGGCAGTCCCGATATGGCATCCGCAATCTCCTGGGCCTCCGACTCCATCAATTCCTCCCGACGCACTTTCTTCCAGAGGATGTTCCCTGTTTCCGGATATATCAGATCAGGAGCGACCAGATCCACCTCCCCGGCCTCAAAACGACAGAGAACCCTCCCCGCCTGCTCTGACCCACACTCAGGGATATACGCCTTGATAAGAACGCTGGCATCAATAACCCAGATCACCGGGAGCGATCCTCACGCAGCAATTCCGCACTGTCCGAAAACTGGACTTTCTTAGCCGAGAGTTTCTTTCGGATTTCCGCTGCACGCTGTGCAACATCGTGGCGTCGGGCGCTACGGGTGAGAATGTCGCTGACTTCCTGCTGAAGAGGCCGGTTGTGCCGTTGCGCGCGGCGCTTAAGCTCCTCGACCACATCGTCGGGAAGATTCCTAACAAGAATATTCGGCATGGTCACCTCCACCTTGATAGCAGAATGATAGCATCCATAAAGCAGAAAGGTAAGCGATTTTATACAACCGTAAGGGCAGGAGCATAGCTTTCATCACAAAGGCAAGGTGCCCAGCCACTTCTCCTATCTCAACTACGCCCAATATCGACATCCAGTCGTAACCTGCTGATTTAAAGAAGAAGTCATTTCGCTTTGCAGGGGAAGTATAGAATGTCCCCTTGTCCGGCGGTACGCGAACCGCCGGTTTTGTTTGGGATCTATGGTGTTTTTGGAAAGAGAAAGTTAAAAAGTTAGCTATGTCCCCTCCCAAAGCCCCCCCGGAACCAAACAGCGATGATGGGATGAATCTCTAAATGTCAAACCTGACCCCAATTCCCTGAGGTCCGACCCCTACCGCCTGAAAAATCGATGACCAGTGGCGAATCAACGACTTGGGGCCCGAAAGGGAATAGGGGCCCGGCTTTCCTCGCCAACGGAGCACAACCCTGGTTTCCGAGCAACGCCATCGGTAAAAAACTCAGACTATCCGCGACAGAAGTCTCCCCCGGCAGGGGAAGCTGATTTTTGCTTACTTTTTGGCAGCTTGCAAAAAGTAAGGCGTCTGGCGGTACGCGAAAAAATGGATACACTCCAATCTAAAAAGCCGGCCCGAATTGTCAAGAGTGAAGAGCTGACCCTTCAGGCCCTCTCGGCTCAGTCCGCCAATACCTCCAACGGCACATCGAGAGCACGTGCGATGGCAGTAAGGGTCTCGACTGTTCCCTGCCTCTTGCCGGACTCGATTTGCGACAGATACGGCTTACTGATGCCAGCCTTATCGGCAAGTTCCTGCTGGGTCAAGCCACGATGTTCTCGCCAGAGCTTGGCCGATGACTCCCCATCAAGTTCGCGGCGAACAATCTCGGCGGGAATGAGAAACTCTCTTCCGGTCTTGTACGCCTCGTGAAACTCGGCAACAATGCCCGCATCAGCCTTATCCTCCAGCAGTTCCAACATACGCAGGTAGTCGGCATAGGGAATCACCGCATATTCGGGCTTGCCATCTCTTTCAATAATCTGGGCTTTCATTGGTAGACCTCCCCCCGCGGCGCAATCCGCACCACGGCAATCAGCAGGGCCTGTTCATGGATCAGGTACACAACCCGCCAATCTCCAACTCGCAGACGGTAGCCTGGATGGTTCGTGAGCTTACGTACGTTATTATTCGGCGCGAACGGGTCGGCACCCAACGCCTCGATCTTTGCCATGATAATCTTGGCGGTGTTGCGCGGCATGGATTTCAGGGCCTTACGAGCGGCCTTCGAATATTCGATCGAGAACATGCTTAAGGTTAGCACATAGCAAACATGAAAGCAAACAAGAGGGGATAGCGGAAAGAACAGTGATTGGTGATTGTTGGGCAGTGAACGAACCCGGAACCTCGCCCCTTGCCCTACCCCAGTGCCGCAATCTAAGGAAACAGTCAATAAATCAAGGACGTACCCTCGACCTGACTCGGGGTCATGGTTGGTTGCTAGCCTTTACCATGTAGAGGACTTTCACCTCCCTATCCATGCAGGCTATTACCGGCGCCTTCAGAACGTCCCTCACCTTTCTGTTGAATACCACATCCAACCAGATTGCGCTTTCGCGCCACGCGCCATGCCTGGGCACTACAAAAAAAGGGACGGCACAAGGCCGTCCCTATGGACCTATTCATCGCTATGAAAACTGCGATTACAGTTGGATCGTCACACTCGCCTCACTGACGTTGCCATCAGCATCATAAGCCTTAATGGTCAGGGTATGTTCGCCCCTGGCCATCCGGCGAGTGTACAACCTCGAACGAAGCTTGTCAGAATAGCGCACCTTTTTGAGCGCTCCGTCGACATACAACTCCATTCTCTCAACCTTGATATCGTCGTTGGCAACAACCTCGATAATCACCCTGCGGCCGATGCTGTCCTCGGCCTGGGGGGAAAGGATGGTCACCTGCGGTGCCAGGCCAGCGCCGGTATCATTGCTGGGGTAGACGACCAGGATGTCCGAAACTCCCTCATTGCCAGCCGGATCGTAGGCCTGGGCAGAGATTGCCAAGCTGCCGCTTCCATAGGCCATGGTGTCGAGGGTAAAGCTGTAGGGTGCCACCGTATCGGTGCCGTAAAGGCTGCCATTGACGTAGAGTTCGACCCGGTTTACAGCAGTATCGTCCGAAGCGGAAATCTCGACCGGAATGGTGCCGCTGACAGTCGCCCCATATCCGGGGTCGGCCACCGAGACAACCGGGGCTGCAGAATCGACCGGCGGTGCAGTCTCAACCTCCCACTTGGTGGGGTCCGCGGGAAAGGCGTCGATGCTGTCGACGTAACCGTCGCCGTCGCTGTCTTTTGCATCACAGCGAAGGGCCGCAGGGTCCATGTCATTGCATGAAACGTCCTGGGCAAAGAGCTTGCCGTCCACCAGCAACAGGGCCAATTCTTCTGGCGCATGATCAAGTTCCGCATCGAGAGACTTCTCTTCCTCGACCTTAAGCGCCATATTCATGATTTTTGCGAACTCGCTTCCCACCTGCTGCCGCTGCACCTGATAGGAAAGCGCCTGGCCGTTAATTTCCACAGCGCCCTGGGCGCTAGGGCTGTAAATTGCCAGATACCCTACGGTTTCAGCCTGATGGCCGTCCATCCTGGCTTCTTCTTCAAAAAGAGATGCCGTAAACCCGGTTGCCGTCGTCTGGGCAGCGCGCACCGTAACAGCCTGGGCATCGTTGGCCGTCTGCAGGGTCAAGAAAAGCACCGGCACATCGGTAAAAGCCTTGGTGAAGTTGTGGGCAACAGGGGCTCCCGTACCGGAGAGTTCAAAGGTTCCCACTTCCCAGATGCTGCCGTCGGCCATCTGGTGGCGACCCTGCTCAAGAACCAAGTAG
>CALZIZ010000470.1 GCA_945787465.1 uncultured Desulfuromonadales bacterium
CGCCCTGTTTACCATAAAGGGCGGAAGCATTTCAACATAATTGTGCTCACCGGTGTGCAGGTCGAGCATGAAGTTGATCAGCGCCCTCTCAAGCCGTGCACCGGCCCCCTTGTACAGGACAAAACGAGCCCCGGTCAACTTGGCGGCCCGCTCGAAATCGAGAATGCCGAGCTGCTCGCCGACATCCCAGTGGGACTTGGGCTCAAAATCGAGATCCGCAGGAACACCCCAGCGACGCACCTCCCGGTTGTCCTCTTCGGAGGCCCCGACCGGGCTCTGCTCGTGAGGAATATTGGGGAGGGTCAGCAGCAGATCCTGCAGTTGTTCCTCGACCGTCTTGAGGCTTTCGTCAAGCACCTTGATCTGGGCCGACACCTCTTTCATGCGGGCGATCTCGCCCTGCACCTGGCTTTTATCCTTGGTTTTGCCGATCAGCGCCGAGACCTTGTTTTTTTCGGCCTTGAGGGCCTCGGTTTCGCTTAGCAGCTGGCGGCGCCGGCTGTCGAACTCGCGAAACTCGGACAGGTCGATGGCCCCGCCGCGAGTGGCCAGCAGGCGTTCGGCTTCATCCAGGTTTTCCCGGCGTTCGGCTTCATCCAGGTTTTCCCGCAGGTATTTCAGGTCGAGCATGACTGAAGATCCAGTAACCTATGTGAGGGGTGAGGGGTGAGGGGTAAAAACAGCAAACACCCCAACCGTCATAACTGCAAACCGATTTACTTGGCAAACAAAGAAGGGTTTTTAACACTTCTCACCCCCGCCGTCAACCCCCAATCCTCACAGATCCCACCAGCCCCCAGCCCCCGGCCTTTAACCTTGAACCTTTCACCTTTTACCTGGGGTTATTCCCCCTTAACCCACCAGTCGCTGTCATCATCAAACCACCAGCGGGACGAGTCAGTGGCCCAGATGGTTTCAGCAAGCCCTTTGGCCAGGTCGGTCTTCAGGCGCCGCACCGCAAAGGGATACCATTCATCGGCGTAACGGTTACCCAGATCCTTGTATTCCTTAAGCGCAAGAATCATCTCCAGCTGATCGGCATCGTGGGCGAGCAGCGCCTCACGGCTCTTGCCGCCGGCGAACTCCTCGAGGGTCTTGCGGTATTCGTCCCCAAAGGGAAGGGTCCGGGCCAGGTCACCGACGGCGCGGGACTCGTCGGCCTTGACGTACTTCTTGTTAACGTAGTTCAGGTCGCCCATGCGCGCTTCTGGGATATCATGAAACAGGCACATCTTCAACACCTGCCCGACATCGGCCCCTTCATCCATGCGGGCCAGGGTAAAACCGATAATCGCGGTTCGAAAAGAATGCTCGGCCACCGATTCGGCCCCGGAACCGAGAAACTGAAAGCCGGTGCGCGGGGTACGCTTAAGCATCCCGACCTCGAAAAAGAAATTTGCCAGATTTTTCATAGATGGAACTCGTCAGATTCTAAGATAAATATTGCCACCCGCTCGCTTCGCTCTCTCAAGACACCAAGACACGAAGAAAGGTCCGGCCCATAATTACCAGTGGATACTATGCTGCACGGGTTTATTTTTACGATCAGCTTGAGATCTTATTATTCATGGAAGGGCAGTGCAAAGATAAAAAACGGGGAATTTTGAATTTTAAATTATGGGTTATGGGGTTCCCAATCACCAAACCCCAATCACGGCCCTTCTCACCCCATGCGCACCATGAAGACCCCGCCCAGAATAACCATGGCTGAGGCGAGGCGGATGCGACCACAGGTTTCGCGCAGAAAGATGATGCCGATCAGCACCGCGATCAGCAGGCTGACCTGGCGCACCAGCACCGCGTAACTCATCGGCGCCAGATTCAGACCGTAGCGAAAGGAAAGAAAGGATCCCATCATGATCGGCCCGGAGAGCAGAATCAGCAACCGGCTCTGGCGCCATTCGGCGAGTATGCGCCCGCGGTGTACCGGCCGCATCAGGTTGCAGCTCATAAACAGAAACATGTACATCACCAGCACGTAGGTGAAGTAGAGGGGGTGGTAGCTGGAAACACCGGTCTTATCGATCACCGCCCCCACCGAATAGATGAATCCGGCGGCCAGCGCGGCCTGCACCGAAGGGTCGCCAAAGCTGCGAAAGGGGCGCAGCACCTCATCCAGGGAAAAGCTGCGCAGCTGTACGCAGTAGGCGCCGACCACAATCATCAGAATCCCCGCCACCCCTGGTTTTGAAAGGTGCTCACCGAGCAGCAGCACCCCCCACAGGGGCACATAGACCATGGCGGTCTGGGCAAGGGGGTAGGTCATCGAAAGATCCCCCTCGCGGTAGGCCCTGCCGGTAAAGAGGTGGTAACCGACAAAGCAGGCGGCACCGGCCATCCCCAGCAACAGGACTCTGGTGCTGGGAGGCGGAAACGGCTCTGGGCAAAAGGGCAACAGCAGGTTGAAAATGCCCCCCGAGACGCAGAACATCCACCAGATAAAGGCTGTCTTGTCCTTGCTGCGCTTGACCAGCAGGTTCCAAAGCGCGTGCATCAGGGCCGAGAATAATATTAAGATAAATGCAAGCGAACTCATAGGTGGGCATCTTAACAGAAATCCCTGAATTTTTGCGAGAATAAAATTTAACCGCCCGGCATTAGCGAAATTAAAACCTCAATCGATTGAGTACCCTTTCAGCTAGTTTTCATCCGGAAACGGCCCTTTTCCGCAATCTCGGCGTCAATCTGCGGCCTAGCTTGTGCGACGTACGGTGTACGTCTCCGCGCAAGGCCTTGATTTCCTTGACCTTGCAAAAAATTGCTCGTTTCCCATATGAAAACGTCGCTAGTCCCATCCATAGATTCCGGATGGAAACCAGCTATATCCGCTTGGGCACAAGCCAAAACCATCGAGTCGCGCCCGACAGTCGCATTCAGCCAAGATTGATTCAGGCCTGCTGAGCAGTTACGAGATTGACAG
>CALZIZ010000471.1 GCA_945787465.1 uncultured Desulfuromonadales bacterium
GTTATTTCAATGATTTCAGTATATAGAAGCGGCCGGGCATGTCAAACCGGCCGTACCGGAACCAGGCCTCAATACCGGACCCGCACCCGATAGGTTAAGACAGCCTCGCCCTCAGCGGGAACCTCGACTTCCCAGATCGCCGTTCCGGCGGTTGCCTTGCGGTGGGGCAGGCTCTCCTCGACCACCTCCCAGTCGCCGGGCATCGGTTCCACGACTTTAATGGTCACGGCCTCCTGCTTGGCGTTACGCAAATCGATTTGGTAAGCACTTTCGAACACATAGTTGTAGCGCCCGCTGCCGCCGAGCTTGCGAAAATCAGTCTGCTTCTTGTCGGCGCTCAGGTCGAAGGCTTCCCCCAGTTTCAGCCGCACCCGTTCATTTTTCGGCGTATGATCAAGCCGGTCCTCGCCGACGAACTGGGCATTTCCACCGCTGTCACGCTTGTAGACCCGGACCGTTCCTTTGGGCAGGGGCAGCCCCAGTCCGGATTCCTCGCGGTTGGCAAACTCGATAAAGACCCCGACCTTGAGCTTCTGGCCCAGATCACCGTAGCTGCTGCGATAATAGTAATCGCTGCCCTGCAGGCGAAACTCCTTATGCACCGGAACCTCAGAAGCGCTCAGCAGGGCGACCTGCTTACTCTGGTTCTCCCGGATGGTGGTGGGACGATCGAGGGAGTAGAGGTGATACTCGAACAAGCCCTCTTCCTGCATCTGCGGGGCTGCGGCCATGGGCATGGCCTTTTCGGCCAGCATGTCGCGGGCCATACGCATCTGCGGGCGCACCCGGTGGACATCGCCGGCAACCAGCTGCAGGCGCGCGTTGCGGTAGCCGGCACCGCTGCGGTTACTCAGGGTAACCCACCCGGAGAGATCGAGGCGATCGTCGCCGGCATTGAGTTCTGCGACGTAATCGGCCTGCCAGGCCAGCCCCCCAGTGAGATAACTCAACTCCAGCAGGTGCTCACCGCCCGTCTCGGTGTGCAACTGAACGACCAGTGTCGGGCGGTCGCGCAGGTTGGCCGGAACATCGGGATAGACAAGCCGGCCTGGCACGCCGGTTTCGATGCGGTCCCCCATGGCCAGCACCACGCCGTTATTGGCCGCAAGCACCGTAGCAGACTCGAGAGTCTCGGCCCCGGTCTGGGGATGGGTGCGCACAACCCGGACCGTGCGTCCGACGTACTTTTCAAGCAGCTTCTGCGGGGTAAGCAGGTCAAAATCGAAGTTCTGCTCAATGAGAAAAAAGTTCCCCGCGGGGCTAAGCTTGCGCAGCAGCGCTGTCTCCGGACGCATCACCGCGCTCACCTCGCGCAGCGCCAGCAGGTTCTCACCGGCATCGAGGCTCACCTGCCGCTGCTCACGAACCAGGGCCAGGTCCTCGTTGTAGATGGTCACCGCAACCTCCCGCTGATCGGCCAGGGTGCTGCGTTTTTCAACCTGATCGGCCTCCGCCGCCCCGGCGATCACAAATAGGGGAAACAGCATTCCGAGCAGGATCCAACCTTTTTCGCCCAGGAGTTTCATGTTCATCGCTCCTTTAAATATTTGTATCTGCTTATCTACTTCGCTCCAGTTGACGCTAAATGGCTTCTGCCCTGCCGACCTCTCTCTGTTTCAGCGGTCGATTTGGGGGAATGAAGAAAACAGAATTCAGAAGGCAGAAGAAAAACAGCGAAAAAGAAGGAGAGATCTTCTTCTGCATTCTACCTTCTGAGTTCTCGTTCGCATAACCCATGGTGGGTCCCTTCCCACAAGGAAGATTTTACTGGAGCCAAGTGCATAAGCAGGTATTTGTATCGATTCGCCCGCTCATTGCATTGGCTCGGGGCCGCAGGGCTCAGCGGGATGCAGGAGCCGGGCACAAAGCTTTTTCAGCCACGAATTGCTCGAATGACCTCGAATAGACCCAAACCCAGTCTCAGGCCTTGTTTCTCATTCGTGATCATTCGTGGCATTCGTGGCAAAAACGGTTTATTGAACCTATCGCATTTCATCTTTAACTATGCCACAAAGACATCCTCTTTGCTCTGCGGTCTCTGCAACACAACATGCTCGGCCAAGCCAGGCGAACGACGGAGAGGAGATGGAACCAATCAAAAAGCCGGACTGCCGGGTTATCCCCCCGAGCAATCCGGCTCTTCAAAGGCGAAGCGGATCAATTATTGCGGATTGTATCCTCTGCTCAATTCCTGGCTGCCCGCCAGGCACCGGCAAGAATTCTCAGATAACTCTCCCGGGCCAGCTCAAGATCTCCGCTCCAGAAGGCCAGCTGCCCCTGGGTACGCAGAAAATCGGTATTTTGCGGCTCGAGGTCGAGGCCGCGGCGCAAGGAGAAGAGCGCTGCCTGCAGCTGTCCGTTGACCGAATGGGCCTGGGCCAGCTGGGCGTAAAGGGGTAACTCCTGGGG
>CALZIZ010000472.1 GCA_945787465.1 uncultured Desulfuromonadales bacterium
TCTGCTCATGCCCCAGTGGAAATTCTTCGCAACTTCGATCCCTTTCTTCTGCTCCCAGGCCACTTGATCCAGATCCATGTCGCGCCAGTAGTGCGGCGGTCGACTCGTTTTTCGATCATGTTCGGCGGTGGTGGGGTCGAGATGCCGATAAGGCTCAAGCTCGGGGATGTCAGGCAGTGGCTTGCTGACATCCATATACTGCTGGATGAATTCCCATTCGTAGTAAACGCTCCAAGGTCTGGTCCACTCCCTCAATGTATCGGTTCCCTTATCGGAAAATCGGTGTCCGATATATAGTTTGTATTGCTGGCCGACAGGATTTTGAGGACAGTAATAATATCCGTCGCATTCCTCAAAGGGGAGAATAACATCTGGCTTGCGGCCGAGTTGGGGGATGGTGACCATACCGGTACGGCGGTTGAAAGTGATATTGTTTTTGTTTGGAACGACCTTCATTAAAAAGAAACAAGTTATATAAATAGTTATCCCAATTAAGAAAAAAATATAACTTTCCCAGTCAGCTATGGTAAATGGGTCTTCTTTCGCGATGAAAAAAACAAATAGTCCAATGAAGGATAAAACGAGCGCTAAAAACCGAATGGTTGCCATGACAACCAGCGGATTTTTTAAACTCCCCACCTGCATCTGCTCTTGGGTGAGCAGGTCCTGTGTCTTACCCTCCTTGAGATCACGGGCCATAGATTTATCGATTTCAAAGCGAAAATCACCGCAGTGGACGCCTTGAGGCAAAGGGTGACTGCGATACCAGCGTTCCACCCGGTCTTTCCACAATGCCGGGTCAGGGGGCGCGATATTCCTCTTCTTCGAATCATAGGCCGTTTCGGCGTAGTCTCTTTCGCTAATCATGTATTCAACTCATCAAACACCCAGCCGGGGGCGTTTTTGTCAATGGTATGAAGGGCTTGTTGGTAATCCGGGTCGTTCAGCAGGCGCTCCTGGTATTCCTCTTCGGTCTCTTCCTTCCTTCGCGCCGGAGCGTTGACCATCTTGCCCTCGGGGTCGATCACCTGGCCGGTGCCCCGGCGACGTTTGGGATCGGGAAGCACCACTTGTTCGGCAGTGATGACGCGGGCCTTGGCCAGCCATCGGGCAGCGCTGTGAAGGCCGGAAGTATCTTGGTAGAAGTATTCCTTGGCGGTTAACGAGCCGTTTTCGTCGGTGAACTGCTTAACCTGGTAGGGGAAAAGCGTCTCCTGGGGGCCAAGCCGTTGTCCGTGGCAGTCCAGGACGTCGTATTGCTGCCGCCTCACGGCGGCACGCACGTCGAGGGTGTCCTGGCCGATGGTGAACCGTGGCAGGTCCACCCTCACCACGATGTCGCCGGCTTGAGATTCACCACTTTCCGGAAATTTGAGTCGGCGCATGCTGATCTTGGGGCTGAACAGGGCGCTGGCCAGCATGGCGTAAGAGGTCTTCTCGGCCTCCAACCCTTCGCGCAGGTAGCGGAAATCCTCCGAGCCGCCATCTTTGGCAAAAGGACCGTTCTTGGCCCATTCCTCCAGTTCCGCGTCGTCCAGGGCGTTGGCGATAACCACGCCGAGCAGCACCAGACTGAGGGCTGCCCAGCCGTAAGGCGCCAAGGCACCCAAGCGGAACAACCAGAGAAATTTGGTGTTTGCCAATATCTTAATGCTTCCGAGCAGGGTCAGCCCGAAGCCGGCAAAGCCGGCGGCGGCCAGGCCGTGACCAAAGGCGGCATCGTAATCACCTTCTTGGGTGTTGTCGAGCATATCCATGAACGACAGGGCCGCACTGCCGAAGGCGGCGCCGACACCCAGGGTCGGCAACGCAGGGATGATCAGTTTGCGGCCTAACCTGATTTGGAGATTATTAAGGGCTTGTCCAAGAACATTTTGATTCCCTAGGATGTCTGCAGCTCCCCGCAAGGTGGCGTAGGAAAGATCAGCGGCGGCACTAGCAGCGTCACTTACTCGCCGTATTTTCGATTCTTTTTGCCCAGAACCCAAACCCTCCACCATCGACATCAAATTCCACACCTCAAACAGCACCACCACCGGCGGCAGCCCGTAGCGGGCAAAATCGAGCGCTCCGACGCTGAGATTGACGCTTTTGCCCAGGTCCAACTGCATCTGGTGAAGTTTCTGAGCAAGCTTGGAGGTCCTGGGGATGGTGAGGACCTTGCCCCTGACTTTCGCCACCCCGGCTGCATCGAACCTGGAATGATGAATCTTTTTCAGATCGGCCCAGGGGGTAGCAGGCTCGACGGGCACGCCCTTGATCCGGGAGACGTAGCGGATGTTGTCGGCGCCGATGACCTCGTCGGCTTTGTTGAGGATGGTGTAGGTGTGCGGTGCGCCCTTGGAGCCTTTTAGCGTCCGCTTCCATTGGCCGGCCTTGAGCCGACGCATTTCGCTGACGTTGGCACAGGGCATGGATGTCGAAATCGACCGCTTGGTTGAGGGCCTTTTGCCATTGGCGGCTGAAACCGGCCAAGAGGTCGGTGACGGCCTGTTCCACCAGTTCGGCCAGCCGCCGCGCTTCCTGGCTGACCAGGCCCGGCATGCGCAGTCTTCCGGCGCTCGCCAGGGCAAAGGCGGCGGGGCGGAAAGCGCCGCTGCCGTCGTTGGCTTCAGCCTCGTCGCTCTTCGCGGGCGGGCCTTCGGTGAGCACCGGCACCTGCTCTTCGCTGGGGAACAGCTTGCAATGCAGCGGATGGCTGGGCCGCAGCAGATCGCACAGGTATAGATATCCGGGATCCTTCTCGTCGGCGGGCCGGTCGCGGTCTTCGGGCAGGTCGAGGCTGCCGTCCACGGCGCAGGGGTCTTCGCCGAGATAGGCGAGGGTGCCTTTCACGGCCAGCCAGGCGTTGAGATATCCGGGGCCTTCCAGGGCAAAATAATCCTCCATGGCGCTGTTGAAATCCACGAAATTCTGGCGGTCCACCGGCTCGCCGTCCACCTTGCCCTCCAGCCAGTCGGCGTGAACTTTCTTGAGCCGGCGGATTTCGGCGCGCAGGCTCTTGCGCTTTTCAACCTCCAGGAGGGTTATGAGCTTGTTTTTGTCCGTCACATCAGCGCATTTGCCGAAGATCGTTTTTTCTTCGGTTTCGTATTCCATGTCCCAGCCGGCACTGTACTGCTCCTGCTTGGCTGAGGCCAGCTTGGTGTCGAAAAACAGCCGATAGGCCGTGACGGCGCTGTTGAAGAAGGGACGGCTTTGAATCTCCTGAACATTGTCGACCAGCTTTTGCCAGGCCGACTGACAGGCCTTGGCGTTTTCGATGACCACCCCGAGCGGGTCGTGCAGGTACACATTCGGCAGGTCGCTGTTCAGATGAATATGGCGATGCCAGCGTTCGGCGGCGCTTTTGACGTTTTCGATGCGGGCGCAGTCCGGGGCGCCGGCGAGCGGGTCGTCGAAGTTGCTCTGCCACTGGGTCAGGTCGACTTTTTGCATCCGCCGCTCGAAGAGCTCAGGG
>CALZIZ010000473.1:0-2400 GCA_945787465.1 uncultured Desulfuromonadales bacterium
GCCCACGCGACCAACGAGGTCATCGCTATCTATCCCATCACCCCCTCTTCGGTGATGGGCGAAATCTCCGACGCCAAGAGCGCGGTCGGCCAGAAGAACATCTGGGGCACCATCCCCAAGGTGGTCGAGATGCAGTCCGAAGGCGGCGCCGCAGGTGCCGTTCACGGCGCCCTGCAGGCAGGCGCCCTGACCACCACCTTTACCGCCTCCCAGGGGCTGCTGCTGATGATCCCCAACATGTACAAGATCGCCGGGGAACTTACCCCCACGGTCTTCCACGTGTCGGCGCGAGCGATTTCGGCCGCAGCGCTTAACATCTTCGGCGACCACTCGGATGTCATGGCCTGCCGCCAGACCGGCTGGGCCATGCTCTGCTCGAACAACGTTCAGGAGGTCATGGATTTTGCCCTGATCTCCCAGGCCGCCACCCTCGAGTCGCGGGTGCCTTTTTTGCACTACTTTGACGGCTTCCGCACCTCTCACGAGGTTCAGAAGGTCGAAGAACTCAGCGCCGACGATATGCGCTACATGGTCGACGACGAGCTGGTGCGCGCCCATCGCGCCCGCAGCCTCTCCCCTGACCACCCGGTGCTGCGCGGCACCGCCCAGAACCCCGATGTCTATTTCCAGGGGCGCGAGTCGGTCAACCCCTTCTATGAGAAGATCCCCGGCATTGTTCAGGCGGCGATGGACAAATTCGCCGAGCGCATGGGTCGCCAGTACAACCTGGTCGACTACGTCGGCGCCCCCGACGCCGAGAAGGTGATCGTCATCATGGGCTCCGGCGCCGACTGCGTCGAAGAGACCGTGCTGCACCAGGTTGCCCAGGGCGAAAAAGTCGGCCTGCTCAAGGTCCGCCTGTTCCTGCCGTTTCCCATGGAGCAGTTTGCAGCCGCCTTGCCTGCAAGTGTCAAGAAGATCGCCGTGCTCGACCGCACCAAGGAGCCCGGCTCCCTCGGCGAGCCCCTCTACCACGAAATTCGCACCGTGGTCGGCGAGGCCATGGAGCAGGGGATGATCGAACTCGAGCGCTATCCCGTCATCGTCGGCGGCCGCTACGGCCTGGGCTCCAAGGAGTTCACCCCGGCGATGGTCAAGGCCGTCTTCGACAACCTCGCCCAGGACAAGCCCCGCAACCACTTTGTGGTCGGCATCAAGGAAGACGTCACCAACTGCAGCCTCGACTACGACGAGAGCTTCAAGGTGCCCGCCGACGTCTACTCGGCGATGTTCTTCGGCCTCGGCTCCGACGGTACCGTCGGCGCCAACAAGAACTCCATCAAGATCATCGGTGACACCACCGACAACAATGTTCAGGCCTACTTCGTCTAGGCCTCCAAGAAGGCCGGCAGCATGACCACCTCGCATCTGCGTTTCGGCAAGGAGACGATCCGCTCGCCCTACCTGGTCGACGCCGCCGACTTCGTGGCCTGCCACAACTTCTCGTTCCTCGAGAAGTACGACATGCTCAAGAACGCCAACCAGGGCGCCACCTTCCTGCTCAACAGCCCCTTCGGTGCCGACGATGTCTGGGCCCACCTGCCCAAAGAGGTGCAGCAGCAGATCATCGACAAGCAGCTCAAGTTCTTCGTCATCGATGGCGTGAAGCTCGGCAATCAAATCGGCCTCGGTCCCCGGATCAACGTGATTATGCAGACCGCCTTCTTCAAGATTTCGAACATCATCTCGCTCGAGATGGCCGTCGAGAAGATCAAGGACGCCATCGTCAAGAGCTACGGCAAGGCCGGCGAGAAGGTCGTCGCCATGAACAAGCAGGCCGTCGACGTCGCCCTGGAGAACATCCAGCAGGTCACCGTGCCCTCTAGCGCAGAGAGCGCCCTGACCATGAAGAGCGGCCTCGGCGCCGAGGCTCCCGAGTTCGTGCGCAACACCCTGGGCCCGATCATCGACGGCCTCGGCGACTCGGTGCCCGTCTCGGATATGCCCTGCGACGGGACCTTCCCCATCGGCACCGCCAAATTTGAGAAGCGCAACATCGCGGTGGATATCCCGGTCTGGGACAAGGAGCTCTGCATCCAGTGCGGCATCTGCTCCTTCGTCTGCCCCCACGCCACCATCCGCATGAAGATTGTCGAAGAGGGCGACCTCAAAGGGGCTCCCGAGGCCTTCAAGGTGGCCGACGCCAAGGGCAAGGACATGGCCGGTAAGAAGTTCAGCCTGCAGGTCGCTCCCGAGGACTGCACCGGTTGCGGCGCCTGCGTCTACAACTGCCCGGCCAAGAGCAAGACCGAAGAGAACCACAAGGCGATCAACATGCGCTTCCAGGCGCCTCTGCGCGACACTGAAGCTGCGAACTGGGACTTCTTCCTCGACCTGCCCGACACCGACCCTGCGCTGATCAACCGCGGCAGCCTCAAGGGCAGCCAGCTGCTGCCGCCG
>CALZIZ010000473.1:2428-3390 GCA_945787465.1 uncultured Desulfuromonadales bacterium
CCACCCGCAAGGACGGCCTGGGCCCGGCATGGTGCAACTCGCTCTTCGAGGACAACGCCGAGTTCGGCTACGGCTATCGCCTGACCATCGACAAGTTCAACGAGTTCGCCCTTGAACTGCTCGATACCCTGATGGCTAAAGCCGATGCCGGCGACCAGGCCCTGATGAAGGAGATCAGGCACGCCGACCAGTCCTCGCAGGACAAGATCGAGCTGCAGCGCGGCCGCGTCACCCAGCTCAAGCAGATCCTCGAGAAATCCGCTGCCCCCGAGGCCAAGCAGCTGCTTTCGCTGGCCGACTACCTGGTGGAGAAGTCGGTGTGGATCCACGGCGGCGACGGCTGGGCTTACGACATCGGCTACGGCGGCCTCGACCACGTCCTGGCTTCGGGCGAGAACGTCAACGTCCTGGTCCTCGACACCGAGGTCTACTCCAACACCGGCGGTCAGGCCTCCAAGTCGACCCCGATCGGCGCGGTGGCCCAGTTCGCCGCCGGCGGCAAGCAGATGCCCAAGAAAGACCTGGGCATGATCGCCATGACCTACGGCAACATCTACGTCGCCAAGGATCATCGCCTACACCCACTGCATCGCCCACGGCATCAAGATGGACAGCGCCGTCGACGAGTGCAAAAAGGCGGTGGCCTGCGGTCACTGGCCGCTCTTCCGCTACGACCCCCGTCTGGCTGGAGAGGGCAAGAACCCGCTGCAGCTCGACTCTAAGGAGCCGACCATGTCCTTTGAGGAGTACGCCTACGGCGAAAACCGTTACCGCGTGCTCAAAAAGGCCAACCCCGAGGCGGCCGCCAAGCTCATGGAGGCAGCCACCAAGGAGACCCGGACCCGCTTCGATCTGTACAGGAAGCTGGCCGAAATGAAGGCCGACTGCGGCGCCGAGTAAGGCAGCGCAGGTTCAATAGCAGCAACAAAAACGCCCGGCGGGAAATCCCGCCGGGCGTTTTT
>CALZIZ010000474.1 GCA_945787465.1 uncultured Desulfuromonadales bacterium
GCTTTTTGCGGTGATTTTGAGAAATTTTGGGGCCTTGTACCCTATTTTGGGGGAGATTTTGTGTTTGTTTGGATTTGACAGGGAGCAAAGATCTATTAGGCTGAGTTGTATATGGAATGACAGTCTGTTTTTTAGGCAAGTCAGCGACGGGGGGTATGTCTCAAGCGCCGTAGGCGCTACCCCTAAAAAGCAATTTCCTATCATCTCATTCTCATCTCATCTCTACCGACGTCCTTGGTTTGGGCGAGTTTGCCAACCCCATGGCGGCTCATGTCAACTACGACAATGACGAACGTGTCATCGGCTTGCTAACCAAAGGGATTGGCGAAGGCGACGTCGACCCGCTGGTGCAGGATCGCTGTCAGTGGCTGGAAACGATTCCGGAAGATTAGTGCCCGGGCCGCGAACGTTTGCGTGAAAGCAGGAACGGTAACGGGATGCTCGGACGGAAGATGGGCCCAGCGGTAGCGGTGCTGCTCACCCCGCCGGTATTGGCAGGGGTGGCCTGGTGCTCCGCGGCTCTCTGGTTCGATGGCCCACAGGCCCGTTGGGCCGCCGGCGCCCTGGCTGGAGGGTTCGCGGTCGGATGCTTTGGAATGCTGTGCCTGTTGCGTCCCTACGGCCGGGCCCTGTTCGCCGTGCTGGTTGCGATTGGGGTCGTTCTGGGGTGGTGGGGGACGATCCCGCCCAGCAATGACCGCGACTGGCTGCCGGACGTCGCCTTCCCTGCAACCGCTGCTGTCGCCGGCAACCGGGTCACCGTTAATAATGTACGCAACTTCGACTACCGCTCCGAGAACGACTATGTCGAGCGCTGGGAGTCGCGCACCTACGACTTGGATCAGTTGCAGGGGGTAGACCTCTTCCTCTGTTTCTGGGGGCCTAAGGCGATCGCGCATACCATTGCCAGCTGGGAATTCGCCGACGGTTCGCATCTGGCCATTTCCATTGAGACCCGCAAGGAGAAGGGGGAGGCGTATTCGGCGGTGCGGGGGTTCTTTCGCCAGTTCGAGCTCTACTACGTGGTGGCAGACGAACGCGACGTGGTGCGGCTGCGCACCAACCACCGTGGCGAACAACTGTTCCTGTATCGGATCAAGGTGCCGGCTATTGTGGCGAAGGAACTGCTCCTCGACTACCTTTCCGAGGTCAACCGCCTGGCCCGACAGCCGCGCTGGTACAACGCGCTGACGCATAACTGCACAACGGCAATGCGCTACCACATGCAGAACCTTGGCCGCGCCCGCCCGCTGGACTGGCGGATCCTGGCCAACGGCCGGATCGACGAACTTCTTTACGAGCGAGGGGACATTGTCCAGGGACTCTCTTTTCCAGAGATACGCAGGCGCAGCGACATTACAGAAGCAGCGACCGCCGCCGACCGGGACCCACGCTTTTCCGACCGTATTCGAGAAGGGCTCCCCGGCCGGCTCGTCCCGGATTAGGGTAATGGTCATTCCCTGTGTCACCCATTTAAAGGCACCGGGTCAAGGAAATCAGGGCCTTGTGCGACGTACACCGTACGTCGCACAAGCGAGGCCGCAGGTTGACGCCGAGATTCCGGAAAAGGGCCGTTTCCGTATATGGTCTCCCCCCTTTTTGCAAGGGCTTTGTGCGATCAAGACAGGGAAAGGGTTGCTGCCGTATATCCGACCTCTTTCGTCCTTATCGGATGACCGGTCTTGAGAACCTCCGGAAACTTCAGGTTTTCGATACGCTGGTCTGACCTGTTTTGTCATCGCTCGTCACTGAGCCTTCGCAATTTCTGGTGGGAGAGCTCCTCTCCTGTTTTCAGCGGACTGGCACTAACAAGCCGATTTCACTGAAGCGGGTTGATAGCAGGTGTTGTTTCTCAAGATGGCCCAACCGATGCGCGTCATCTTATTCGCCATAGCCACGACGGCTTTGTTCCAACCACGTTCTTCGCTGATTCGATTGATCCATCGGCTCAAAGGGTCATTCTTTCTGACAGCTTGTGCAACGACAGCTCGGGCACCATGAACCAATAGGCAACGGAGATAACGATCACCCCGTTTGCTGATGCCAAGCAGAACATTTTTGCCGCCACTGCTGTGCTGGCGTGGAACCAGCCCCAAAGCCGCAGCTGCATCCCGACCACGGGCATAGGCGCTGCCATCGCCGATAGCGCTCCGGAAGGCACTGGATACGATAGGACCAAAACCTGGGACTGTCTGCAGACGCCGGCAAGCATCATCCTGCCGACTCAATATTTCCAGTTCGTTCGTGTAGAACGCGATATGTCCGTCAAGTTCTGCAAGCTGCTCATAGCGCCGCGCCAACAAGTTCCGGAAACGATCGCTCAATCCGTTTTCGGCATCCTCCAGCAGCTCCGGGATACGCCTGCGTAAGGTGGCGAGCCCTTTGGGGAGAACAATGCCGTATTCACCTAGCAACCCCCGCGTTGAGTTGCTTAGGGCGGTCCGATCTTTAACGCATTTGGATCGCATCCGGTGAAGAGCCTGCATGTCCTGTTCTTCCACCGTCTTGATCGCGACAAACGGCATGGAGGGCCGGGTCACAGCCTCGGCAATGGCACGAGCATCGTTGTAGTCGTTCTTGTTGCCCCGCAGATAGGGCTTTACGTATTGAGGCGGTATCAGCTTCACGTCATGACCCAGGGCGCGCAATTCCCGTCCCCAGTAATGGGAACTTGCACAAGCTTCCATGCCAATCCGGCAAGGCGGCAACTGGGTAAAGAATTGAAGGACTTGATTACGCCGGAGCATGCGTTTTTTAACCTCTTTGAAGTATTCGTTGAAGCACGCAACGTGAAAGACACTTTTTGCCAAGTCCAGGCCGACGGTGATAATATTCATCTTGGTCTCCTCTCGCTCCTCGTTGATGGAAAGCTTCTTACTCTCCATCATGGCGCATAGACGCCGATTTAGGTAGCGGGGGGAGACCATTTCATCAGATGAAAACTAGCTAGTTTCCATCCGGAAACCCCGGAAATTTGAAATTCTGTGCATTGAGACCTGCCGCCCCATGGCTGGGGAGGTAGGTCCATGAACTCAAAAGGTTGAAATGTAGCAATGGCTGAGTCCAATCCGCTGTTTTCGGACGGACTACTCCCGCCAATGGGTAAAAAACGGTAGTTCAAGCCTGCTATGCTTTGGCCAACTCGATTCTAGCCAATACCAGCAGGTTGTACGAGACGATATTGCTCCAAACATAGCGCCGAAAGCCCCGCCAACCGGTCCAGGTGCAGCGACTCAGGCCGAAGCGACGTTTAAGGGCCGAGATGTTCGCCTCGATACCGGCGCGGAAATTCTTAAGCTGTTTGTAGACCCAGTTGCTTTTGGCCATGTCAAGAACACCAAGGCCACGACGCTTGGAGAAGACCGCGTCTTTGACCTGATGTTCTTTGGCAAAATCCAAGTTGGCTTTGGAAGCAAAGCCGCCGTCCGCACTGACTTTGCGCGGCATGGTGCCATACTGCTCCTCATGACGGGTAAGAAGTTCTTTGTATTGATCTGAGTCCGCAGGATTTCCGCGCGGGATAATGCAATCCAGAATCAGGTTAGAGGCGCCGCCGGTAAAGAAGACCTTGTGGCCATACTCGGTATCTCGACGGGACTTGACGATAATGTCGCTATGGACCTCAAAAAGGGAGATGATTTTTTCAGATGCCGGAACGGTTTCGCCTTTGAAGACGCGGCGTTCGGTCTGATCCACCACCTTGGAGAGGATGCGGACTGCCCTTTCAAGTTTCTGAGCCAACAAGTGGGCAGTGCAGCCGTCCTGAAAATTGCCATTGTTGTATTTGCCCAAGACAGGGATGGCCTCAAGGGCATAGCCGCATACCTTCTGAGCGACTGCCACCAAATCCCTGTAGGCTTCAACGCGAGTCTCTTTTTTCCGGGCATTGAGAATCGTC
>CALZIZ010000475.1:0-5499 GCA_945787465.1 uncultured Desulfuromonadales bacterium
CTCCTTTTTTTCAGGTGCGGATTCTGGTCCCGACCTTTTCGCCCCGTATTGCTCTTTCTATATTACCCCGTTTGTGACCATTTACAATTTTCACCTCCCTGACGTTGCTGGCATCCTGAAGCAGGTAAAGAAGCTTGCGCTCCATGGCCAGATCCTCAAGGTCCATCCGGATCAGTTCGTCCACGGTAATGTCCTCGATGAGTTGGGCGTCGGGATTGGTGCGGGGATCGGCGGTATAGAGGCCGTCCACGTTTTTTACCAGAATGCAGTTTTTCGCCCCGAGAACCTCGGCCATCAGAAAGGCGCCCGTGTCGGTGCGATGGGGCGGAATCAGCCCCACCCCCGGAGGATGTTCGTAAAGCCCATAGGGGGGGGTGCCATGCATTACCGGCAGCAAACCGAGATGGAGCATGGTGGGCAGCTCCAGAAGCTCCCCGGTCTTCACCCTCGACCCTCCCCACTTGGAGAGCAGCAGGGCGACCATCTCGGCGTTCTGCTCGCTTATCTTTCCCGCAAGTTCGGCCAGCACCCCCGTCGGCATTCCCAGGTCGATGCCGATATCGAGGATATGGCGCACCCGCACCCCGCCGCCAGTCACCACCAGGATCTTGTGCTTTTATGGCGCACCCGCACCCCGCCGCCAGTCACCACCAGGATCTTGTGCTTTTTGGAGAGTTCGCCGATCTCCTCCATAAGCGGAAAGACCACCTCGCGTCCGTAGTCAATGGCCCCGTGCCCGCCCACCTTGACGACATTCAAATCGGGAACGATTCTAAGCTGCTGCACTTCGGCATGCTTCTGCATCAACCCCTTGCGCACAAGGGTTTCCCCCTTCAATCTCGATTCCAGTTCGCGCCTTTTGCCCATCTTTTCGAATCCCCTTGGGTTTATGAAACAACATGTTCAAAACAGGTTCCTGAGGCCAGTGACTTTGAAAAGTCTAGCGCAAAACAGAAAAAAAGCATGATATTTACCACGAAGGACACGAAGGCGGGTTGGATTGAAAAATTATTCGCACTGTTCAGCTTGAGACCTTAACCGCATGGGCATCGTTTCACTCTGCCCATCCTACAGATGGGCAGAGCGCAAGCGATGCCCATGCTGCTTCCCTTTCGGGCGGGGAACGACGCAATTTTAGCTTCTCTTCGTGTCCTTCGTGGTGAAACGTCATGGTCGCCGGCCTGAAAAAATGACCGCACCAGAAGATGGGGTTTCTCAAAGCGATATACTTAAAAAACGGACAGACCCAAAGTGGGAAATATTCATGGCCGGAAAAATCTTTTACCGGAAAAGGATTCAGGGCGAGCAAGGTTTCGAGCAGCCGCGTTTTCAGCTGGTCGCCATTGCCAACGTGAACCTGAAGACGTATGCCAGGCATTTTCGGCTGCACGAACTGGAATTCATCGCCGACTCTGTCGGGGCCGAACTGTCCCTGCTTTCATCAGGCGTTCGACCTGAAAAAACGAAAAAGGTCAAATAGCCTATGCAGCAGCTTTTTTCCCTACGGAACATTCAAAAAACCCAGGGTGCCTTCACTCTGGAGGTTGACCACCTGGATCTTTTTTCTGGCAACCTCTACACCCTCACTGGCCCCAACGGCGCGGGTAAGAGCACACTGCTGAACATCCTGGCCTTTTTGAGCCGACCGGATTGTGGTGAACTTGTTTTTGCCGGAGAACCGGCCCGGTGGACCGCCGCCGGTTTACGACAGTGCCGCCGGCAGGTGACCATGGTGCAGCAAAACCCCTTTCTGTTCGATGCCACGGTTTTCCAGAACATCGCCTTCGGCCTGAAAATCCGCGGCGTGATCGGCCGAAAACAGCGGCAACGCATCTATACGGCCCTCGACGCGCTGGGTCTTGCCGGTTTCGAAGACAGGCGGGCCAGAGGGCTTTCGGGCGGAGAAGCCCAAAAGGTCGCCATTGCCCGCGCCCTGGTGCTCAACCCCAGGGCCCTGCTGCTCGACGAGCCGACATCCAATATCGACGCAGGCCAGATCGAGAGCCTGGAGCAGCTGATTCCGACGCTGACCGATCAGGGCATGACCGTCATCATGGTCACCCATGACCAGGCCCAACCGCGCAGAATGGGCAGCACCATAATCCCCATGGCAGGGGGCCGGCTGCGCAACCGTTGAACCATTGGCAAAATCAGGCCCACCCCGTTTACGCCAAATATCGACCGCTTACTCCCCTCCTTATTCAGTCCTCTTCTGAAACCGGTTTTCCCCTCCCAGCGACCTGTCACCAGAGAATAGCGCCGGTTACCATGGCACCTGTTCTAAAGTGCACACCATTGTTCTAGTGTCGTGTCACGCGTGTTGTGTACGCCCAAGTCTTGTCCTTTTTCACCTGCTCTGCCTCAAAAAAATCCCGATTAAGCTACGGCTAGTCGAGAATTTTTTTTCATTGATCAGGCAAAAAATTACGGCGACTTACCATAAGTCGCACTCCCCCCCCCTTCCGTGCGGCTTTTACTTGCAGGACGCGAACCAAGGAGTATTGAACCAGATGATTTCAAAAACCGTATTGGCCAAGTTTCAAGGGATTGTCGGAAAAGACAACTACTGGGATTCTCCCGCCGATCTCGCCCTGTACAGTTTCGACTCGTCGGTGGAAAAACCGGCCATGCCCGAAGTTGTGGTCCGCCCGGATGACACCGAGCAGGTCGCGCAGATCTGCAAGCTGTGCAACGACAACGACATCCCCCTGGTCACCCGCGGCTCTGGAACCAACCTGGCCGGTGGCACCATCCCCGTCACCGGTGGCTGCGTGATGCTGATGACCAGCCTCAACAAAATTCTCGAAATCAACGTCGAAGACATGTACGCCGTGGTTCAGGCCGGGGTGATCACCGCCGACTTCGCCGCCGCCGTTCAGGAGCAGGGCCTCTTCTACCCTCCTGATCCGGGCAGCCAGAAGATGTCAACCCTCGGCGGCAACGTCGCCGAGAACGCCGGGGGCCTGCGCGGCCTGAAATACGGGGTGACCAAGGACTATGTCATGGGCGTCACCTTCTGCGATATGGAAGGCAACATCGTCAAGGGCGGCGGCAAGACCGTCAAGCTCTGCACCGGCTACAATCTCACCGGCCTGATGTGCCAGTCCGAAGGGACCCTGGGGGTGATGACCGAATTCGTCCTCAAGCTGGTTCCGCCCCCCAAGGCCTCCAAGGCGATGCTGGTCTCCTTTAATGACATCATGGACGCCGGCAAGACCGTTTCGGGCATCATCACCAACCACGTGCTGCCCTGCACCCTCGAGCTGATGGACAACTTCACCATCAAGACCGTCGAAGAGGCCACCGGCGCTGGCCTGCCCACCGAGGCCGCGGCCCTGCTGCTCATCGAGGTGGACGGCCACCCGGCCCAGGTCGAAGACGACTACCAGACCGTGCTCAAGGTCTGCAAAGAAAATAACGGCGCCGTAAAAGTCGCCAACACCGCCGCCGAAAAAGAACAGCTCTGGGAAGGCCGGCGCAAGTCGCTGAGCGCCCTGGCCCGGCTGCGCCCGACCCTGGTACTCGAGGACGCCACCGTGCCACGGACCAAGATCCCCGATATCCTCATCGCTCTTGAGGAGATCCGCCAGAAATACAACGTCACCATCGGCACCTTCGGCCACGCCGGCGACGGCAACCTGCACCCCACCATCCTCTGCGACAAGCGCAATGCCGAAGAGATGGAGCGCGTGCACAAGGCCGTCGACGCCCTCTTCGCCGCCGCCCTCAAGCTCGACGGCACCTGCAGCGGCGAGCACGGCATCGGCATCGCCAAGGCCAAGTACATGGTCGACGAGGTCGGCGAGGGCACGGTCAATTATATGAAGCAGATCAAGGCGGGGATAGACGCCAAGAACCTGCTCAACCCGACCAAGATGGGGCTCTGAAACGATGAGTGCGATTGTGGAAAATGTCGTCAAGGACCTGAAGCAACTCGAAGACCTGCTCGTACAGTGCAGCCGCTGCGGGACCTGCCAGTCGGTCTGCCCCCTGTACAAAAAAGACCGCCAGGAGTCTTCGGTCGCCCGGGGCAAGATGTACCTGCTCGATGCGCTACTCGAAGGCCAGATTCAGAAGGCCGAGGAGATTCAGCAGTATGTCGATTACTGCGTGCTGTGCGGACGCTGCAAGGCCAACTGCCCATCGGGGGTGAAAACCGATGAGATCTTCCTGCGCGCCCGGGCCATCCTGCGCCAGGTCAAGAAGCTGCCGAGCTGGCAGAAAATGGTGCTGAAGGTTGCCATGGGTCAACCCAAACTGCTGGCGCGCCTGGCGCCGCTCTTTCACATGGGCGTGCGCGCAGGTGCCAAACAGGTCGAAGATGGCGTCTTCAAACCGATAGGCCTCTTCAAGCCCTTTATCGGCGAGATGGCCGATCGTCACCTGCCCGAAATGGCCGCCGAAGCCCTGACCAAAAAATACGGCGGCTTCAACCAGGCCAAAGACGAGAAGATGCGGGTCATCTTCTACCCCGGCTGCGCCACCACCCTGATCTATACCGGCTGGGGCGAAGCGATCGTCGAAACCCTGCTCTATTTCGGCGTCTCGGTCTACGTGCCCGAGGTCAACAAGTGCTGCGGCATCCCCTCGGCCACCATGGGCGAGATGGGCCTGTACCAGCAGCAGGTCGGCGAAAACTACGACTACTGACCTGCTGCCCGACCTGCGAATACGGCCTGAACGCCACCGGCGAACGCGAAACCGGCCGCAGGCAGAGCAAGCAGTTCATGGACATCGTGGTCTTTCTGGCCGAAGTCCTCAAGGCCGAGTACCCCGCAAACACCAGGCTCGAAGGACGCACCACCCTGCACGTGCCCTGTCACTACGACCACAGCAAGGACTCGGTGCTCAAGGATTTCATCAAAGAGCACTTCGACACCGACTACGCCGACCTTAAAAACGACAGCTGCTGCGGTTTCGGGGGCACCTTCAGCATGAAGAACTATCCCCACACCCGGCAGATCGTCGCCAAAAAGGCCAAAGAGATCGAAGAACACGGCTACCGCAACCTCTTCACCGCCTGCCCGGGCTGCGCCATGAACCTCACCGACGGCAACCTCACCGCCGAAACCGCGGTTCAGGCCACCCACCCGGTGGTGGTGCTTTACGAGCGACATATCAAGAAAAAATAAACGCCCCCCTCACCCTGCCCCTCTCCCCCCCCCAGGGGAGAGGGAACTTTAAAGCCAGAGGCTCACCCTAACCATGTCAACCGAGGCTTTCTCCCTCCCCCTTGAGGGGGGAGGGCCGGGGTGGGGGTGAAAACCGCAAAATATGTTATTTCAATCCTCATTGAATTAAGAAAGGACCCGGTAAATGGATATCGCACTCTCTTTGTTCCCCATCGCGCTGCTGATCTTTCTGATGACCAAAAAGAACAGCATGCCCTCCTTCAAGGCGCTGCCCCTGGTGGCCCTGCTCCTCTATGTACTCAAGATGGCCTACTTCGGCATCGAGGCCAACCTGGTCAACGCCACCCTGGTCCAGGGGCTGCTCACC
>CALZIZ010000475.1:5541-7069 GCA_945787465.1 uncultured Desulfuromonadales bacterium
GACCACCAACAAGGTCGCCCAGGCGATGATCGTCGCCTGGGCCTTCGCCTTTCTCATCGAGGGGGCCAGCGGCTTCGGCACACCAGCGGCTATCGCCGCCCCGATCCTGGTCGGTCTCGGTTTTAAGCCCGTGCGGGTCGCCATCCTGTGCCTGATCATGAACAGCGTCCCGGTTCACTTCGGCGCCGTCGGCACCCCCGGCTGGTTCGGCCTTGGCCAGCTCTCCGGCATCGGCCCTGAGCAGCTGCTGCAGATCGGCGGCAAGGCCGCCATCATGCACGGGGTCGCCGCCCTGGTGATCCCGGTGATCGCCCTGACCTTCGCCCTCTCCTTTAAAGAGGTGAAGAAAAACATCGTCTACGTCTACTTGAGCATCCTGAGCTGCATCGTCCCCTACGTCATCGCCGCCCGCTTCGACTACGAGTTTCCCTCGGTGGTCGCAGGCGCCGTCGGCCTGGTCCTCTCAGCCGTTCTGGCCCAGCTCGGCGTCGGCCTGGCCCGCGAGGCAGGCGAGGTACGCGCAGCCAACGAGGTGGGCCTGCCGGCCCTGGTCAAAGCCTCCTTCCCCCTCTGGGGCACCGTGGCGATTCTGCTCGTCACCCGCATCAAGCAGCTGGGCATCAAGCCGATGCTCACCGCCAACACCCCCATGGTCGAGGCGTCCCTGGGCTCCTTCGGCGACCTGAGCCTGAGCACCTCGCTGGTGGTCTCGATCCAGAACATCTTCGGCACCAACACCGGCTGGAAGTACGCCACCCTTTACATCCCGGCCCTGCTGCCCTTCATCCTTGTCTCCAGCATGGCTTTTCTGGTCTTCGCCACCGATCGGGCCGCCGTCAACCGCACCGTGAGCGAGTCCTTGACCCAGATGAAGAAACCGGTCATGGCCCTGTTCGGCGCCCTGGTCTTCGTCAAGCTGCTGATGCTCGGCACCGCCGAGGTCGAAGCCAACACCATCATCATCGGCAAGGCTCTGGCCGGCCTGATCGGCCAGCAGTGGCAGTTCTTCGCCGCTTACCTCGGGGCGCTCGGGGCTTTTTTCAGCGGCTCCAACACCGTCTCGAACCTGACCTTCGGCGGCATCCAGTATTCCATCGCCCAGAACCTGGGGCTGAACCCGCTGACCATCCTCAGCATGCAGTCCGTCGGCGGCGGCATGGGCAACATGGTCTGCATCCACAATATCGTGGCGGTCTGCTCGGTGCTGGGGCTGAGCAACCAGGAAGGCTTCATCCTCAAGCGCACCCTGGTCCCCATGCTGATTTACGGGGCCATCGTCGGGGTGGTCGGCGCCTTTATGATGGGCTGATCTAAAAAACTCTCTCAGCGTCACACAAAACAGGCCCTGGTCCTTTTCGGATCAGGGCCTTCCTAATTCTGAACAATGCAGCCCTGCCTTGAAAACACCCCTGAAGATGCTTAAATATAGTGTAACTATTCAGCCCATTTATTGTTCCCATAGAGCCAAAGCAAAACCGTCGGGACGCGCCCCGACAGGCGCCTTACTTTTTGTAAGAGCCGACAAAAA
>CALZIZ010000476.1 GCA_945787465.1 uncultured Desulfuromonadales bacterium
CGCGAACCTTCTGCCCCGATTCTGAGACCCCTTCGTAATAGATCAGACTCATTGCGCAACCCTGAGCACCTCGTCGATGGTGGTCCGGCCATCCAGGGTTTTCAACAACCCGTCCTGCAACATCGAGCGGTATCCCAGCTCGCCGATGTCGCTGGGGGCGCTGCCTTTTTCCAGGGCTGCCATCAACTTTCCATCAAAGGGGAGCATCTCGGCAAGAACCATTCTCCCCAGGTATCCGGTGTGACCGCAATGGGGACAGCCGACGGCCTTCCGGGGGGCGCCCTGAACGAAAGGATAGCGGGCGCTGAGCTCCGAAAGGCAGTAGAGCTTGTCCATATCGGCTGTTAGCGGCGCCTCTACCGAACAGTGGGGGCAGAGCCTGCGGGCCAGACGCTGCGCCATGATGCCGACGATCGATGCCTTGAGCAGAAAAAACTCGACCCCCATATCGAGCAGCCGCGTCACCGAGGCCAGGGCCGAATTGGTGTGCAGGGTCGAGAGGACCAGGTGGCCGGTCAAGGCGGACTGAACAGCGATCTCGGCGGTTTCGAGATCGCGCATTTCCCCGACCATGATGACGTCCGGGTCCTGCCGCAGAATGCTTCGCAGCGCATTGGCAAAGGTGAAGTCGATCTCCGGCCGCACGCTGATCTGGTTCACCCCCTTGAACTCATACTCAACGGGGTCTTCGACGGTGATGATTTTGATCTCATCGCTGCTCAGATCGGTGAGCATCGAATAAAGGGTGGTCGTTTTACCGCTGCCGGTCGGCCCGGTGGTCAGAAAGACCCCTTTGGTTTGCTTGGTAATGGCGCGGATCTGGTCGATATGATCGGGATAGAACCCGAGGCTCTCCAGGGAGTAGTCGATCTGTTCCTTGCCGAGCAGGCGCAGCACGAAGCTCTCACCGAACTGGGTGGGGACCGAAGAGGCGCGAACGTCGATCTCCTTTCCGGCGACCCTGATTGAAATACGCCCGTCCTGAGGCAGGCGGTTTTCGGCGATATTCATCCCCGAGACGATCTTCAGGCGGGCGATAACGGCCAGTTTGAGGTTCTGGGGGATCTGATCGACCAGGTGCAGAATGCCATCGGTGCGATAGCGCACCTTCATGACATTGCGTAAGGATTCAAAGTGGATATCGGTAGCGTTCTGCGCCACCGCCTTGGTGAAAAATCCATTGACCAGCTTGATCACCGGAGCTTCAGAGGCAAGCTCTTTTAACTTGTCGATCTGCTCATCGAGGTTGACCAGAGATCCGCTGTCTTCTTCGAGTCGGCCCGCATCGAGTTGCAGCAACAGCTGCTTGAGGTTCTCATCGGTGGTCAGAACCGGTTTGACCTCCTTTTCGGCGGCATTGCCCAGCAGGGCGAAGAGCGACAGGTTCAGCGGGTTGTCCGTCAGCACATAGAGTCGGCCGTTTTCTTCCCGATAGGGCAGCACCTTGTTTTCACGTAACAGATGCTGGGGAAAATCGACGGACAGAACTTCGACGCCGTCGACGGAGGGCAGGACCTCCAGTTCCAGCTGTTGGGCGAGGCAGGAGAGGAGTTGCGCTTCGGTGATTGTCCCAAGGTTCAGCAGGATGGTTCCAAGTTTGCCGCCATAACCCTGCTGAATGTCCAGGGCCTTGGCAACGTCCTGCTGCAGGCAGTATTCATTCGAGACAAAAATTTCGCCCAAGCGCATCGAAAGACGGACTCCCTGGTCGAAGCAGTCAATCCCAGACGGAAATGTCTGCATCCTCACCGGTGCCTCCTTCCTGGCCGTCCGCACCGAGTGAAATTACATCGTAACCCCTGTCGTTTGTTCCCGGGCTCTTATAGACGTAGGGCGCTCCCCAGGGGTCGGCTTGCACCGGTTTCGGCAGGTAGAGCCCGTCCCACATCTTGACATTTCCGGGGTCACTCCAGAGGATCTTGAGCCCCTCTTCCTCGGTGGGATATCTGCCGACATCCAGTCTGAAAGCATCCAGCGCAGTATCGATCATGCCGATCTGGGCCTGGGCGGTTTTGATCTTGGATTTTCCCAATTTACTGAAAAGTTTTGGCGCGACCAGAGAAGCGAGCAAGCCGATCATGACCATGACGACCAGCATCTCGATGAGGGTAAAACCTTTGTTGTTTTTGACAAGGTCGAGTGTCATCTGATCTTCTCTCTGTGCGGCTTTAATCTTTCCGGGGGAAATCATCACGCCTGGTCGATTGGATGGTCCCCGGACGGGACGAATGGACCTGAATTCAATCCCGATGCGACCATATCCTATTTACCTGTAACTCTTAAGGGGAAAGCGAATTTCTAATGAAGTTTATAAGGAATTGGAAAGAAGTCAAC
>CALZIZ010000477.1 GCA_945787465.1 uncultured Desulfuromonadales bacterium
GGCCTTGGCGGCCTCGGCCATGATCTCATAGTCACTGTCACTGCCCATCAAAATTCCAACAAGGGGTTTTTCCGACATGCCTTAAATACTCCTTTTATAAATCAAGTTATTTTTCTTTTCCAATGACACTCTAAATGTGTTCGAAAAGGTTTTCCACCCGTTCGCTTCGCTCACTCGAGATTCAGAGGCACAGAGAAGACCTTGTATTCAAACGATTGACCTGAATAAGCTCAATGTCTCTGTGCCTCTTTGGCAAAGTTTTTGGCTCTATTCGCGTTAAGTGTTGGTCCGTCATTAAGTGGTCGTATTTACAAGAGAAATTCGTCAGGCCGCTATCTCTTGAAAAGCTCTATGATTCCGGGGCGTTGGCCTTCCGCTGGAACGCCGCGTTGTTTTTACCAACACCTAACGCGAACAGAGCCAAACGAATTGTTGAGCCCCCGTCGATAGAAAGTATCGCCCAGGCCACCGCTGCCCAATTTGGTGTGCCCCCCCAAAGGCTTAACCAAGTGGTCAAAGGACGCGGGCGAGCCAACCTGGCTCGTTCAGCGGCGATCACTTTAAGTCGAAGATTGGGAGGCCATTCACTACTAGAGATAGCAGAGGCGTTTGGGCATGGACACTATGCCAGCGTTTCGGTAGCCGTGCGCCGATTTAAAGAGCAAAGAGCCGAAGACCTGCAACTGGATCGGGCCGTGAAGGAGATCGAGAAGAGACTGAAAAATCATTTAATATTTCCTGCATATGCACTTGGCTCCAGTAAAATCAACCTCAAGGGTCATTTGTTGTCGTGGGTTTTGCTTACGAGTACTCAGAAGTCAGAAGGTAGAATACAGAAGAAAGGGAGCATTACCTGTTTCTACACCGGCTTGAGACGTTTTTTCGCAATATAGCCGCTCAACACCGTATCAAAGGTGCCATTGTAGAGGGCGCAGCGCAATATCAAAGGTGCCATTGTAGAGGGCGCAGCGCAATCTGAGCATGGTATTGCCATTATTCTCCAGCCACCAGGCCCCTGAGCGCTTCAGTCGCACATGGCAGATGTGCTTATTAGCTGATTCGATTCCGCCACTTCCGATCGGCAGGCCGTTGTCTTTGCACTCTTGATAGGCGAGGCGATGCTTGTGGTTGCCGAGATAGTTGATCAACTTTTTGATCTCCTTCATGGCCTCCGCGCCGCTGGGTTGCATGCGCTTCAGGCCCCCGATGGCGAAGCCGGTCTGATCCATGAAAAGCCGGGTGATGGTCGCTTCCGTCCACTGCTGGCCTTCCAGGGTGTCGCCGTACTGGAGCTTTGCGACCTTGTGGACGTGTTCGGCGCAGTGGTAGTAGTCGAGCACTTCGTGCGCCTTCGGAAAGCACTTGGTCATTGCGGTCCATAGCCAATCGGCACCATCGCCCAAAAGGGCGATGCGGACTCGGTCTTGTGGAATCCGCCCGGCGACGACCTCCAGGTCCTTGGTAAAATGGGCCGCGTCCTGAATCTGGTGCCAACTGGCGATCTGAACGATGCGTTCCTTACCATCAAGCAGATAAAGGCGAAACCCCTTGGCTTCGCGCCACTTGCCGGGTCCGCGTCGGCTATTGCGGCCGCCCTTGGGGCGAGTCGGGGCGTGGGCACCGTCACTGGCAACAACGAGCACAGGCTTCTCTTCGCTTGAGGATGTGGCGGCAGCGATGCGGCGCTCGATCTCCTCGGCGCTCGGAATGACCTCTTCTATGGGAGCGAGATGGCCAATGCGATTGAGTGTTTCGTGGATGCAGTGGTCCGAGGGGCTGAGGCCTGTGAGTTCCTTGAACAGGTCTGCGGAGATCGCATAGGGCGATTCGATTCCCAGGCGCAGCATCTTCTCCTGCATATCGTACTGATAAGCTTTGTCGGCTAACTCAAGGGCTTCATCCAGGGGATAAAAACCCGCCTTGCAGTCTCGGCAGTAGAAGTAGGGGCGCTCCAGGGTGATGCTCCCCTGCAAGGTGTTAAAGGTTTTGGTGTTGAGGCTATGTCGCTTGAGGTTTTTTTCGCAATGCGGGCACGCAGCCAGCTCCTGCTGCCGATAGGAGGCGGTCAGTTGGTTCACTATCTCTTGCAGGCAGCCCCCCAGCAACGTGGTGCGGGTCTGCATGAACTGATCGCTCATCTGCCGTAGAGTCGGAAGGGTTGGCGCATTTAACATCTCGACCTGCTGATCGACCCATTTATCCACCTGGCGATGCGCAGCGGCCCGGACGGCTTCGATAAGGGCCTTCTTGTCCTTTGGTGTCGATGTCATGGGGCGATCTCCATGCCCAGCTCCTGGCGAACCTGCGGGGTCAACGGATAGAGAAAAATCGCCTTGGGACAGGCCCCGTGGCGCTGGTGGTTGCGATCCTGACGGCCTCGGCCGGTGGTTTGTCCTACCTTGATCCAGTTGGCCGCCCGGTAGCAGGTGCCGGCAAAGCGCGCCGGATCGACCAGGGTTTCCAGCAGTACCGGGCGGATGCGGTAACGCGCCTGCCAGTCGTCGGGGAGGCGGCGTGCCGCCAGCGCCAGAGCGCTGCTGGCCAAGTTGGCGATGCGCACCCAGGGCAGAATCAGAAACCGGCTGTTGCTGACAACCCGCTGCAGGTTGAGTCGGCGGGCTTGCTCGCTCCAGCCGATCCAGTTCTCCCGAGCCGCCATGCGCCAGGCAGGGCTGGAGAATTGGAGCGCCCCCACACGGATTGGTTGCGGAGTCATGACCCGCACAAAGTAGCGCAGATGCGCTCCGAAGGGGATACGATACCCCAGATAATGGTAGCGCTGCATCCATTCGCGCCACAACGCCTGGTCGGCCGGGGAGCTGACGGATTCGAGCTGAGGGGGGCCAAACTCCTTGAGGGAGCCTTCCATCGGTGCGCCAAACTCCCCCAATGGTGTGGGGGCAGGTACTCCCTGTTCGCCGCGCCGGCGCTGGGCGCGCAACGGTGGCAGTCGGATCAGCCCGTCGGCCTGCAAGGATTCTAGAAACGCACGGCATTCCAACGTCTTGGGCTTGCCGGTGGGTCGAACCCACTGCAATAGCTCACAGACCGTATTGGCGATCTCGGTCCGCCCAAGACCGCTGAAATCCTCGGCAATGCTTTGAATGAGTGTCAGTTGTTCGGCCGAAAGCGGTCGTCCGCAAAATGAAAGAAGCGTCGTCGGTGGCTGTTTCATCTGTTTCCTCCTAGTTTCCCAGCGTTCCAGCTCTTTTTTTAGAGGGTGGGGTTAGTGGCTACGAAGGGTGTTATAAACGGGTAATGCTCCCTCCTTTGAGTAACCCAAAACCCACTCAAAGAAAGGAGCCTGCACCATGAAATTCTACACTATGCAGCACCGGTTTTACTGAGGCGTAGATCTGCATGCCGACGCCATGTACGTCTGTCTCCTCGATGCGACCGGCGAGGTAGTGGTTCACAAGAACATCCCGACTCGGCCGAAATTCTTCCTGAAGCTGATTAAACCATATCGTGATGGCTTGGTGGTCGGCTGCGAATGCTTGTTCCCCTGGTACTGGCTGGCCGATCTCAGTGCCGACGAAGGGATCGATTTCGTCCTCGGCCATGCCCTCTACATGTGTGCCATCCATGGTGGTAAGGCCAAGATCGGCCGGATCGACTCGCACAAGATCGCCGTTCTGTTGCACGGCGGTTCCTTCCCGCTGGCCTATGCCTATCCCAAGCCGATGCGCGCCACCCGGGATCTGCTGCGCCGCAGCAATCACCTGGCCCGCAAACGTGCGGAGCTCTTCTCCCACATCCAGAAGACCGCCACTCCAGTACAACCTCTCCGAACCGCTGGGGCGGATCGCCAAGCCGAGCGAACGGGGCGATCTGCCGGAAAATTCGCCGACCCGGCAGTGCGCCGCATGGTCGAGGTTGATCTGGCGACCATCGAGCATTACGAACAGCTTCTCGGATCTCTGGAGCGGGAGTTAGAAAAGATCGCCACCCATCATGATCCGGTCAACTTGGCGTTGCTGAAGAGCATCCCTGGGGTGGGGCGCATCCTGGGGATGGTGATGCTTTACGAAATCGAGGACATCGCCCGCTTCCCCC
>CALZIZ010000478.1 GCA_945787465.1 uncultured Desulfuromonadales bacterium
TGAGATTATCCATGGTCGAGCCGACTCCCTCCAGGGCTCTGAGGTGAGCGTGGGCATGAACGGTTTCGGCGGCCGCGGCGGCCCGAAACAGTTTGGCAGCCTGGGTAAAACCTTCCTGGTCGGCTTTCTGGGCGAAGGCCAAGTAGGTACGGTTGGCCTGGGACTCCCCGGCAAATGCTTCTTTAAGACCCTTTTCAGTCTTGCTTCCCTTGAGTTCAGCCATTGGTGCTCACTCCTTGCAGTGTCAGTGTTCTGATAGCAGTTCCATAGGTTTTTTAAAAAAACAACCATCATATTTTAGTAGTTCTGGCCAGCATGTCAACTGCCTACATCGGACGACAAAAAGAACCATCGGCCTGGCGGGCCAGCGCGATGCTGCCATCTTCGCAGGGTGATTTTGTTCTACGCCGCAAATCCAGTGAAAGCAATGATCCAACATAAATCCTGGTCATACGGACGCCAATGAGGTATAAAGAAACTTCCTTGCAATCGGAGAGAACCGCCTTGAGTCTGAAAGAAATCCAAGTTCGTCCTGTTTTGATATCCGAGGAGGCACGCTATCGGGAGTTGATGCAAGCCCACCACTACCTCGGAGATTTGCCTAAAATTGGCGAAACTCTTTGGTACGTCGCCACGCTGCGCGACGAGTGGGTTGCGTTGCTAAGTTTCTCCGTTGCTGCCTTGAAATGTGCAGTTCGGGATCGGTGGATCGGCTGGGATTTTCGTCACCAGTATGATCGTTTGAAGCTGGTGGCCAACAATAGCCGCTTCCTGATCTCGCGCACATTGGCGCTATGTGAAAAAAGAATCCAACACGATTGGCTGGAGCGCTTCGGCCATCCGCTTCTGCTGATGGAGACCTTTGTCGACCCACAGCGTTACCAAGGCACCGTCTACAAGGCGGCAAACTGGTTGTGCTTGGGACATACCAAGGGGTTTCGCCGAACCCGCCAGGGCTATAGCAACGTTGCGCAATCGCCCAAGATGGTGTTTGTCCGACCGTTGCAGGCCAATGCCCAGTCGCTGTTGTCTCGGCCCCTCCTTGGACCACCCTACTGTAGCGGGGCATCCAAAATCATGCTTACAGCCAATCAAATGCGATCCTTACCTGATTTTTTCAATGACATTCCAGACCCTCGTCGCACCCAAGGGCTACGCCACCGACTTTCCACTGTTCTGGCCATTGCCGCCGGGGCAACGCTGTGCGGGATGCGCGGATACAAGGCTATCTCGGATTGGGCCAAAAGCCTCGGCCCCAAAGCACGCGAGCGCTTCGGATGCCGCTACAAAGATGGGAAGTACCTTGTCCCGAGCGAATATATTATCCGTGATATCCTCATCCGTGTCGATCCAGACCATCTCGACCGGGGCTTGCAGCGCTGGAACGAGGTTTATGCGGGCACAGATGAAAGCCTCGCCATCGATGGCAAGACGATGTGCAACGCTATTGACGAGCAAGGCCGTCAGGCCCACATCATGAGCGTACTCGGTCATGAAACCAAGGTCTGCCACACCCAAAAAAAGTCGGCGCTCTGCCGATAGGCGATGGTGACGAAGTCAAGCAAACCAACGAGATCAAGATGGCGATTCCATTGCTTGAGACTATCGACATTAAAGGCAAAACCATAAGCGCCGATGCGCTGTTGACCCAGCGCCAACTCGCCAACTATCTGGTCGAAGATAGACAGGCCCATTACCACTTCACCGTCAAAGGCAATCAGCCCACGCTGCTCGAAGATCTCACCCTTTATTTTCAAGAGCGCAAAGAGCCCGATTTCATCAGCGTGGGCTTTGAACATGGGCGAATCGAAACTCGAAAGATTTGGGCCACTACCGAGCTCAATGGCTATCTCAATTTCCCTCATGTTGGCCAAGCCTTCGTTGTCGAACGTGAGAGGGTCGACAAAAAGACCGGAGAAATTTCAAACGACATCGCTTACGGTGTCACCAGTCGCACGCCAGACCAAGCCAACGCTCAGCAGATACTTAAAACAAACCGCGGTCACTGGTGCATAGAAAACAGTTGTCACTACGTAATCGACTGGAATTATGACGAAGACCGAAGTCGGATACGCACCGGCCACGGGCCAGAAAACCTCACTAGGCTCAGGCGCTTCGCCGTCGGTCTGATCAAGTCCAAAGACGCAAAAAGCGTGGCACAGAAAATGAGGCAACTTACGATGAATGTACGCCTTGTCTTCGACTATCTGCGAATGACGAAAAATACTCAAGTCGTGAAGGCTGGCTAAGGGGGTAACGAGAACAAATTACCCCTGAGTCTCTACTTATCTATACACTTTACTCAAGTTGATCATTGATCAACAAAATGACTTCTACCTCAGTGCATAAATCGTCAAATGTACCTAAAAGGCCTTTTTCATCGCAACCGTCCCCTCTCCCCTCGGGGAGAGGGCCGGGGTGAGGGCCGGGGTGAGGGGGCGTGCGTTTAAACCCACCCTCACCCCAACCCTCTCCCTCAAGGGCGAGGGAATTTAAGACGGGCTTCCATGCTTTTACTGGAGACAAGTGCATTAGCAGATTTGAAAATTTACTTTTCGATTGAATTTATAGTTTTGGAAGCCTCCGCCAACGATGAAAGCCTGGCCTTTTGTCTTCGAGGTCAGCCCCGCTCATGGGCTTCCGAAATTTTCTTTTAAAACTTTCGCCTTACTGCTATTTTTCAGAGTCAAACAATTCAGTTTATCGCGAAAAGCGTATCGGCCTGAAATTTCATTCCATCGCCAGGGTGGGCTCTATACGCTTGGCTTGATGATGAAGGCCGCAACACATGATGCCGGCCTTTGCATTTTTCGCAGCATTGCCAATAAGGGGAGAGGTCTATGTCCACACTCAACCAAAACCCCGAACAGCGGGCCCGGGATCAAATCGACGCCCTGCTAAACCAAGCAGGCTGGGTGGTTCAGGAAAAAGATAAGATCAACCTTTCCGCCTCTTCGGGCGTTGCGGTGCGCGAATACCAGACCGACGCAGGCCCGGCAGACTATGTGCTCTTTGTAGAGACTGTGGCCGTGGGCGTCATCGAAGCCAAACCTGAGAACTGGGGGGAGAAAATCACCACCGTCGAAGAGCAGTCGACAGGCTATGCCCATGCCAGGCTCAAGTGGATCAACAACAGCGAGCCGCTGCGCTTTGTGTACGAAAGTACGGGCGTCATCACCCGCTTTACCGACGGCAGCGACCCGGCCCCGCGCTCACGGGAGGTTTTCAACTTTCACCGCCCCGAGACGCTGGCCCGAAGGCTCCAAAAGACCAAGACCCTGCGGGGGCGCTTCCACGACATGCCCCCCCTTCTCACCGACGGCCTGCGCGGATGCCAGGTGACCGCCATCACCAACCTGGAAGACTCCTTCAAGCAGAACAAACCCCGTGCGCTGATACAGATGGCGACCGGCTCCGGCAAGACCTTCACGGCCATTACCGCCAGTTACCGGTTGCTGAAAGAGCCGGTTGAGGTGGACCGCATCCTGTTTCTGGTCAACACCAAAAACCTGGGCGAGCAGGCCGAGCAGGAATATCTCAGCTACGTGCCCAATGACGACAACCGGAAATTCAGCGAGCTGTACACCGTAAGTCGCCTTACGAACCAGTACATCCCCAAAGACGCCCAGGTGTATATCAGCACCATCCAGCGCATGTATTCCATCCTCAAAGATGAGCCCCTGGATGACGCCCTGGAAGAGCTCGACCCCGCCGAGCAATACACGCGCCCCAAAGAGCCGTTGCCGGTGGTGTACAACGAAAAAATCCCTCCCGAGTTTTTCGACCTCATCATCATCGACGAGTGCCATGTCTCCATCTACAACCTCTGGCGGCAGGTGCTCGAATACTTCGATGCCTACCTGGTGGGCCTGACCGCCACACCGGACAACCGCACCTACGGTTTTTTCCGCAAAAACGTGGTGAGCGAATACGACCATGAAAAAGCCGTGGCCGATGGCGTCAATGTCGGCAACGAGATCTTCACCATAGAAACCGAGAAGACCAAGCAGGGCGGTAAGATCACCGCAAAACAGCAGGTGGAAAAGCGCGAGCGCCTCACCCGCCGCAAACGCTGGGAAACCCAGGACGAAGACGAAGCCTACAGTGAAAAGCAGCTGGATAAAGACATCGTCAACCCCGACCAGATCCGCACCGTCATCCGGGCCTTCAAGGACAGCCTGCCGGCCATCTTCCCCGGTCGCAAAGAAGTACCCAAAACCCTGATTTTCGCCAAGACCGACAGCCACGCCGACGACATCATCCAGACCGTGCGCGAAGAGTTCAGCGAAGGCAATCAGTTCTGCAAAAAGGTCACCTACAAAGTCGATGAGGACCCCAAATCTGTACTGGCGCAATTCCGCAATGACTATTATCCTCGCATCGCCGTCACCGTCTCGATGATCGCCACCGGCACCGATGTCAAACCGCTGGAATGCCTGCTCTTCATGCGCGACGTCAAAAGCCGCAACTACTTCGAGCAAATGAAGGGGCGAG
>CALZIZ010000479.1 GCA_945787465.1 uncultured Desulfuromonadales bacterium
CAGATTTTCGAGAATTTGAGAGCGAATAGCAGGGCTATTTGTCGAAAATTGTCGAGAATATGGGCCGATCAGCCGATTTCGCAGTAGGTTCATGTTAAGTCCGACACCCTCCTAGGAATGCAATAAGGGGGTTCCAAGGGGGGAATAAAGCAATCTGCTTAGGCCTTGGCTCAAGTAAAATCAACCTTGAGGGTCATGACCTACCGTGGGTTTTGACAACGGGAACTCAGAAGTCAGAAGGTAGAACACAGAAGAAAATCTCTACTTCTTTTTCGTTGTTTATATTCTGTCTCCTGAATTCTGTATTCTCAATTCCCCAAAATCGACCCCTGAATCCGTTAGAGGTCGGTGTTTTAGAGGCCATTTAGCGTCAACTGGAGCCAAGTGCATAAGCAGATAAAGCAATTCTCCCAACCCCGACAAAACAACAAAGGCTCGACTTGGAATTTACTCCGGAACCGAGAGGGGATCGGTAAGCTCCCCGTCCTCATTTCGCACCGGCCGTCCCTTGGGCAGCACGAGGTTGAGTACAACACCGAGGATACCGGCAAGGCCGATGCCGCTCAGGGTCACCGAGCCGAAGGTGAAGGACATTCCGCCGATGCCGAAGACGATGATCAGGGCGACGATAATCAGGTTGCGCGCCTCGAGCAGATCCTGCCCGGCACGCACCAGGGTATTAAGGCCCACCACCATGATGGCGCCGAAGAGAAGCAGCATGATGCCGCCCATGACCGGCACCGGAATGGTCTGCAGCAGCACCCCGACCTTGCCGACAAAGGCGAGCAGGATGGCACTGATCGCCGCCCAGGTCATGATCGCAGGGTTAAAGGCCTTGGTCAGGGCGACCGCACCGGTGACCTCCGAATAGGTGGTGTTGGGGGGGCCGCCTAAAAACGAGGCCAGGGAGGTGGCAACGCCATCGCCCATCAGGGTGCGGTGAACGCCGGGGTCCTTGAGGTAATTCTTGCCGGTTACCGAGCTGATCGCCAGTACGTCGCCAAAGTGTTCGATGGCCGGGGCGATGGCAACGGGTATCATGTAAATGACCGCGGCGCTGTTCCATTCGGGCAGAACGAAGTCGGGAATCCGCAGCCAGGGCGCGGCGACAACCGCCTGAAAATCGACAAGGCCGTAAAAAATCGATATGAGGTAGCCGGCGATAACCCCGAAGAGAATCGGAACCAGACGGATCATCCCCTTACCGAGCAACGTGGCGGCCATGGTGGTGGCTAAAGCAGCCATGGAAATAATGGCGGCCTGGCTTTCGGGCACCAGCACGGCGCCGCCGTCACCGGTGCGCCCCATGGCCATATGCACCGCAACCGGGGCCAGGATCAGGCCGATGACCATGATCACCGGGCCAGTGACAATGGGCGGGAAGATCCGTGAGACGACCTGGCTGCCGCGAAACTTGACGACCAGGCTGAGCAGCATATAAAAGACGCCGGCCGCGGCCAACCCGCACATGGTGCCGGCAATGCCCCAGGTCTGCACCCCATAGATGATCGGAGCGATAAAGGCGAAAGAGGAGGCGAGAAAAACCGGCACCCTGCCCTTGGTAATGACCTGAAACAACAACGTGCCACAACCGGCAGTAAACAAGGCGACATTGGGGTTGAGGCCGGTTAGCAGCGGCACCAGAACCAGGGCGCCGAAGGCCACGAAGAGCATCTGGGCGCCGAGCAGACCGTCCTTTATGCGAAAGTTATAACCGGTGGAGGAAACATCCTGCTCCATGGTCGCACACCTCTCTATTTCAAGGGAGTAAACAAAGTAAATCCGCCCCCCCCAGAAGCGGGTGGGAGGCGGATCCAAGGGTTACCATCGATCGAAGCTCCGCCTGAAGGAGGCGGTAGAGTGGGCTACTTGGTGCCGAAAATTTTATCCCCTGCATCCCCCAGCCCAGGCAGGATATAGCCGTTTTCATTCAGCCGTTCATCGACCGAAGCCGTGTATATATCGACATCGGGATGGGCCTCCTGCAAGCGGGTGATCCCTTCGGGAGCCGCAACCAGAAACAACCCCTTGATCTTGGTGCAGCCCGATTCCTTGAGCATGTCGATAGCCGCTACGACACTCCCCCCTGTGGCGAGCATCGGGTCGAGGATCAGCGCGGTGCGATCTTTCATTCTCCCGGCCATTTTTTTGTAATAGGTCACCGGCTCCAAAGTATCCTCGTCACGATATAGCCCGACCACACTGACCTTGGCGCTGGGGATCAGGTCGAGAACGCCATCCATCATCCCCAGACCGGCCCTGAGAATGGGCACCACCGTCACCTTCTTGCCCTTGATCTGCTCGACACTGACATATTGTGAGTCTCTGTCTCCATGTCCTTGGTCGCCTCGTAGGTCAAAAGGCGGGCAACCTCGGAGGCGAGTTCGCGAAAATCCTTGGTGCTGATGGTCTTTTTACGCATCAGGCCCAGCTTATGCCGAACCAGGGGATGGGTTACTTCAATAACGGCCACAAGACCTCCATTGCCTGCTTGTATATGGTTTGCCAGAAACGGCTTAAATTTTGTTTGGGCAGGCAGAATAAACGCAAAACCACGCAGGGTCAAGGCGGCTTCGCCTTAAAATTAGACAAGATAATTCCCGCTTTCCGAAAATAGCCCTTGGGGCAGCAGAAGATAAGAATTTAGGAGATTTTTTACAATGAGCAAAACACCACGCTTTAATCTCACCTCCTCACGCCCTAGGAGATTCCCCCAAAAAGGGTGCCCGATACTCCGCCCCCATTTTCTCGTGAATCAGATTGGTGGTCAGAAATAGAAGTGCAGCCCGCCGCCATAGTACTCGATGTTTCGTTCGAAAAACTGGCCATTAGGCGAGTTGCCGTTGAAATATTCGAACAGAAACTGCAACCGCCGGTGGCCAAAAAGATCGTTGCGAACCTCGAACCCG
>CALZIZ010000480.1 GCA_945787465.1 uncultured Desulfuromonadales bacterium
TCACAGTCAGAGAGCGCTTCGGTAAAGAGCTTCATCTCGTAGCAGGTCTGGGCCCTGCCCCAATGGGCGTCGAGCTGCGAAGGATTGATGGCCAGGGAACGGTCATAGTCTTCGAGGGAGCGGTCGAACCTTTTGAGCACCCGAAAGGCCAGCCCCCGGTTATTGAAACAGCGGACGTTTCTGCCGTCAAACTCGATAGCCTTGGAAAAATCCTTGATCGAACGGGGATATTCCGAGAGGGCAAAATGGGCCATCCCCCGGTGATTATAAACCAGGGACCGGATCGCATCGGGCAGCTTCAAGCGCAGCAACTGTGAATAGAGGCGAATGGCCAGTTCCAGGTTGCCGCTGCTGTGAGCCTCGAGGGCCTCGACCATCGCGCGTTCGAGCTTGCTTTGCCCGGTCATGCTTGCCAGATCGAGGGGGGGATGGTCCGCAGCTGTTTTTCCCCTGGGCGAAGGGGCGCAGAGCAGAATGGGCGAGGCGGTGCCGAGTTTGGCCTCAAGGCTCTGGCGCCGCTTGCGGTGGCGCTCCCGGATTTCTTTCTGGTAATCCCGGATTTCCTGAAAGATCAAGTCGGACAGGGTCAGGGTGGCGTTGAGCGAGGCGAGCTTGCGCTTAATCGATTCGTTGGGCAAAGAGATGTCCGATTTGTAGATCAGTTCGTGCTCGACCTCGGCCCAGGCGTCCTGCAGGATGGTGCGCAACTGAATCTCGCACACCGCCTCGGTATGGGGCAGTTCCTGCTCCAAAAGGCCTGGCTCGAGGCGAATCAGCAGGTGTACCGAGTCGTAGCCGAACTCCCGAAAGGAATGCCGGGCGCCTTTGCGCTCGAATTCCACGACCTCGAAGGCCCCCACGAGCAGCCGCTCGATGCTCTCAAGATCTTCAAGAAAGGGACTGACGATGCGCAGGCCGAGAATGTCGGTAATCACCGGAGGCTTATCCGGCTGGCCCTGCTGGTTAATGCGCACAAGTTTCTCGAAATAGTTTTCGAAACGCTTGACCCGGTTTTTGATGGTGGGGCGATAATCGTTGACTTCAAGAATTGAGCGGATCTCTTTGTAGAGCCCCTGAAGAGCGGCCTCATAAACCGGAGACAACTTCTGGTAGAGAGCTTTCAGCTCGGCCCTGTCGAAAACCTCCGACCGAATCGGTTTGACCAGTCCTCCCATAGCTCCGACCTCCCCTCACCCCGAACATTCACAAGAAATGCACGTTAATCCACATATTCTAACATACTTTCCCTGGCCCTTAGACATGGGCGGGTATTTCCCCCGAACCCATTGTTTTTATGCAAAAGCAAAGCCGATCCCTTTGACAGCAAAGATTTTTTCGGCTGGACAGCAAAAATCAGTTACCTCCAGGGCCCGCCAGAAGTTCCCCCCGACGAAAACAGTCAAGGCTGTGGTCATTCACCATTCCAACGGCCTGCATGTGGGCATAGATGATCGTCGAGCCGACGAACTTGAACCCCCGCTGGCGCAGATCGCGGCTCAGGGCTTCGGACTCTTTCGAGGTGGCCGGGTAGTCGCTGAGGATGCGCAGCTCATTGACGATGGGACGACCGTCGACGAACCTCCATATATAGGCATCGAAGCTGCCGAACTCCTCCTGCACGGCTAAAAACGCCCGGGCATTGGTCACCGCCGCATTGACCTTGGCCCGGTTACGGATAATGCCGGGGTTCTGCAGCAGGGCGGCCACTCTTGCCTCGTCGTAGCGAGCCACGAGATTGGGGTCGAAGTTGTCAAAGGCCTGCCGGTAGTTGGCCCGCTTGCGCAGCACCGTGTACCACGAGAGACCGGCCTGAGCCCCCTCGAGGATAAGAAACTCGAACTGCAGGCGATCATCGTGAACCGGAACGCCCCACTCCCGGTCATGGTAAGCGATGTAGTCAGGTTTGGACAGGTCGACCCAGGGGCAGCGGCAGGTTGTAAGATCTTCAGGTGAACTCATTTTGGCTCCAGGGACAGGGCGTAATCGACTCCTTGCCGCACCCAGCTGGCAAGGCTCGCATCTTGCGCCCAACCGGCCGGGGAGACCTGCACCCAGCCGGTCATCGGCCGCCCGGTGAAGTCGAAAACCGCCGCGTGGGGTTGCTCAAGGGCCTCGGCGTAGCGTTGCGGGCCGACCCTTACGATCAGCAGGTCACGAACGATGCCGCAAGCCATGTTACCGTGCAGCATAAAACAGAGGCCGCCGAACATTTTTCTTTCACTGTAGCCATCGCGCTCAATCAAGACCTGGCGGACCCTTGCGGCAAGATCTTCGTTAAATGCCATGTGTCATTCCT
>CALZIZ010000481.1 GCA_945787465.1 uncultured Desulfuromonadales bacterium
TGGAGACCCCCATAAAGGGGCAGATGCCGAGAAACCGGGCCAGCACGAAGTTGTTGACGAATACCGCGCTTACTAATATCAGCAGAAGATCTACCATGGTATCAAAGCACTCTTTGTGAAATGGTTTGCATTCGGGCGCCCCCGTATTTTTCGTTTTGTCCAAAATATAAGAAGGGGCAGCTGTTTATCAACACACTGCGGTTGGTCGGGTAGCGTTTGCAACCTGCGGGCCAATGTGGAGTAAGGGCTTGGTTTCGGGCCTTTGGGTGGTTGAAGCTATGGCCCCTCTGACCAGGGGTTTTTGAAATCTGTAGAGAATTTCGACATTGACCAGAGCTGCGGTCCTTTACATGGTGAGGCTTGTCTGTAGAAAAGTGAAACATTGTAGAAATTGGCCACAGAAAGACGTTAGCAAATTCGTTCTTGCGTTAAGGCTTTCAATGGTTGAGATTCCAACTGACAGGCTCTGATCACGTTTAGTTTACTGAAAAGACGTCTTTTTTTGTTCAACGGGATGAGGCCATGATTCACTTTTGGGTTTGGTCTGAATTTTGCCATTGAAGCCTTCTGTGTTTAAACAAATGACCCCTTTGCCGCGGTTCGTCAGCCTATTGGTCGGGAACAACCCAGAGAGTTTCAACGGGACGTGTTTTTTTGACCTGCATCAAGGCTTTTGGGTGGCAAGAAAGGTTAGATTACCGCACAGGACTGTTTCTCTTTGTTCTGGAGCCCTTACCTTTTTGCCCTTTGTCTCGAGCATCGCGTTTGTTGGAGAAATTCTATGACAGTTAATCAAGCTGCAACATTGGAGACGCCAGGTTCAGCGAGCCCACCGGCCCTGCGGGAATATCCTTCCAAGCTCTTTGTCGAAACCACCACTCGCTGTAACCTGAATTGTTTCATGTGCGTGAAACAGACGCAGCGAGGTGGCCTGGCCGAGGGTGACCTGTCGATGCAGACCTTCGAGGCGATGGAGGAAGCCTTTCCCACCCTGGATGCGTTGATTCTAAACGGCATCGGCGAGCCGCTTCTGCATCCGAAGCTGGAGGAGTTCATCCGCAGGGCGAAGCGGCTTATGCCTGCGCAGGGGTGGGTCGGCTTTCAGTCCAACGGGGCTCTGCTGAGCAAGGCCCGGGCCCTGGCACTGGTCGAGGAGGGCCTTGATCGCATCAGCCTGTCCATGGACGCGGTTTCAGCCGATACCTTCAGAAAAGTCAGGGAAGGCGGCGAGTTGGCAGGCATAGACGCTGCTTTACAGGCTCTCTCCGAGGCTGGGGAAAAGAGTGGCAGGGCCGACCTGCAGGTCGGAGTCGAGTTCGTCCTGATGGCCGACAATCTCCATGAACTGCCCGCCGCCCTTGCCTGGGCGGCGAAGCGGGGTGTCACCTTTGCCATTGTCAGCCACCTGTTGCCCTATGATGAGCGCCATGCGCAGCAGGCGGTCTATGACACCTGCTCCGATGCGGCCCTCGAGCTTTTTGAAACCTGGAAGAAGCGGGCCGAGGCCGAGGGGGTTGATCTGCTGCGTTATTTCAGGGTGCTCTGGACCTATGCCAAGTCGCCCCAGGAGAAGCAGATTGTCAAGCTGGTCGAGGCCATGAAGGCCGAGGCCGACCAGAAGGGCATATATCTCGACCTGAGAAAGCTCTTCGCCATCGATCATCGCCGCCGTGAAGCAGTGAGCGCGGTCTTCGAAGAGGCGCGCCGGGTCGCGCAGGAGACCGGACTCGACCTGCGGCTGCCCGAGGTGGTGCCCAAAGAGGATCGCCGGTGCGATTTTGTCGAGGATGGCGGGGCTTTTGTCTCCTGGGACGGCGGCGTGCATCCCTGCTATTTTCTCTGGCATCGCTATAACTGTTTCGCCAACGGCTGGGAGCAGTTCGTCAGGCCCAAGGAGTTCGGCAACCTCAGAGACAAAGGAATCCTGGACGTCTGGAAGGGGAAGGATTTCGCGGCGTTCAGGCAAAGTGTGCTCGGCTACGACCACTCCCACTGCTCGAGCTGCAGCGTTGCGCCCTGCGATTACGTTCAAACCGAGGCGTTTGAGCAGGACTGTCACGTCAAGGCCCAGCCCTGCGGCAGCTGCCTCTGGTGCAAGGGGCTGTTCCAGTGTTTGCGTTGAAAATGCTTGACCAAGGAAAAAGCCCGCCATAAGGCGGGCTTTTTTGTTTGTGTTTGCCCAGCACAGCGGGGGACTCCATGGCTGTTCGGCAGTTCCACTCTTGACATCGAAGCCAAGATGAAGGTATTTTCTGAAGATTTTTTGGGATGTTTTAACTATTTGGAGGGGCTCTA
>CALZIZ010000482.1 GCA_945787465.1 uncultured Desulfuromonadales bacterium
TAGATGTCGCTGTGCTCCAGGGAGGAGGTCGCCGGCAGCAGAATGTCGGCATAGCGGGCGGTATCGGTCATAAACCGCTCATGCACCACGCAAAACAGGTCCTCACGGGCCAGGCCGCGCAGCACCTGGTTTTGGTCGGGGGCGATGGCGGCGGGGTTGGAGTGGTAGACGTAGAGGCCCATCAGCTTAGGATCGTCCACCTCGTTCAGGGCGCTGCCGAGCTGGTTCATATTGATGGTGCGCGGTTTTTTCCCTGGCAGAAAATCCTCGCGCAGAACCTCCTGGATGGCAAAAGCGCCACCGGTGCTGGTCCCGACTAGGCACCCGCCGCCCGGCTTGACATATGCCCCGACCAGGGCCGGAAGGGCAATAATCGTGCGCTGGGTCATCGCCCCGTTGCCGTAGCGCGACAGCCCGCTGCCAAGGCGGATCATCGGCGCTGCGGCCCGGCCGTATTGGCAGGCCAGTTCTTCGAGTTGCGCAACCGAGAGCCCGGTCAGTTCGCAGACCCGCTGCGGGGGATAATCGGGCAGCACCTGCGCCTTCAGTTCATCGAACCCCTGAACATGGGCGGCAATAAAGGCCTCGTCCACAAGCTGCTCACGCACAAGCAGGTGCATCAGACCCAAAGCCAGGGCTCCGTCGCTTCCCGGCCGCACCAGCAGGGCCTTATCGGCCACGGCCGCAGTCGGAGTGCGGTAGGTGTCGATCACCCAGACCCTGGATCCGCGGCGTTTGGCGTCCTGAACGTCGCGCAGGTAATGAATGCTAGTGGCGGCGGCGTTGATCCCCCAAAGAATCACCAGGTCGCTTTCCACCACCGCGCCCGGATGGGGGGCTGCGGTGTTGCCCATCACCGCTTTCCAGCCGGCCTCCTTGGCAGGCGAGCAGATGGTTCGCTCTAGAAGCGACGCCCCAAGGCGGTGAAAGAAGGGGTGGCCGGCGTTTCGCTGGATCAGCCCCATGGTCCCGGCGTAGGAGTAGGGAAGAATCGCCTCCGGGCCGTACCGGTCGATGATGGCGCGCCAGCGCTCGGCGATCCGGCCGATAGCCTCGTCCCAGGAGATTTCAGCGAAGCGCCCCTCGCCCTTGGCCCCGGTGCGGATCTGCGGGGCGGTCAACCGGCGCGGGGAATGCACCGTGTCCTGGTAGCGGTTCATCTTGGGGCAGAGGGTGCCCCGGGTGTAGGGGTGCTCAGGGTCGCCGCTGACCGCAACGGCCCTCTCGTTCTCAACTTCGACCAAAAGGCCACAGGTATCGGGACAATCGTAGGGGCAGACCGAACGCAGAATCTGGGGGGGCATCAAAAAACTCCTTGTCGCGCTATGAATTCTTGTCCAAGCATTAAAAAAGGATAGCCTAATTGCCATTAAATATAAAGGACTTGCCCATTTGGAACGGTTCAGCACCTCAGCAAAAAGCATTTAAAACCGTCGGGTCCCGACCCGACAGCCGGGTAACTTTCTTTGCTCGTCCAAAGAAAGGCACCAAAGAAAGGACGTTGGCTGCGCCGCATGGGGTGCGCAAAGGCCGCCGGATCATAGTGCCGGCTCTGCAATCGAGAGACGGTTCACCGTTTTCGAGCCCTCTTGCGCACCGGAGTGCTTCGCCGCCGCTCTACCCGGCTGTTGCGAACACCGGCGCTGCGATGCCTGAAAAAACAAGAACTGGTCATTGCCTTGCTGAATGCCTCGCATAAGAGGAGTCGCCACGAAGCAACTCCGTTGTCATCAGCAGCCATGATGACCAGAGGCGCCATCCCGGCGACAGTAATGCTCCCCGCAGGAGAAGCCGCTTTTTGCCTACTTTTTGGCGGCTTGCAAAAAGTCGGTCGGCTGTCGGGGCGAGCCCCGAAACGGTTTTGCTTTGCAAATGTGGTGAAGAGTTACGCCCATTTAACGCTGCGGCTCTTCGGGCAGCAGCCCCGCTCCCTCCTCGGGAACCCGGGCCTTGCGGCCCTGCTCGCGGAGTTGCTCGTCCCCGCTTACGAGATCCCCCTCGGCCGCGGTGGTCACCTCCTCCGACTCGACCGGAACTGGGGCCATAACAGCGACTTGCTCTGCCGGAGCGGCCTCGAGCATCCGTACCGGAACCCCATCGGGGAAAACAATCTCCCTGGCCTCATCCGGCATCGATATGCCCTTTGCCATGAAGATCCGTTTGACCAGCCTGATCAGCGAAGACTTGACCTTGAGGCCATTGTATTTTGAACCGTCATACCAGAAGTAGATCTTCAGGTTCACCGTCGCTGCTCCCAGGCAATCGACGAGGACCAGAATTTCCGGA
>CALZIZ010000483.1 GCA_945787465.1 uncultured Desulfuromonadales bacterium
CGGCGGCTACTCCTTCTGCAAGCCTCACTCGGCCTCCTACGCCCTGGTCAGCTGCAAGTCGGCCTGGCTGCGCAGCCATTACCCGGCCGAGTTCATGGCTGCGGTCATCTCCAACCAGGGCGGCTTCTACTCGCCGCTGGCCTACCTCTCCGAGTGCCGCCGCCTGGCTCTCAAGGTACTGGGGCCCGATATCAACCGCAGCAGGCCGCACTATCGCGGTTGCGATCGCGAGATCCGGGTCGGGTTGATGCAGGTCCAGGGGCTTTCGAGCAAGGGGCTGGAGCGCCTGCTGCAGGAGCGTGAAAGGGGCGGCCCTTTCGATGGTTTTGCGGACTTTCTGCGCCGGGTCGCCATCGATCCCGCCGACGGACGCCTGCTGGTCAAGGCGGGCTGTTTCGACAGCCTGGAAGGCAAAGAGCGCCGGCCGCGCCTGCTTTGGGAGCTGCTCGGCCACCACCGCCAGCCCGAAGCCCAAACCCTTTCGCTCTTTGACGAGCAGAAACTCGAGCTTCCCGAGCCACCCGCTTACGATGATGATGCTCGTCTCCTGCCATCCCCTGGTCCCCTACCGCAGGCAACTGGCCCGCAGCGGACGCATCGAGGCGGCGGACCTGGACAACTGGGTCGGCCGCTACGTCACCCTGGTCGGCTGGTGGGTCACCGGCAAGGTGGTGCAGACCCACAAGGGACAGCCGATGGAATTCATCACCTTCGAAGACACCACGGCGATCTTCGACACCACCTTCTTCCCCAACGCCTACAACCGCTTCTGCCGCAAGCTCAGCCGGCAGCGCCCCTATGTGCTCAAGGGCAGGGTGGACGAGGAGTTCGGGGTGGCGACGCTGAATGTGGAGTGGGTGGGATTTCTGGATGGAGAATCAGCCGTGTCCGATTAGATCTATGCTCAGGCAGCCCCCCCCTCGATCCCTTTGAGTAAGAGGGCTCGAGACTCAGAGGCACAGAGAAAACCCTGTTTTCTTCAGATTGGCTTGTGAAAAACCTGTGCCTTGCATGTTAGCCCCAAAGCAAAGACTCTAACTGTCAGCCATTATGTCTACTGGGACTAACCCTCAATAAATGTGGTATTGCCCGGGGGGCCGGTCCAATAACTCTATGACTTCTTTTGCCACGAAGGTACGGTAACGCTGACGTTTTTCCCCTGGCTGTACCAGGATACCTTTTTCCTCCAATAGAGACAGTGCCTTGCTCGCGGCCGGAAATGAGATGCCCAGAGTATCCACTATTTGCTGTACTGTTACGACAGGAGTTCCAATCAGCAGCTTGGGCAGACGGTTGACCGCGGCGTCGGAGCGGAGGTTGAGCGCAGCCAACACCTGTTCCCACCGGTCGCAGATGGTTGTTAGATCTTTTGCGATCTGTATTGACTCTTGTGCCGCAACTTCGACCCCGATAGCGAAAAACCTAACCCATTCAGTCCATTCCCCTCTTAGCTGCACCGCAGCCAATGCGTCGTAGTAGGCCTGCTGGTTTGCCTTTAAAAACCCTGCGAGGTAAACGGGCGAGTACCCTTCTGCGGCCAACATCAGGGGCAACAGGATACGTCCCACGCGGCCGTTGCCATCTATGAAAGGGTGGATGGTCTCGAATTGCGCATGGACGATCGCCATGCGAATTACGATCGGCACTTCAAACTGGTCTTCTTCGGCCGGACCATACTGGAGAATCGTTTCCAGATCCTCCAGGCACGGCCGCACATATTCAGGTGGCGGCGGGACGAAGCGGGCCTGATAGATCTGAAGTCCACCGATCCAGTTCTGACACTCTCTGAATTCGCCTGGTGCTCCGTAGTAGTCCTTCACTTTGTCCATCAGATGTAGGTGCAGTTCCCTTATCAAGTCGCAAGTAAGAGCCCGGGTCCCACCCCTGATTTTGATTTGCTCAAGGCCATATTCAAGGGCTTTGACATAATTCAGGGTCACTATCACGTCAGAAGGGAGCCCCTCTTCGCTGCCTGTTGCCTCGTAGGCCAGGAGTTCGTTTACGTCGGCGCTTGTTCCCTCGATTTGGCTGCTGCGTACCGCCTCCCGTCTGTCAAGCGTCCTCGTCACCATGTTTGGGTTTGGAAGTGCCGCTGTCGCAGCTTGAAGAGCGCCCAAGGCTTCGTGGGCCTTCGCCACCTTCCCCTGTATGCCCGGAAGCGGTATGAACCGAGGCGTAGGCGGGGGAACGAGTGCGAAAGCACCTGGATATTCGGGGAGGGGAACCAGAAGTTGTCGATCAGTATTTTTCATGCAAATATCCTTTAATTGCCCATGGAGTTATTAAAGAATATGCAATTATCCTTAAACGAGCAAGTGGGTAATTAAAGGCTATTGAAGGTTTCCAGTCCAACGCAAGCTTACCAGAGGGCGTCGCAAAAGTCGTGATCTGCAGGAATGGGAGTTCTACAGCCGCCGAGTAGCCCAAGCCCCGGGTACCCTTGGCTGCTTCTCCGTGCTCGCAGGGACGCCAAAATTCAGACAATTCGGATTCTTGCAGAAATTTACCTGGACACTCTCAGCGGCAAGCGGTAAGCGCTGTCCTTGGGCTAATTCTTCCGGTGAACGCACGTCAACGATCTGGCATGCTCCTTTTTCGGCCAGGGCCTTGAATTCTTCAGACGAAATCTCCTCGGGCAGCCCGGTTTTTTTGTTCGTTCCCGGCGACTACCCCTGCAGGCTCGCTGCCCTGACCATCTACTGTGACCTCCGTTGAAAAAAGACAACCCTCACAAACCACCTTATGTAAATTTTTCGTAACTATTCAGTAGCCCTGAATCCTTTTGAATCAAGGCCAAAGACTGGATTCCCGCCCAAAACCTCTGCGGGAATGACGGTTGCGCCGTGAATGTCCGGTCGTCATCCCCGAATGTTTTTGTCGGGGATCCAGATTTTCAATCTGTTTCAGGCTGAAATGGGCTGAAAATTTACAATTTTTCTAACATCAAAACATATCGACGACCATTTCCACACAAGATATGATGGTTTGTTCATGACAACATGTAATTTTTGCACCAACAACGCAAAAGGGCCCGGCAAAACCGGACCCCTTGCTTGTTACCATCTGATTTGATAGCTATTGAAGCTCGAAGATCATCAGAGACGAGCGCCCCTTGCTCAAAAACCCTTTGCGGCTGAAGGACACCGCCATCACCACCTCGTCCTGGCCGTCGTTGTCGGCATCGGCCAGACGGAAATCGGCGAGGTAGCCGTCCTGCCGTCGTTGTCGGCATCGGCCAGACGGAAATCGGCGAGGTAGCCGTCCTGAGGCTGGGTGTGCCAGAGCTCGCGCAGCGAGTATCCGTCCCATTTCATGGCGACCAGTCGGCTCTTGCCGAAGGTTCGGCTGCTGGCCATGATCCTCGAACCCTTGTTGGCCGGGACCAGGATGGTTCCGTCCTTAAGGCTTTCAATACGGGCCTTGAGGAAGATATTCCGCATGTCGGCCCCAACGGTTACGCTATCCGGCCGCTGGACATAGTTTTCACTGCCTCCGAACTGTTCTTCGCTCTCCCAGAGCTTTTCCCCTGTAGCGCGAAGCACCTGCAAACGATCACTTTTGGATAAGGCTGCATAAAGTGTTTCACCTTTATCCGTTTTAAAGGGGGCAAAGCCGTAGATGTTGCCAAACTGGGGAAGGGATAGCTCTGGGCCTCTTGCGAAATCATTGCCTTCCAGGGCGACTCGAAAGACGGGGCCCTGAAATAGCTTCTCATCCGCTGACATCCTTTGCCCCAGAAGAGCCCGCCCTTCTTCAGGCAGTTCGACCTGGCGCAGGTACCAGGGTATGGTTGACGAACCAGGCTGGTACTGCCCTGCCCGGTAATCGACCCTTAAGGAGGTCAGATCCTCTCCAGAGACGACTGTGAGATACAACTCGCCCATTCCATTGCCGTCGAGGTCTCCTCCATCCAGGCCGATGATTCTACGATTTTTATCGAGGTTAATCTGGGCGAGGCTCTGAAACTGCCCTTGAGCGTTGCGCATGATTTCCAGGCGATCATCGAAGGCCACCGCGATCTCTTTGACCCCGTCGCCATCAAAATCTCCCACCTCGAGACCAACCGGAGTACCGTCCAGATCAGGGCTGCGCCAGATATTGGAGGACTTCGGCTGCTCCTGCCTGATAATCAGGAACCAGAACTGGCGCAATCACCTGAGAGGGTAACGGGACATTGACCTGAGCGGAGGAAAAGGGGTAGGCTTTTAGAGTCTTTTTCGTAAAATCAAGAACCTCCAACCCTGTGTCCTTCAACGCAAAGATCAGCAACGGCCCACCCTCTGCCGGCGGCTGGGGCTTGGTTGTTTTTTGCGCCTGGGCGGCTTGATAATCGGGCCACTCGAGGGCGGGAAGGGTTGCTTTGAGTTCCGAATAGACCCCCTCGCCACCACCGGTAAAATCCCAGAAAGTCACCGGAATATTCTCATATCGCCGTATCAGGTCGCCCCGTTGCAGAGATTCGCCCCCAACGACCGCCCTGGCATGAGAATAGCCTGACCGGAGGCGGGAGATCTGCAGTATCCCCTTAACCTCATCAAGCGTCCCGAGCACTTCCTTGGTCACCGGGTGGACAATTTTCTGCCCGGGGGAGACAGAGACGAAAATATCTCCTACCCGCACCCCTTTGGCAGCATCGAGATCGACGAGAAATTCACCCTTGCTAGGCATAATCACGTAGCCGGAGAGGGGCTTGAAATCATCTCCCAGCGTTTCGGGTAGCGCCCCGAAAACCGGGGTTAAAGTAGTGACGACCAAAAGGGCGGCGAACAGAAGGATTGAGCAGAGGCGAAAATGTACGGACATGAGAAGATACCTCTAAGGAATGAGCTTGCCGAATTAAAATAAAGAGTGGTTGTTTAGCTCGAGCAACGAATTTTCTGTGTAGCATGTCCCCCTGGGGCTGTCAACGCCTTCCCAATTTGAAAGCCCCAAACAAAAAAAGCCCCGGGGAAACCCCGGGGCTTTTTGGCAAACACCTGCTTAGAAAGAAGTGTTGACCATGAAAGTAACTTTGAACAGGTCGTCGGGATCACCTGCACCGCTTGCAGCGGGCGCATCGTAGAAGTCGCCGAGGAAAGCGTAAGCGCCGCGGAGGCTGACGTCAACCTTTTCGGCAATCTTGGTGCCGACCATGGCAGTAACTTCAGTACCGAGGGAAGTACCTTCGGACTCGTTAGTACCGTTATCGTCGACGTCTTCATCGACAGCCTCGAAGTAACCGAGGCCGAACTTGCTGTACCAGGTGCCGGGCAGCTTGTAGTTGGCGCTCAGGGCAACACCGTAGAGACCGTGACCAACGTTGGCGGCATCGCGAATGGCTTTGGCGCCTTCATTGGTGTTGTTGTAGTAGGGGTCATGCAGGAAGATGGACAGGTTCTCTTTGGGGAACTCGTATCTACCAGGAGCAACGAACCAGGCGCCTTCATCCTGGTCGTCATCATCTTCTGCATAGTAGATGAGGCGCAGGCCGAGGTCAAGGCCGGCCATTTTACCAGTTGCCTTAGCGCTTGCCATCCAAGACTGGATGTCGGTGTCAGTTCCGGGACCAAGGACGTCCTCTTCACCGTCGAGGAAGTTGACAAAACCACTCAGGCCCATGGCGCCCATCTTGGTGTCGCCGTGCAGCGAGAGGATGTAGAGGTCGGTTTCTGAGCCGGCCGAGTCGTCGTTGTCGTCGACCCAGTACAGGTCAAGACCACCCTTAACGGTGTCGGTGAAGTTGATGTCGGACTGCAGGACGTAGAAGTCGGTGTCGTCCCAATCGGTGGTCGAATCCCCTTCGTCCCACTTGGAGTAGAAGAGGGTCGCGGTGTAGTTGCTACCCTTGCGAGCCAGGCGGGCACCAGCCATGTCGTCGGCAACGATGGTGTTTGCGGCATGGTCACCGAAGCCCTGGACACCAAGGCGAACGGCATAGGCCGAATCGGGAATGACAAAGTTGAGGAACGCGTTCTTGGTTTCGACGTTCACGCCGTCAGCACCAAGCTGGCCACCGCCACCGATGGTACCTTTGGATTGAGCACCCCAAACGGTGTCAACCTCGCCGTAGTAAACGACGCTGACGTAGTCATTGATGTCGTTCTGGAAGCGCATACGCAGACGGTTGTCGATGACGCTTTCGGTGGGCTTGTTATCAGCGGGATCACCGCTGATATTCTGACCGATACCCTGCATCCGGTAATAACCGCTGATCTTCGAATCAGCGAAAGCCGGTGCGGCGACGGCTGCGATAGCCAGCAGCG
>CALZIZ010000484.1 GCA_945787465.1 uncultured Desulfuromonadales bacterium
GCCGAGGCCAACAAAGCGGTGGCCGGTGAGTGGAAGAGGGCCCATGTGCCCGAGCGGCTATTGGCCTGGGTGGAGCGTTACCACCGCTGGCGCCGGGGCGGGCGGTCGCAGGCGGTAACCCTTGAGGAGTCGCGGCGCAGTGTGGAAGGAAAGGGTGAGGGGGAGTAACGGATCGCCGGTTTTGACTTGGAGCCGGAGCGTGTCGTATATTCAACCTTTGAAACGCGCTGAGGTCATTTGTTTTACCTGGTGACCGATAATTTTAAACAAATGGTCAATCCACTATTCAGGTTCAATGGCAATTGGACGCAGAAAAGGCAGAGCAATCCAGATTTATCCTGCCTTTTCAGATTTGATCCGTGTCCCATGGCCTTTTGCGCTTGAGAGATTTGGCCTTAAGGTTTGCTTGAGTTCTGTTATGGCTCAAGCATGCAACACATTGGGAGTATGAATGAACAAACAGAACCCGGTCGCCCAGCACTGCATGGTCTGCGGCGAGAGCCTCGCTTACCATGAGAGTGCCGTCGAGGCGAGCTGTCATTATTGTGCCCAGCCCGGCCAGGCCCTGATCCTCTGCCCCCAGGGGCACTTTGTTTGTGACCATTGCCACGGTGCGGGGAGCCTTGAGCTATTGCCGCGACTGGCCGAAAGGGTGAAGTCGGAGGCTGCCGAGGAGATACTTGAAGAACTGCTCCAGCTGCCCGAGCTTCCCATGCACGGGCCGGAGCACCATGCCATGGCCGCCCTGGCGCTGCTGCTGGCAGCCAGCAAGCAGGGGGCTGTTTTGCCCGAGAACTTTGTCGCCGAGGCGATCCGTCGGGCAATGCAGGTGCCGGGCGGCTTCTGCGGTTACGCCGGGGCCTGCGGAGCGGGGATCTCGCTGGGGATCGCGGTGAGTCTGCTCGCCGGGGCCACCCCGCTTAAGGGTGCCGAGCGCGGCCTGGCCAACCGGGCCTCGGCCTTGGGGCTGACCTGCGCAGGGGACGGTGAGGCGCGCTGCTGTAGGCGGGCGCTACGCAAGGTGGTTAGGGAAGGGCGGGCTTTTCTGGCTGTGCAGCTGGGGATCGAACTGCCGGCGCTAGCCACCGAAACCCGCTGCCGGGAGATGGCCCGCAACCGCGAATGCCCCGGCAAGAGCTGTCCGTTTTTCTGATGCGCTGTCTGATGAAGGCTGCGCCCTCCGCTTCACCTCTTCCTGAAAGTCCTTTTGCAGAATATTCTACAGCGGGTTAAAGGATATCCTACACCTCTCCCTCCTTAATCCCGATTCTCTTGGATTGAAAACCATTGAAATCAGCATTTTAGGTCGATTAATTGGGCTGGCACGGGATGTGAAATAAAGTTGGGAAGTGAAACGTTTCTTGCGAGCGTTTTGCCTCCTGAAGTCCTGAGCATGACGGTAAAAGGCTCAATTAATAAACCTGCATGTTAGCCGCCAAGACACCAAGACGTTCAAGAGAGCTTAGTAGCCCCCTTGAGATATGCAGTTAGGTTTTCTCTATGTCTTGGTGCCTTGGTGGCCATAAAAGTCTTTGCTTTATTAAATAAGGAGATATCTCATCGATGAATCCCCGCTTTTTTATCAGCCTTGTTGTCGTTGTGCTGGCAGTGCTGTTGACGGTCTTAAGCCTGACCGGTTTTTCTTCGACCGGTGAGCTGGCCCAGGCCGAATACCGGGTGCAGAGCCTGAGCTGCGGATCCTGCGTCCAGAACATCCAGAATGCCTTGGCCGAGGTGCCGGGGGTCGGCCCTGTCGAGGTCAGTGTCACCTCGGGGCTGGCCCAGGTCGAGTTTGACCCCGAGCAGGTCACACCCGAGGCGATCGGCGAGAAGATCTCCGCTGCCGGGTATCCTGCCAGTATTAAGCAGGTTCTTGCAGCGACCGAGCTGGCCAGCCTGCAGCAGGATGCCAGCCAGCTTTCGGCCAAGTATGTCGGGCGCATCGGTGAGCGCCTGATCAGCCACGCGGATTTCGACCAGCGTGTCGCCCTGCGTGACCCGGGCTCGACCGGCGCTCAGGCGTTGCGCAAGGCGGTCTGGAACGAGCTTCTGCAGAAACAGATTCTTCTGGCGGCGGCAGAGGCCGCCGAGGTGGTGGTGCAGGATGGTGAAGTTGAGCTTGCCATCGAGAAGATGGGCGGCGGCACCGAAGTCTTTGACGCCATGGTGGCCAGGCGCTTTGGCAGCCTCGATAATTTCACCCGCCGGATCAAGGACGACCTGATCATCAAACGCACCATCGGCGAGCATGTGGTCCAGGGCGAAACCGACCCGGCCGTGCGC
>CALZIZ010000485.1 GCA_945787465.1 uncultured Desulfuromonadales bacterium
TGGCTGCAGATCGAATTCTGCTCCAAACACTTATCGAGGCTCAATGAATACGAAGGCCCGAGATTTGTCTCGGTGTCACTTCGTCGCCTAGAAACACGTTCGTACCCTTATGCCGTCCCAATCAAATTATCGTGGTCCATCTAGCTGCCATGGCCGCAGTTAGTAACGGGCTCGGGGAAGGGGCAGAATCCGGCGCTGATCCCCTTGGATCATCGCGACGAATATGTGGGAGCGAGGCGGCTCTCCAATCAAAATAACTGGCTGGCGGTCGACAGCGATGAGGCAGCCCTTCATGGCGGGTTTTTCTCCCATTGAAACATGGCTGCTCTGGTTCCATCTGCCCAGGTGGCAATGCCTTCCAGTTAGACAATCTGGCTGAGTCCGCCCCCTCCCGTCAGTTGCCTAAGCGCAGAAATTTCTCCTGATCAAAAGGCACCTGATTCTTAAGCATGAAATAGACGGCCCGCCCCAGACGATGCGAAAGAATCGCCATGGCTTTGCCCTTACCGTGCTTACTGGCCAGCTTCTGCAAAACCGCCTTGGCCGGATCGTTGCCCTTGAGCATCATGACGACCGCCTCGCCAAAGGCCCAGCGCAGATGCGCATTGCCGATTTTCTTGCCGGAATGACCGTAAGTTTTCCCGTTCGACTGCTTGGCGGGCTTCACCAGCCGGCAATAGGAGGAGAAATCCTGGGGCCGCGGAAAGCGGGCGATGTCTTCGATCTCGTAGAGGATGACCATGCCAAGGATACGGCCGACGCCGTGGATGCTTTTCAGCAGCGCAATTTCCATCGGCGCATGGTGCTGGGTCATCCGCTCAAGATCCCGCTCCAGGGCGCTGAGCGATTTCTCTAGATCTTCGGCAACCTCCAGGTCGAACCGCACCATACGGCGGACCACCGGATCGGTAAATTTCTCCAGCAGTTCGTCCCGTTCACTCGGCTTGGCGATCCTCCCCAGGGGGGCGGGCAGATTGTACTGGGTGGCGGTATTCTGGATATGGGCAATCAATTCGGATTTTTTCCGGTTTATATGATTGCGCCGCCGCATCAAATCGCGAGTCGCCCGCCAGGCTTTGGGGTAAACGTAAGCCAGCGGAAAGCTGCCACCACGCAGCAGTACGGCAATTTTATAAGAATCGATCCGATCGTTCTTGGCCTTGCCGCCATGGATTGACCGCATATAGAGCGCGTGACCGAGGACGAATTCGATCCCCTCGTCCTCACAGAGATCGGCCAGCCAGTACCAGGAAAACATACACTCGCAGCCGACCACCAGCCCATCGCGGTAGGGCTTGATCAGTCGCAAGAAGGATTTTGGCTTGGTCGAGATGTTCTTGTGGATGACCGTTTCGCCGAGCGCATTGAGGATGCACAGGTACATGGCGTTGGCGTGCAGATCGATGCCGCAGTAAAATTGATGCTGTTTGTTGTAGAATCTCATGGTGCAGGCTCCTTTGCTTGAGGGTTTTTGTCGACACTCAAAAGGATAACGAATAGTTCGCTATCTGGAGGGGGCCTGCACTAGTATCAAACTAATCAACCGGACGGAAAATGCGTCTGCTTTTGGCCAAAAAGCAAAATCTAAAATTGCGGTGGTGGCCGAACCTTCACGTCGCCGCCGGTTATCATGAACCGTTACTGCGACACGAAGTCGCATTAATTGACTGTCTGGCAGTGATCTCCACCCGCTGACCAGACCCCGTGTTCCTCCACGGGTACCCTACGGGAGCGTGCCGCCATACTGTCTTTATGGGGTGCGGAGCCTTCCGGACAATGTACCGAATCCCTCGTTGGGGAGGGGCCGAAGCCGCGAGGCAGAGGTCCTCCTGGCAGCCTCAAGCCGGGTGAGGGCTAGGGTTCTAAGCGATAGGGTCAACATAAGTGAATGTCCGCTGGCACCGTAATTCGTGAACAAGCCTAAGAGGCTGACAGGCTTGAACCAAAAAGGTGAGCAGGCAAGATGGGGTTTCTGACGGTCGCCCCACGGGGATGTTGTCCTGCCGGTGTATAGGATAGACCTAAGTCGCTTGTTTTACTGTCAATAGTGTGGAACGTGGCAAACCTGCACTCTCCGCCATAGGGTTGCGATGAACCTACGGCAGGCGCAAGACACGCTGTCGGAAGTGTGGGCATGGGATGTCGGAAAAAGCGAAGGCCGTACTTGTAATGAGGCGGATACGGGTTGCAACATCACCCGGCCCGAAAGGGAGCTGACGTCCGACGGGTGCTCCGTCGTGAGATAGCTTGGAGAACCGATA
>CALZIZ010000486.1 GCA_945787465.1 uncultured Desulfuromonadales bacterium
GAGACCGGAGCCTGCCTGGATGAAGTTTTTCAGCGCACCGGCAAGAAATACATGGAATTGTTCAAAGCCAAGGTTGCCCTGCTGCTGACCTTTCTGGAACCGGCTATTATCGTTTTTCTCGGCATTTTTATCGGGTTTATCGTGATCGCCATCCTTCTGGCGGTCGTCAGCATGAGCGACCTCTATGCCTGAGGAGAGACTCAGTGACCTCTCGTGGACATCTCGGAAGACTCCTTGCGTGCAAGGGGTTTACCTTTATCGAAATGATCGTGGTCTTTCTGCTGATATCCCTTGCCATCGGCATCGTCTATCCGGTCGGTTGGCGGCTTGCAGCGCGGTTTGAGCGGAGGCTGGAACATGCGGCCCTGGAAAAGGAAAAAAAGCAGTCGGAATTCATGGCCTTTATCCGGGATGAAATTCGTCCGGAAGAGAAACCCTGAAGCCGGGTTCAGCCTGATGGAGGTTTTGGTTGCGACATTCATCCTGGCCCTGGTGATTATGACCATCAATCTGGCCTGCAAGCAGTTTTTCACTATGCAGGCAAAGATGCAGCGCATGGAGACGATCTATCTGAGCGCCCTCTCCTTGAAGGATCGCCTCGCAAGCTCTCCCCTGGAGGGCGGAATGACCGAGGCCGGCACATTCAACGGCCTGGAGTACGGCTATACGGTCCACCGGCTGGCGCAGAAAAACAATTGGACCGGCTCCCAGCAGGGTGGCAAGAATTCAGGATCCTTCAGCCTGCAGCTGCTCAGGGTCGAACTGCAGCTGGCCGGAAGAAACTACGAGTTCTTAACGACCCGAGTCGAGTAAGTAGTCCCCTTCGCTTTCGGAGGACGATGAGCAAGGTCCGAGAGAAAATCAAAGCAAAAGGCTTCACCCTGGTGGAACTGCTGGTGTCCCTGGCCATATTCAGCGTCCTGATGACCACGGCCGCCTACACTCTGCGGATGGCAAGCACTCTGCTGCATAAGACCGATAAGCGCTTTGCCCAGGAGACCCGAAATCTGTCCCGGCTGCGCGACAGTATTGGCAGTAGCTACCATTTTGTCGGAGAACGCAGGGCCATGGCCCTTGCCGGCAGGGAGTATTACTTTCACTTTTACGGCGGGGAGAACGAGCTGGAATATATCACCAGCCGCCCCTTTGCCGGCGCCGGGCTGACACTGAGCCGTCTGCGCTATCAAGACGGCGTGTTGTTGCTGGAGGAATCGCCGATTTACAGTCTTGAGCATGACTTCAAGCAACCCGCAATGCCAAGTTCTACCCACAAGTCACAGTTGCTGATGAAAGATCTGGAGACCTTCAGAATTGAATATATCAGCGATGGGGTGCGGACCGCCTCTGTCAAAGAAGGCCTGCCCAACAGCGTAAGGATTTCGTACAAAAAGCCGAATATGCCCGAAGCCAGAGAACTGTTCGTAGCCATCAAGAGCAATTTTTCGGACAAAAAGGATCTTATGGAACAACAGGCCCCTCTTCTCCGGGGACTCTGATGGGTGCCCCCCTTCATTCGCGCCGCCAGGGCGCTGGCAGCCAGAGAGGCGCGGTGCTGGTCCTTGTACTGGTGGTCATGGTGATCGGGGTCGGCCTGTCTTTCTATGTCAGCGGCGCCGCCAGGGATACGGTCCAGTCGGCCTTTCTGCTCGAGGACAAGCTCAAAGCGAAACTCGAAGCCGAGTCACAGCTGGAGCTGGTTCGTTTTCTGCTTGCGACAACCCCTTTTAAGGCTTCGCAGGTTGCACCAATCGACAGCCCTTCCGGTTTAACCCTGCCGGAGAGCCTGTCGCTCTCCGGTGAGCCGATACTTCTGGGGCACAGCACCATCAGCCTGCGGGACACCGCCTCCATGCTGAGCGTGCCCTGGTGCGACCCTGCCCTGCTGCAACGATTTCTGCTGGCGCAGGGAGTCTCCCGGGAAAAGGCTGCACGGGCGGCCGACACCTGGCGAGACTGGCTTGACCGCGACGAGTTCAAGCACCTCAACGGTGCAGAGAGCTTTGATTACAGGCAACGGGGAATCCGCGCCTGGACCCCGCGCAACAGCAAAGCGATGCAGGCAAGGGAAGAGGCTGCCCTTATCGAAGGACTGCAACAGCCCATGCTGTGGCAGAAGATCGCCTCCGAACTGGTCTGGACCGAGCGTGGCGGCAGCAATATCAACACCGCCTCCGGGCCGATGCTGCAGGCCCTGCTCGACATCCCGCCCGAACAGGCCGCCGAGCTTGCCAGGCTTCGCAAGGAGATGGGCCAGCTGA
>CALZIZ010000487.1 GCA_945787465.1 uncultured Desulfuromonadales bacterium
AGGACGGTGGCACTTAGCCTGGACAATGATCTTCTCCTGAGTTTTGCGGGCAAAACGGGACAGACATTATAACTGGGGACATTTTTGAATGCCCTGACAATTGAAATTTGACTCACCCCTAAAAGGCAATCCCTGAAGCCAATCTCCAGGGGCTGCTTCAGCAAGGCCTGTGGCTTTACCCGGTTTGTTGCGACTTTAATTTTTTCAAGTCCGTGCTACAAGGCATTCTGTTCTTCTGCCCCTCTTAGAGATACAGGAAAATAATCGATCACAAATCTCAAAGGGAAAAACAGTGGACTACATTTAACAAAATAAGCATTTTGTTAAATGTTGCCTTCTCGGGGCAATGACTGGGTAGCTGACATAAGTGCCAACCTTATGCCTAATCATGAACTATATGAAGGTTCTATAAATACTAAGACAAAGCAGGAATGAATTATGGGAGGCCCCAGCAAATAGGAACGGCCCTACCTGAAAGCCACAGGGGGGCCAGGCAGGGCCGTTCCTTGTTCTGGAAATGGTGCGTTATGAGACGGGTTGATCGCTGCTGCTGATAGGGCTGATCGGAAATTTCTTTTTCTGGGGATTGCGCCTGCGGCGCTAGTGACCGCCTCTCCCCACCGATTTTCTCCCGAAAACCAAAGAGTCTACCAGCATGAGGCAGATTGCGAGCCACTGCCAATCAAAAAAACGGACTGTCCCAAACCTCTTAAGCTGCGCCGATCTTTTCGCTTTTCACCCGCACCGATCCAACGAACGTCACTGATAAGTCAATTGATTGTGATGCTTGGTCCCTCATTGTCGCTCCAGCGGTCGTCAAAAGGTATATCTTCATAGATGCTATCCGGCGGCGGCTTATCGGGGTGCTCTGTATGCCAGAGTCCAAGATACTTGAGCAGAATGCGACTAAAGATCCAGTTACCGGAGGTAATCCTCCATAGGGCGAGGTGGTTCAGGGAGGTCGGATTCGCCAAGGACCTCACGCAGGTCACTTTCGATGGTGATGCTCAGAGCCGAAAGGGGCAGATCGTTGGGAAACAGGCCGAACGGTTGTTCGAGTTCGTCGCCCAAAGCGTCGAGTCCGAAGAAGGTGTAGGAAATGATGCCGACGACGAAGGGGGTCATGAAGCCGAGGCTGTCAACGAGGCCAAAGGGGAGAAGGAAACAGTAAAGATAAGCCGTGCGGTGTAGAAGCACTGTGTAGGTAAAGGGGATGGGGGTGTTCTTGATCCGCTCGCAACCGCCGAGGATACCTCCCAGGCTGTCGAGGTTTTGGTCGAGGCTGGCGGCGAGGTAGGGATGGGTGCGCTTCTCGGCGAGGCAGCGACGCAAGTCGTTCCCCAGATTCTTCAGGAGGTAATTGGGCGTGTTGCGGGCACGATCTACCTGCTCCCTTTCCTCGGCCGGCAGCAAAGGGGCCAAGTCACTTTTAGGGCAGGAATCCCTGAGATGATGCCGCAGGGCGTGGGTGAAAGCGATAACCCGATAAACCATCTGTCTCTGAAGGGACGATGGATCGGGGGGCGTGTTGCCGGTGTCGATGAAGGTCAGAATTTGCCGGCACAGATTGCGGCTGGTGATGACCAGCTGCCCCCAGAGTTTTCGCCCTTCCCAGTAGCGGTCGTAGCTAGCGCTATTGCGGAAACCCAGAAAGATTGCCAAGGCGATGCCGATAAGGCTGAAGGGGACGGGGGTCATGGCAATTTTGAGTCCGAAGAAACTGCCGTCGGTCAGGGTCACGACCAGGGCCAGCAGCATGGTTACTAAAAGCTTGGTTTTAATGTGCTGGAGAATCGTTCCGCGGTACCTGAAAAACAGGCGCAGACCGGAGGGGCGTTGGCAAACGATCATGGGGTATTCCTTGGGGAATGTCATGTCCGCCCGCGTGCAAGGGAGGGGGGGACAGGGTCAGGGAAAACATGCCCGTTTAAATACCCCCTTCTTCGAGGCAGGTCAACGTTTATTGGCGATAGGCTTGAATGATGGAAACTCCTTCAACCTTATTTCCAGAAACGGCCTCACCGGAGATGGCGGGCAGTCTTGTTTATCGTCCCGATAGGTTTTCTCTCCGGCATATCCTTAACCTTTAATGGTTCCAACAACCCCTGAGTTTTAGGACGCCAACTCTCCCTTGAAATGAACCATTTTAACTTTCAACAAAAAAAGTATTTTGTTAAAAGTCTGGCAGAATGGAGAATGACAATCCGGGGACTTGAAGAAGGGCAGGGAAGGGAGGCGGACCGGCGTAATGTTA
>CALZIZ010000488.1 GCA_945787465.1 uncultured Desulfuromonadales bacterium
CCCTGAAGGTTGAAGATATCACCCGGCAAACCATACCCAAGGATTTTGAGCGCAATCCGCGCATTCACAACTGCTGGCGGATTACCCGGGCCTGACCCCGAATAGGTGGGAGTTTGAATACGGATTTCAAAATCATGGGTGGGCTTGCGTCTGAATTCGAATTCTGATAGTATGGTCTCTATTTTGGTCCCTAGAGGGTCAGAGGAGTTCTTGTTTAAGGGGGAGAATGCAGGCGATGAAAATCCGGCAGTGGCACAAAGCAGCAATGGTATTGGCCCTTATGGCCTTGGGACTGGGCCTTGGGTGCGTGGCGGCAAATAAGGTTGTCACGGCCAAACCGGCTGATCTCAAACACGGGGGGCAACTCTACGACAAGTGGATGAAGATTCGGCCCGCCGAGCTTGAAGGCAGCCATCCGCTTTACCCTGCAGAGGCCAAAAAACAGGGAGAATCCTCCTGGCGCTGCAAAGAGTGTCACGGTTGGGATTATATCGGCGACAAGGGACGCTACAGCCAAGGTTCCCACTACACCGGCATCACCGGTGTTTACGATGCGCGCAATAAACCCGCCACCGAACTCTACGCCGCCCTCAGGGATGCCGCCGCCCGGCACAGCTTTGCCGAGTTTCTCACCGAAGAAGACCTCTGGGCTCTGACAACCTTTCTCAAAGAGGGCCTGGTCGACATCAATACGGTGATCGATGCCGCCGGTAACGCCAAGGGGGATCCGGTCAACGGAAAAGCCCTTTTCGCCGTTCACTGCGCCGGTTGCCACGACGAAGACGGCAAAGCCATCGACTTCAAGGATAAAAAAGACGGAATCCAGGGGGTGGCTTATTACGCCAAGGGCAACCCACAGGAGACGATCCACAAGATCCGTTGGGGGCATCCGGGTTCCGACATGCCTTCGATGCTCGTCGATGCCGGCCTGAGCGAGGCTGAGGCCCGGGATATACTTGCTTATTCCCAGTCCTTGAAATAAGTCCGAAAATCTATACAACTTTTACCAGGGGCTGGAGCCGGTCAATTTGACCGACTCCGGCCCCTGTTGCGTTTAGGAGGAAAAAATGCCGAGCATTGAAGAGGTCAAGGATTACCTGAGAGCCTATGATATAGAGGTTTTGGAGTTTGCTCAGCCCACGCCGACCTCAGAAACTGCCGCTCAGGCGGTGGGCTGCACGGTGGCGGAGATCGCCAAGAGCATCTTGTTTATGGTTGGCGGCCAGCCGGTCATGGTGGTCACCAGCGGCGATATGAAGGTGAAAAGTTCCAAGATCAAAAAAGCGGCGGGACTGACCGGAAAGGTCAAATTCCCCGACGCCGAAGAGGTCATTCGCCACACCGGTTATGCCCCGGGGGGTGTCTGTCCGTTTCTGCTGCCAAAGGATCTTCCGGTTCTCATCGATGCATCGTTGCGGCGGTTTTCCCGTGTTTATCCCGCAGCCGGCAACGACTATTCGGCCGTGCCGATGACTGTGGATCAGCTTTTGAAAGTGACAGGAGGGCGGGAGGCCGAAGTGTGCGACCTCGCTGCGCAGCTTAACGAAAATTTGATTCCATTAAAAGGGTGATCTAATGGTCGGCCAGCCCTGGGTTTTTGCATTTTCAATGGTGGGCAGATTCGTAGGTTGGGTTGAGGGATGAAACCCAACGATTTGGAATGTTGGGTGGATTGCGCACGGTTTTGTTGGGTCCGTCGCTTCGCTCCTTGACCCAACCTACCTTTTAGACAAAGGATCTAAGCCTTTACAACAATGTTTCTAGCAGCCAACCCGACAGAAAGAAAACCACCTCGCTCCCGCTCATTACATTCGATTGAGCACTCATCATCCCCTCTGCCGGATTGTCTGGACCCGTTTTGATTAAGTCAGAGTTGCGGGGGCTGGGGAAGCCCCCGGGTGAGATCAGATATCCTCAAGGCTTCGGGTGAGTTGATCGAGGTCACTCAAAGAGCTCAGGATATAGGGGGTGATGCGGATGATCAGTTCGGTCTTTACCACCGACTCGGAATTGACCCTGAACAGATGGCCCAACCAGGGGATATCGCCGAGCAGGGGGACCTTGGTGTCGGTGTCGCTGCGATTTTCGCTGATCATGCCCCCGAGCAGGATGGTTTCGCCGCTTTTCAAGGCCAAAGACGTATTGACCGTGCGATTGAGGATCAGCGGTGATGAGATATCCGAAACATTGTTGGTCTGGGCTTCGCTGAGCTCCTGGCGAACATCGAGGGTCAGCACCCCTTCTGAGGTATTGAATATTGCGCAGAATGCTGGCCTCTCCAACTCCTTCAATATCCGAGGCCGAGGTCTCGCTGGTGACCACCGGGACCTCGGTGCCGACATTGATGGTCGCCTCCTTGCCGTCCAGAACGACGAGGTGCGGCGTGGAGACAATGTTGATCAGGTCTTTCTGGGCAAAGGCGTTCAGAAGGGCGAGGAAGTCGCCGTCCACCTTTGAAAGGGCGTAGTTCAACCCGGAGCCGCCAATGCCCAGACCGCCGAGGGTCTGAAGTTCAGAGGTGAAGTCGCCGCCCTGGTTTCGGTAAAACCACTCGACACCGTATTCGAGCTGGTCCGTGAGAGTGACTTCGGCCACGGTCACTTCGATCAGCACCTGCCGAGGAGGCGTATCGAGCTGCTCGAGTAAATGGCGGATTTTCTTGTAGTCTGCAGGGTAGGCGAAAACGATCAGGGCGTTGCGCCCCTTGTCGATGGCGATGTCCGCGTCGAGCCCCGCCAGCCCTTTCAGGGCGGTCTGCGGGACTTGCTCACCCAAAAAGGTATCCTCCTGGGGCTCTGGGCCTTTTTTCTCGGTAGCCGCGCCCAACAGCTTGGGAACGACCTCCATCAGTTCTTCGGCCGGCCGGTTGTTAGGGCGGTAAACGAAGAGGTTTTTTTCATCCCCCAGAGCGTCGAGAGTGTCGAGTTTTCTCTTCCAGAAAACAATGCTGTCAACCCAGGCCGGTTGCGCGGCCACGATCAATACCGCATTGAGGGCTTCGACGGGAACCAGGCGCAAACCTGCCGCCTGGGCTTTGCCGGCCAGGGGAATCCCTATCCCCGGCAGAATCTTTTCGAGCTCGGCCTGAAATTCTTTAATGCCGATATAATCGAGGTAGAGCAGCTCCATCGATTTGCCGGCCGAAAAGGGCTGATCGAAAGCCTCGATCAGCTTGACGATCTGGCTGACCTCGTCAACGGGCCCGGAGACCAGCAGGGATGCTGTTTCGGCCTGCACCTCAAAAGTCAGCCGCTCGGCATCCCGGACAAACTTTTTTGCCATATTGAACAGCGCCGGCAGCTCGGCGTAGTAGACGGGAACGATCTGGGTTATTTTCGCGGCCCGGGCCAGCTTGGGGACCTTGCGGCCCCAGAATACGTTGCTGCTGAAGAGTCCCTTTTTCGCCGTCCTCTTCACCTGCTCGATCATCAGCAGGTTGCCTTGGGGGACAGCCTGAAAGCCGCGCTGCTCGAGCAGGTCGAGCACCACATAATAAAAGTCGCGGGCGCCGATCTCCTCGGTCATGTTCAGGGTGATGATCTCGGGGGACCTTTTGACGTCGGTTCCGGAGGTGTAGTTCAACTTGAGGATTTTGCCGAACACCAGGTTGATGAAGTCGCCGATCTTCATGTCTTGAACGGAGATCTGCACCTTGCCCTCGGCCGGCAGCTGCCGGGCAAGCTCGGCAGCATCGGTGCCCGGCTGTAATTTCGAGAGCGGCTTGTCGTCGGAAATACCTGAGACCCGGACCAGGCGAACGACCCCGTTCTGCTGGGCATCCCTTTGCAGCGCCGCAGCGCTTTTAGACTCCTCGCTTTCCGGCAAAGCGGTTTTCTCCTGAATGGTGCTCCAGGCATCCTTGAAAACAGGCCGGGGCGTTTTCAACGAGTCAGACTGTAACATCGGCCCGCAACCGGCCAGAGACAGCCCCATCAGCA
>CALZIZ010000489.1 GCA_945787465.1 uncultured Desulfuromonadales bacterium
CTGGTTTGCAGAATCGGTTCACTATCCGACAGGTCGAGCCGCCGAATCTGATCGACAAAGGGTCCGGTGGCATTAATGACTCCCCTTGCCCGTATTGACCACTGGTCACCAGTCAGGCGATCTTCAACCACCGCCCCCGCCACCCGGCCCCGCTCCTTCACAAAGGACACAACACCAACATGATTAGCCGCCATGGCACCATGCTCGATAGCTGTCAACATCAAAGCCAGGACCATGCGCGCATCAAAAAACTGGCCGTCATAATAAAGAACCCCTGCCTTAAGACCCTCTTGGCAAATCTCTGGGAATCTTTCGAGAACCTGCCCCTTGCCTAAAAGTCGGCTATGGCCGATGCTCCTTTTACCTGCCAAGAGATCGTAAAGTTTAAGGCCGATATAAACATAGGCATTGAAAAGACGGGTCGCTCGGCTCCAAATGACCCAGCGATCGGTTGCCGCCTGTGTCAGCATGGAAAAAAACGGGCCCCCTTCCCCAACCGACATTTGGAATGCAGCCCAGTAAAAACAGGGCATCTTCCAAACGTTCTCCGTTCATTTTCTCCATTCACCACATGAGCCCCTCTTGCCATGTTGCATATTTCGCAACATGTGTTACGATTCAAAGCAAAAAGGAGGTGCCCATGTCACAAACAGCCCAAAATAATTTTGTAGATCTTCCAGATATCCATTCCAAAGAAACCCGTACCCGACTGGCACAAATGGTTTTGCAGTTGTTTGGACATTGGGATCTATCGACCTCAGATCAGGGAGCTCTACTTGGACTCTCCAGCAATGCCCGAACCACCCTTTCGCGGTACCGCAATGGAGGTGCTTTGGCCGACAATACCGACCTCCTGGGCCGCGTCGGACACCTGATGGCTATCCACAAATCACTGAGGATCATCTTCCCTCACGACCGAGACCTGGCTTATCGCTGGATCAGCCAGCCCAACAGACGCTTTGACGGGCAAACCCCGCTGGAAATCATGAAGCGCGGCTATGAAGGCCTGATCACCGTTCGCCGCTATCTCGACTTCGAGCGAGGGCGTTGATGTACGGTGATTTGATATCGAAGGTGATTGATTTTGACGACCAGCTGTACCGAAACATTAAGGGCATTCGTGAAAGTCAAGCTCTCTTTGATGATCTTGGCGACGATAAGGATGCCCTTGCCGCTGTAGTGGCTGAAGGCCTGGATAAGCGCCCCAGCACCTCGCCGTTGATTTCTAGGCCTTTTGACTATGGAACGGTAATCACCTACCCTCTTCTCCCAGAGAACTGGGAGCAAACCCGCTTCAGCAATGGTCTGGCGTTTGGCGTATGGTATGGCTCTTTAGAGGTGGAAACCACGGTATATGAAACTGTCTACCACTGGAGGCGGTTCGTCTTGGATAGCTTTCCCGAAGAAGACCGAAAAATCATAGCAGAAAGACGCCTCTTCAAAGTCCGTTGTCAGGGCATCCTGGTCGATCTACGGGGCAAAGAGGAGACCTGGCCAGCCTTGGTCGACCAAAATAGTTATGAATTTACTCAGGGGTTGGGTGACTACCTGCACAAACAGCGGCAAAACGGGCTCCTGGTCATGTCGGCCCGTTGCAATGGAGTCAATACCGCGATTCTCAACCCATCGGTTCTGTCAAATGTGCTGGACGTGTGCTACTTGACCTATAAGTTTAACCCGACCCAAAGCACGGTTGTTGACATCGAGCGGCAACCTGGAGTGACCTGGTTGAAGATTTAGAACAAAGCCCCGATAAGCTACCACCACACGAACGAAGTCGCGAACATTCACCGGGCTTTGGGGTTATCAGGTCTGAAGGGTTGAAACTTCTACCACCTTCTTTCAAGGAAACAGCCCGCCGAAAATGACAAGATGAGCCATTTCTTTTTGTCGTCTACCAGCTCCCAAGTCGATTGAAAGACAATGAAAAAAAATGGCCCATCCCAAATGCCGGGTTGACCATTCTCAAGTCTGGCGATAGTTGATCCAGTTAAGCGAACAGGTTGCTTTTCCCCAAGGCGAGAGGATCCCAACTTTCCTGCTAAAGTTGGGGACATTTCTTGATTATTAACTCGACAAGGGCATCTCCCGTCTCCGGGCACACCTTTTCTTCCGGGGACAAGTCGAGCTCGATGGTTTTGACCGGAAGATTGTCGGGATAAGCAATCGTGTCCTTGCCGCGATTTTTTGAGGGTTTGCGGCGCTGGTACTGAATCTCTTCGGTCTGCTCGGCCTGAAACCAGGGAAGCTGTTCTTTCAGGGGCAAAAGATCCGCTTCCAGAGCGACGATGCGATTGTCCTTCTGCTGAAGAATCTCTTGAAGCCGCAGAGCATCCGTTATGCTTTCAACACCGTCAAACATGACGTTAATATAACACAAAACGGGGCTTTTTAAAGAGGTTAAGTGCCTGTCCTTACGGGGGAAATTATTACTTAAGCGGCGTGGGAAAACCCCTTCGAGAAGCATGGTGAACTGCTGACGGGTCAACTGATTTTCGCCGCTGAAGCAGCTGGAGAACGTTCCTTGCTCGAGACTCTTGTACCAGATGGCGAAACCGTCGCCCTCCCAATAGAGGATCTTGATCAGGTTGCGCCGGCGGTTGAGAAACAGAAAGTGCGCACCGGAGAGCAGTTGACCGGGATAGGCGCATTCAATGAGCTGACTCAGGCCCTCGAAGCTTTTGCGCATATCGACCGCCTGGTCATACAGGTAGATCTGGTTGAAACCTGAAGGGCGCATGAGCTACACCCTTTTCAACACAACAAGGATCTCCTCAAGGAGGCCGGTATCGAACCCCGAAGAGACATGAAGGTGAATACCGTTGCATTCAAGCGAAATAGGCGGCGCAGCAAGGCCCAACTCGACAAAATGGCCAACCTGTGGGACTGTGCGTTCAGGCACTTGCAGGCGATCACGCCAATAGAGAAAGCGATGGTAACCTTCGGCGTTTTCCCGGCACCAGGCCGCGATGCTCAAGCCGCTATCGCGCCAGGCGGCGATTTTTTCTTGCCCACTCCTCTCGGATTCCAGGTGATGACATCGTATGACCTCCATGTTCGTGATAGTGGAGGCCAGTTTAACGGGGGAGCCAGGAGGCAGCAAGATGGGCTCAGTTGACGGTTACTTTTGAGGAGCAAAGAGGTTCTCGAAGTTACCGGACTTTCCTCTAGCACAATTTGGCGGCTGGAAAAAATGGGAGAGTTCCCGCGGCGGGCAAAATTGAGCCCCAACAGGGTTGGATGGCGGGAATCGCAGGTTATGGCCTGGGTTGCACAGCGTAAACAACCCCCGTCGCCCTTTCACTCCCCCACCGAACAGCAGTAGTAAGCCATGTCGGCACCATTGGATGGTCCGGCCCCCGCGGACCGTCTTATTTCAAAAAAAGAATGTTAGAATTAGCCCTTTAGATGGCCAAAGACTAAAGGAACCCAAAGAGGAACCCAAAGAAAAAAAACCACAAAAAAAGGACTTAGCACAGTGGCTAAGTCCTTGATTTTAATGGCGGCCCCGACAGGAGTCGAACCTGTGACCTACCGCTTAGGAGGCGGTTGCTCTATCCTGCTGAGCTACGGGGCCC
>CALZIZ010000490.1 GCA_945787465.1 uncultured Desulfuromonadales bacterium
CGGCTTCCAGCACAGCAGCCAGTTTCTCTTCTGCACTCCAGTCTTGCGGTCGCTTCATTCTGATCGGCCTTTGTATGGATTCTTTGGTGGGAATGGTCTGTCACCACCGATGAAGTTTGAACCCACCCAACGACGGTAAACGGACCCACCTGATCGTTATCGGCATATTCCTGCCACCGATTTCAGAGACCCACCTTTTTTCTCCCATATCGTTCCAAAATCCTCCATCGTTCTCCCAAAAGTCACCTGAGGGAGTGGACAATGGGGCAGAAGAATCAACGTCATAAGCGGCCGTGCCGGATCTGCAAGAAGTGGTTTCTTCCAAATCCCCGTCTTGGAGACCGGCAGAAGACATGCGGTGCTCCGGAATGCCAACAGCAGTGGCATGCCAGGAAGTGCGCCGAATGGAACCGAAAGAACCGCTCCTATTTCCAGGAGATTTATCTCCGACGTCGGTTGGAGGTCCTGGAGACCGCCTCTCCTGAACCGCTTCCTCCCCCCTCACCAGTGCCTGCCCTTCAACCTGCCGCCCCCCTGGACTACCCCAGGGGACTTGTTCAAGAGGTGATCGGGGCACAACATCTTGTCATCATTGAGTATATCGTCCGACTCCTCGTGAGAAGCGTTCAAGAGGTGATAAGGCCGCAAGCAGCCGAAACAACAAGCGAATCCAGACGACTACCCTCGGAGGGGATTTCAAGAGGCGATGGCCAAAGGGGGCCTCCGTAGGGTATTTTCCCGCGTGATCCCTAATCCTCCCATAAGGAGCATCAGGATATGACGGCGCCTGACATCCCACCCTTTGTTGCCCAGGAGACGAAGACGATCGCTCTAAGCGCAATTAGCGAGCGCTTTGCACCGTTACGGATTGCCGATCCGGCTGCCGAGCGAACCATGCTCCATTCCATGAAGAAGTACGGGCAGTTGACCCCGTTGGTCATCTGCCGGATCGCCGCCGGAGAACAGGAGCTTTTGGATGGTTTCAAGCGACTCAGGGCCGGCCGGCAGCTCGGGTTAAAGAAGTTGGCGGTTCGGAACCTGGATGTGTCTCTTCGGGCGTGCAAGGCCGCCATGCTGCAACTCAACCGGGTGGGGCGGGCCATCTGCGGCATGGAGGAGGCCCTGGTGGTGCATTCGCTCTCCCACGAGGACGGTTTGAACCAGGTGGAGATCGCGCTGCTTCTGGGCCGCCACAAGAGCTGGGTCTGCCGGCGACTGGCACTGATCGAGCGGCTCAGCGACGAAGCGCAGCAGAGCATCCGCCTCGGGCTTCTGCCGGCGAGTCTCGGGGCGGAGTTGGCCCGGTTGCAGCGCTGCAACCAGGAAGGGCTCTTGGCAGCCATCGGCAAATATCGCCTTACCTGGCGGGAGACCCGGCAGGTGGTGGCCGCTCTTTTGAACAAACCACGACATGAGCATGAGGCCATCCTGAGGGATCCGCGCAGGGCGGTTCTTGCGCCCGAAGAGGATCTCGTGCTTTCGCCTGCCGAGGAGCAGGGACTCAGTCGCCAGCCAAGGCAACTTTTGCGCCGGCTGCTCGCTCTGGAAAGAAGCTGCCTGGAGGTGACGCTCTTGTTTTCCAGCACCGAACTTGGCCAGTTCGAGGCCTTTGAGGAACAGAGAGTGCGCAAAGGCTGTGCCCGGACCCTAGTCAGTCTTGGCCACGCTCAAGAAGCGTTGCGTGAGGCTGCCGGCGAAGCGAAACCTCTACCCTGAACCGGAAGGAGCGATCAGCCATGGCCATCTTCATCCAAAACAGGGAAGAGCTGGAACAACAGATCGTCATGATGAGAACCCAACAGGGGTGGGCAATCCGGGCGCTGGCCCGGCATTTCGCCATCAGCCGCAATATGGTGCGGCGCATCCTGAGAAAGCACGACAAGCTTCGGGATGAGGGCCATGATCTTCTCCTTGCGCAACACCGGGCCCCTTCTGCCAAAAGGCCCAGCAAGCTCGACCCCTTTGAAAAGACGATCGCGCTCCTGCTGGAGAAATACCCCAAAATCACCGGAGAGAGACTCTTTGAGGAGCTTCGCTCTGCCGGCTATGAAGGAGGCATCAGTATCCTGCGGGATCGGCTGCGCTCTCTTCGTCCCGGCCCCAAGCAAACGCCGGTGACCTACCGCATCAAATTCCTCAAAACCGGCCCGGCCGAGGTGCAGTGTTTCTCCTATATCCTCGGTTTCTCCCGGCGTCATTTCATCGACTTTACCCCGCGCCGCGATTTCTTTACCCTGATCCGCCGCCATCATGACGCGTTCAGCCACTTTGGCGGCGTTCCCGCCCAGTGTCTCTACGACAGTGAGAAAACCGTCGTTCTGCGCTGGGAGGCGGGTCGACCGGTGCTCAATCCGGCCTTCTCCGCCTTTATCACCCATTACCACTGCCGGCCGATCATCTGTCAGCGGGCGCGGCCGGAGACCAAGGGAAAGATCGAGCGCCCGTTTCAGTATGTGGAGGGAAATCTTTTGTGCGGCCGAGAGTTTGCCGATCTCGAAGACCTTCGGGCCTGCGCCCGCTGGTGGCTCAAGGAAAAAAGCGACAGACACCGCCACGAGACGACCGGCCGACCACCGCTGGAACTCTTTATGGAACAGGAGCTACCAACCCTTGCGCCGTTGCCGCTTCATCCCTATGACTGCGCGGAAGTGGCGCTCAGGGTCTGCAACCTCGATGGCTATATCGACTTCGAGACCAACCGCTATCCCGTCCCTTACGAATACGTGACCGATATCCTGACCATGAAGGCCACGGAACAGGAGGTCCTGATCTATTCGCCAGAGCTTTCCCTTATTATCCGCCATGAACGGGCGCCCAAAGGGGCAAGGATTACCCTGCCCGGCGCCGATATTCACCGCCTCAAAACGAGCCGCTACGGCCTGGAGTCGGTGCAGACGCAGTTTCTGGAGCTGGGAGAGCATGCCGAGGATTTCTTGCGGGGACTAAAAGAGAGCCAGCCCAAAAACGCCGGTTTTCACGCCCGCACCATCCTGCATCTCAAAGAGCGCTATCACTGTGACGACATCAGCAGCGCGCTGGCCCACGCCTGCCGGTATCATGCCTATGACTGCAAGGCTCTGGGGCGGATTCTCACCGCCAGGTTCCAACCAAGATCCTTGGAGGCGATCCGTAACGAGCGGGCCGCCGATGAGCTGCGCAAGGCGCTCCCAAAAATTGAGCAACGCTCGCTTGCGGAGTATTCCGTTCTTTTCAATCCCATGCCTTCCGGAGACAAGAGATGAAAAGCACGGACACTACCGCCCGAATCAAGAGCTATCTCAAAACCCTCAAACTCAACCGCATCGCCGGTGCCCTGGATGAGGAACTCGGCAGGGCGGCCAGTGAGGCGATTCCATGCACCGAACTGCTCGAACGGCTGCTCGCCCTGGAGGCGTGTGCGCGCACCGAACGACAGATCGAGCGGCGCATCAAAGAAGCGAAACTGCCGGAGCGTAAGCTGCTCGCGGACTTCGATTTCGATTTTCAGAGCGGCGTCAATAAACAACAGATCCTGGAGTTGGCTACGCTTGGTTTCGCCGGCCGCAGACAGGGAGTGATCATTGCCGGCAACTCCGGCACGGGCAAGAGCCATCTCGCTAAGGCCCTTTTGCTTGCCGGCTGCCAGAAAAACCTCCGTTGCCGCTATGTCACGGCTTCGGCCATGCTGCGGGAGCTGTTGGCCGGTCTGGCCGACAATACCTTAGAGCAGAGGCTCAAACGCTTTCTCTCCCCCGAAATCCTGCTCATCGACGAAATCGGTTTCGACCGACTGGAGCAGCATGATGCCAGAAACGCCTGTCTTTTTCACAAGGTGATCGACGGCCGCTACTGCAAAGGCTCGACCATCGTCACCACCAACATCGATTTCAAGGAACTCGGCGATTATCTCGGCGATCCGGTCATCACCGCCGCCACCGTCGACCGGATGATCCATCATTCCGTCATCATCACCATCCAGGGACCCTCCTGGCGCCTGCACGAATCCCAAAAGCTCAATACCGGGGAATAATCACCATTCCAGATCGCACGCAGAAGGGGCAGCGGAGGAGATCCGCTGCCCCTTCTGCGTTCTTCTATCGTCATGTCCCGACATCGGTAATCTCATCCTAAACCCCAAAATCGGCAACTTTCGGTGGGTCCACTGAAATGAACAAAATGGGTTCATTTTATATCGGTGGTGACA
>CALZIZ010000491.1 GCA_945787465.1 uncultured Desulfuromonadales bacterium
GTTTGGTTCGGATCTTCATCTCCCCCCTCCACTTAAATCTCTTTAGTTGGTTTTCATACGGAAACGGCACTTTTCCGCAATCTCGGCGTCAATCTGCGGCCTCGCTTGTGCGACGTACGGTGTACGTCTCCGCGCAAGGTCTTGATTTCCTTGACCTTGCGAAAGATTGCTCGTTCCCCATATGAAAACGGCGCTAGTTCCATCCATAGTTTCCGTATGGAAACTAGTAAGGCCATCCACCAAAAGTCAAAAATTCGTATACACATCCTACGAATTCGACCCCAAAGCGGGTTTCGCTCACAAGCTCAAATGTGTGTCCAATTATCCGAATTTACTTGAAAATTGCTCTGATAGAGAGAAGTTTTTTGGTGCAGTTCGCGTATTCCCCTCTCTTAAGGTGTGAAATTTGCAAATCGGATAACCGGGCATTTTGCGCCTTAAGTTGATTATATTTTGTTCAATCGGCAGAGTCTGCTCTGTGAGGAGCTGACCTCATGTCAAAAAAGGAGTCTCGGTTGTCTAAGACGAGCATACTGGTCGTAGAGGATAGTGAACGTTTGCGTGCGCTGATAAGCATCATCTTGAAAGTCAAGGGATATGAAGTGCGGGGCGTAGCCAATGGCCGGGAGGCTTTGGATGCGGTTGCTGCGGAAAAACCCCATCTCGTTCTTCTTGATGTCATGATGCCGGTGTTAAACGGTTTCGAGGTCTGCCGGCACATCAAGAGCGACCCTTCCACCAAGAATATCCCTGTGGTCATGCTTACGGCCAAGGTAAGCCCTGCGGATATAGCACGGGGGGAAAAGGTCGGCGCCGACTGTTACATCACCAAGCCATTCAAATCGGCCCGGGTTATGGAAACGATCCAGAGGGTTCTCGCCTCTCGTCAACCCCAAAATTCGATGCCCCAAAGCCAACAGGGACTTCTAGCAGGCGCGGCCAGGGAACCAAGCAGAAGGGCTTCTTAACGTCCTCACGTTCAGGGTCTCGGAGGGTCTGGTTGAAGTTAGAAAGAAGAAACACCCCTGGTTTCTGTGAGAGTTCATATTGAAAACCACACAGAGCCTATAGGGTGATTTCAACCTTTAACAAACTGGAATATTGTTCTTTTATGCATTGTGTTGAACGACTGTTTTTATCTGGGGAAAACGACGGTGGAAGAAAAAGCAAAGTATCTGCTCCTCAATTGGGGGCATAACGATGAGCTGTTGACCGAAAAGGTTGGCCAATGTGCTAGCCAGTTTGGCGATGAAATCTACCGGGAGGTTCTTCGTTGCCTGGTGGGCCAGGATTTTGATGTAAAGCAGGCCCAAACTTATTGGAAACAGGCCCTGGACCATCGTTTCAAGGTCTTCACCGGGGCAAATTTCAATAATCTGCTGCGCCCTGCCCTGCTCCATTTTATGCATGAGGTGGTCGGCGAAATCGGCGATCCTCGCATTCTGGAAGCTGAACAACTTGAAGCGATCAAAAAGGCTTCTCTGACCGACGGCCTGACCGGGCTCTACAACCAGACCTACTTCAAAACCTACCTGGAAAAAGTGTTGGCCAACAGCCAGCGCGGTCCTGAGAAAAACCGCTTCGCGGTCCTCTTGATGGACCTGGACTGCTTTAAGCAGTACAACGACCGCTGCGGGCACCTGGCCGGGGATAAAGCGCTACGCACGGTGGCGGAAATCATTCAGGACTGCATCCGTGAAGGGGATGTGGCTGCCCGGTATGGGGGCGAAGAGTTCGCAATCCTGCTGCCCAAAGTCAACCGGCAAGAGGCCTACATGGTGGCCGACCGCATCCGCCGAGCCATCGAGCAGGCCTCCTTTACACAACAGGACCTTCTCGACCGCAAGAATCTGACCATCAGCGGAGGCATCGCCCAGTTTCCCGAGGATGGGGACAAGGTTACGGGTCTTTTAAACCGGGCTGACCAGCAAATGTACCAGGCCAAAGAGCAACGCAACGCCATCTGCCCCAGCCTGGTCAACCAACGCCGGTCGCACCGGCACAGCCTGCAGTCCGTTGTGGAACTCGCCCCGGCCGATGCCAATATCTTTTACACTGGCATGAGCTTTGACATCAGCCAGGGTGGTATCTCCATCGGCAGCGGAATCGATTTCCAGATGGGCTCCACCTTGCAGCTAAGGTTTCGCCGCCCTTTCTGGCCTGTGGATAGTCAGATTCAAGGGACGGTACGCTAAGAGCCGGGTTAAGGAGTCACCGCCAAGGGCAAGCAGCAGCTAAATAACTGCACTCAAGGGCTGAGCGGCTATCCCGCCCCTTTATTTCCTTTATCTTGATTGGCACCAATATCCGGCAGGTTTTTCCAGAGAGCCTCGCAGCTCTGGTGAGAGCGCAAGGCCTCGACGACAACAGTGAGGGGCGCCGGCCAGATATCGGGTAAGTCGTCCTCCAATTTACCCTCCGTGGTGAAGGCCAGTTGCACCTGCGGCGGGGAAAACTGTGCGTTCACTCCTTCTTTGTTGCCCCTGGGATCAATCCGGTACCATCCAAATTTCTGAAGATAGACAGCGTTCAGACCATGCAGGCAATAAGGTGCTCCGTTGCCGTCCCGGCTCAGACGTTGATAGCAGAACCCTGTCGGAATATCGTTGGCCCGAAGCAGGGCCGCGAGCAGGTGGCTTTTGGCGTAGCAAAAACCGCTTCGCGCCTCCAGCACCTCTGAAGCGGTGCAGGTTACAGGGTTCAACCGATAATCCCAGCTGTGAAGGATCTTGTCTCGAACCCATTTGAAACACCGCCGGGCGGTTTCCTGCTTGTTTGAAGAGCCAGAGGCAAGAGCCTGGGCCTGGGCCAAGACAGCAGGGTGTTCCCAGTCAATGATTTCCGTTGCCTCAAGATAGTCTTGCATGCTGACGGTTAAGCTTTCTCTGTGATGAAGGTAACTATTTATATGGCTGACGAATAATGGTTTTCAGTTTTTCCGGAGCTGTTTTCCTGAAATCACTCAAGTAGATTTCATGGTGTTTTCCCGAAGGGCTGAAGCTTTTTTCTTGAATGAAATTGTGAATTTTTTCGACCGTCGGGCCTTCTTCGGCAAAGGGACCGATATGCATTATTTGCGCGGCTTTGCCTTCTTTATAAGCTTCAAATCGAACGTTGGGCAGTGCGGCGAGATTCTTTTTCTTTTTGACTTGGGCAAGTGCATCTTCAAACAGCAATCCCGTGATGAGTTCCGGCTGCATTATCATCAATGTCCATTTCCATTGGGCCTTGCTTTGCAAGTCGAATGCGGACATGTCATCCATCCACCAGAGCCCCTCTAACGGCATGACGCCGAAATCCACTGCTGCCTCCCCCTTCTTCACCATGAATTTCAGGGCATAGGATAGGCTGAACAAGGCTTCGATGGCATCCTGAAAAGCCTGAGAATTATTCGGGTCTCCTTCGCCATCGGCCATGAGAAAGTTCATTCGTGGCACATCAATCTCGGACACGTCTTTTCCCGAAGGCTTGTAGAGATGCTTGAGCTCTGTTTTGTAGTCCACCTTTTCCATGTATCGATCTCCTTTTGTGGCAGTCAAGTGAAGTCGTATTCCTGCGGCCTAGGAGACTGTCGGACTTGACGGCCGACCTTTTTCAGGCCCATGGTTTTAACCTGTGAAAAAGTTTCCTTACCATGTCGAGCAGTTCGGTGATATTTGCGCTGTAGAGAACAATTTCCGGACTTGAAAGCATGTTGTCGCCCTCCCTGAACGCTTCGATAACGCTGCGATAATAATCGACGGTCGATTCTGGGCCCAGCCCTCCAATAATCCCTATCTTCTTCATGGCCTCCTCAAATCAATTCAAGAAAATGGTCAATATCCGCTGCAGCCCCCTGGCGGATACCCATCATATATGTTCAAGTTTATCGACCGTGAGGTCGTTTTGGACATCTCCGGTATTTAAGACTGACTTGGGTTCAAACAGAATCACATGGACTTCCTGGTCAGCAACCGGCTTGTGTTCCACGCCACGCGGGACGATGAAAAACTCTCCTTGGTTCAAGACCACATCCCGATCGCGAAATTGGATTACGAGTTGCCCCTTCCAAACGAGAAAAAGCTCATCCTCGGCTTCATGCTGATGCCATACGAATTCGCCCTTGAGTTTTGCAAGTTTTACAAATTGCTCATTGAGTTCGCCAACTATCTTGGGAGCCCAATATTTCTCGAAAAGCCCGAACTTTTCATTGAGGTCGACTTTTTCCATATCTGACGATTCCCCTTTTGGTGAGACATTGAATCTCTTTGGAGCTACTGAATCATTCGTGAACATTTTTCAAGTGGCGAAACATAAGATGTACAGGGTCAATTGCAGCTCCCTCCCCTATATTGGGCGTATCTCATGAAGCATAGTCAGGATGATACTGGCTCTGAGAAAAGATTTCAATAAAGAAGGCAAGCAATTAAATACTGGAGGAAACACTAACGAAAAGGTATCAGACACCACTGCGACAAAATATAGGATGTCCCTTCGCATCCAAGAGGTGTACGCCTGCTCTGTCCTCACGCTGTAATTATGGCGGTGGATGTAATGACGAACCAAATCGAAAAGCCTGGGCTTTGTCAAAGTTTCGCGCATCACCGTCCCCGATCTCGAAGCTCACCCGGTGCTTTACGGCGTCCGCTTAACGCACCCGACGGATTTTTTTCCCTGCCCGCCACCCTAGGAGACTGTCGGACTTTGAAATGAACCTACTGCGAAATCGGCTGTTCGGCCCATATCTCCGACAATTTTCAACAAATAGCCCTGCTATTCGCTCTCAAATTCTCGAAAATCTGGTCTTGAACATCCAATTTCTCGCTACGGTTCCCAAAGTCCGACAGCCTCCTAAATTGAGATTTTCAAATGCAACCTCAGCCGGTGGCGATTTCCATGCGGTTGATTTTTTTCAGGTGAAGAAACTGCCGAGTATTACTGATTTCAAGGGTTAGAACCAGCGGCAGATGGG
>CALZIZ010000492.1 GCA_945787465.1 uncultured Desulfuromonadales bacterium
CGGAAAGGGATGTCCATGGAAAAACTCGCCGGCCTCCAAGGCATTTACCGGGATCTTGCCGTCATCGGTGGGGAAATTCTGCTTTTGCTGGCGGCATTTTTTGTCGCCATCCTGGTGATGCGGCTGAGCTTTAAATGGCTGGGCCGTCTCTCCTCACTGCAGAAACACCGTGAACGCCTCACGCAGATCCGCCGGTTTGTCAGGGGCATCCTGGTGCTGGGCCTGGTCATCCTTTGTTTGGGAACGGCTGCCTTTAACGGCTACCTGATTTACGAAAAAACCGATGTTTTCGACTATACCAGGGATTGGATTGCCCGTATTCCGCCGGGCTTCTGGCTGAAGCTGGGCATCGGCGTGGCCAAGGTCATCGGGCTGGTGATTGCCGCAGCGCTGGTGATCCGCCAACTCCGCCGTTTGCTCGCAAAAGTGAAGGAACGGGCCAAGGCCTACGAGCAGCTCAAGTCCAACGAGGAGGGGGTCGAGGCCTTTTTCGTCTCTCTTTCGCGGATTATGACAAATACCATCTGGCTCGCTGTGCTCATACTCTCGGCGGGTCTGCTCCCCTTTCCGCCGACGGTTTCCTCCGCCCTCTGGATCGTCCTGCGCATCTACCTCATCGTATCGATCGGTATGCTGGTGGTCAGAACGGTCGCGGCAATCGTCGAAAGCCTCGAGGCGTTGAGCCGAAAATACTGGTATCGTGAGGATTACCTCGGTTGGTATGAGCGCCTCAAAGACCTTGTGCCCCTGTTCCGGCGTTGCCTTGAGTACGCTATTTACGTGCTCGTCGCCACCCTGGTGCTGCTGCAGGTCGAGTTTATCGCCAAGTTCGCCACCTACGGACCGCGCCTGGTCAAGGTCATCGGGATCTTTTTCCTGGCCCGGGTGGTGGTGGAGATCGTCAACCTGATGGTTGATAAGGCCATGGATAATTCGGGGGAGAAGACCGAGGCTGAACGCAAGCGTCAGCTGACCCTGGTGCCGATCATCAAGAGCCTGCTGCAGTACGCCGTTTACTTCGTTGCCTTTGTGCTGATGCTGCGGGCCTTCGATTTCAACCCCATGCCGATCCTCGCCGGGGCAGGGATTGTCGGAGTGGTGGTCGGCCTGGGCGCCCAGCCGCTGATCAATGATATCGTCTCGGGATTCTTCATTCTCTTTGAAAACCTCTTTCTCGTCGGTGATTACGTCGAGACCGGCGAGGCGCGGGGGGTGGTCGAAGGCATCGAAATCCGTACCACCCGCATTCGCGACCCCGACGGCCAGGTGCATATCCTGCGTAACGGGCAACTTGGATCGGTGGTGAATTTTTCCAAGGACTACACCAACGCGGTGCTCGGACCTCGATCAGGTCTACCGGGTGCTTGGCGAAGCCGGCGGCCAGCTCAAGGAGGGCAACACCCATGTGCTCGAGGCGACCAAGGTCAAGGGGCTGAAAAATTTCGGGGAATCGGAATTGCTGGTGCGCACCACCACCAAGGTGAAGCCCGGTCACCACCGGGACGTGTCCTTCGAGCTGCGCAAGCTGATCAAGGAGGCTTTCGACCGCGAGGGGATCGAGATTCCTTTCGCCCGGAGGGTGTTGATATTCCAGAACGAATCGCAGGAGGGCTCGTTCGCCGGTAACACAGGGAAAACACCTGAACCAGGCAGCGCCCAAAAGGGGGAATTGGGTTCATGATCAAAATTTTCGTTGTTCTAGGTGCGATCAACGCCTTTCTGGCGGTCGGTCTCGGTGCTTTCGGGGCTCACGCTCTTAAGGCAAAGCTTTCGCCTGAGATGCTGACTATCTGGCAGACTGCGGTGCAGTACCACCTGCCCCACGCCGTCGGCCTGATCGCAGTAGGGATCCTGATCCATTTGCTTCCCCATGGGCAATTTCTGAGTTGGGCAGGCTGGCTGCTGGTGGCAGGGATGTTGCTCTTTTCGGGCAGCCTGTATGTTCTGGCCCTGAGCGGTCTGCGCTGGCTCGGGGCGATCACTCCTCTTGGCGGGGTGGCATTGCTCGGTGCCTGGGCGGCGCTGGCGGCTGCGGTACTCAAGGCCAAATATTGATGGCGTCGCAAAAAGTCCGCCCTACTGCGTTACAGTGGTTTTTCAGGACCTCGACATACAGCATGTATGCCTTCACCCCTGAAAAACCACTAAGCCTTGTCGGACGAAATTTGTGCTTAGCCATGTCAGGGGTTTCTGCGAGAGCATCAAAAATTGATGGTGTTGCCCAGAATTCGGGCAGTGCTGCTGAATTCCTGGCGCCTGCAAGGCACCGCAGGGTTTGAAGATGTTTTCTTCTATTGTTTAAAGATGAATAAATTCAATGGTCTGTGTCCAGTTGCTATGGTGGCACGGTCCCTGCTTTACTAAATTCGCGTACAACCGGCAGGAACCCGAAGATGTGTTCCGATTTTGAGCAACGAAGCCCGGCGGGAGAGATTCCTGTGGGCTTTTTTACGTTTTGCCACCCAAAAAGGAGTGAGCTATGGCGAACATCAGCGAAACGACCGAGCTGGTCCCGGTCGCCGAGGCCGCAGAGGCCATGGAGACGACCCAGTTGAACGTGATGATGCACCTTAAACGGCGCCTGCTTGATGGCTGCGAGGTTGATGATGCCTGGTTTGTAAAGCGGCAGAGCCTTGAGAGCTATCTGACGCAGCACAACTCTGGGGAGAGGCCCATGGTGTGCGCGGATAAGAAATGCCCGAGCACGGGATGCGGCAGTTGCGGGTAATCGTTTAGGTGTTGCAAATGGAGAGTGAATGATGGGAATCAGTATCAAACCTTCGGACCTGCAGTTCAAGTACCCAAAGAACAAGGTAGATCGCGACCAACCGAAATTCAGCGGCCTTCCTGACCCCAGCCCCTTCGACCGTGACGATCTTTACGAGGTCATTCCGATGTTCGAGGCGGTGATGGATGAGCTGGGCACCAATGAGGAGGATGTGCTGCACCGGCTGGAAGAAATTCTCAATGACGATATTCCACGCATCATCAATACTCGGGAGGAGGTCTTCGATTGCCTGGTCGGCACCATGCGGCATATTCTCAGGTGAAAGGTTCAAGGTTAAAGGTTCAAGGTTAGAGGCTAAAGGCTTTGGCCTTAACCTTGTTCCTTGAACCTTGCACCTTTAACCTATGACCCAGAAAAGGGTCATTCCAACCAGGACGGTGCCGCCGAGGGAGCGGGTTTTTAGGGCGAAGAGCAGGGTGGGGATGGCGACCAGCAGTTCGGGTTTGCCCAGCTCGAAGCTGCGCGGCTCGCCTGAGACAAAGAGCGCCGGGGCGACCAGGGCGGCAAGGACCGCGACCGGGATCAGGCTCAGCCAGTCGATCAGCCACTGGGGCAGGCGCCGCTGGGAGAGGACGAAGAGCGGCAGCCAGCGGGGCAGGTAGGTGACTGCGCCCAT
>CALZIZ010000493.1 GCA_945787465.1 uncultured Desulfuromonadales bacterium
CATGTCAATCTGGGGCAATCGAGCAACGACATCATCCCCTCGGCCCTGCACATTGCCGCCGCGGTTCAGATCCGCCAGGGGCTGACCCCGGCCCTGTTCGCCCTGCAGGAGGCTCTGGGGGAAAAGGCGCTGGAATTTGACGACATCATCAAGATCGGCCGCACCCACCTGCAGGATGCCACCCCGGTGCGGTTGGGGCAGGTCTTTTCCGGCTACGCCCGGCAGCTTGCCCTGGCCATCCGTCGTCTCGAAACCGCCCAGGAGGGATTGCTCGAACTGCCCCTGGGAGGCACCGCAGTCGGCACCGGTATCAACACCCACCCCCGCTTTGCCGCCGAGGTCATCGCCGGAATCGCCGAGGTGACAGGCCTGCCCTTCAAGGAGGCGATCAACCATTTCGAAGCCCAGGCCGCCAAAGACGCCGCCATCGCCGCCAGCGGCGCCCTAAAGGCCTGCGCGGTAAGCCTCTACAAGATCGCCAACGACATTCGCTTTCTCGGTAGCGGCCCCCGCTGCGGCCTCGGCGAACTGGTACTGCCGCCGGTACAGCCCGGCAGCTCGATCATGCCCGGCAAGGTCAACCCGGTCATGGCCGAAAGCCTCCTGCAGGTCTGCGCCCAGGTGGTGGGCAATGACGCCGCCATCTGCCTCGGCGGCCTCTCGGGCAACTTCGAGCTCAACGTGATGATGCCAATGATGACCCACAACCTGCTGCAGTCGATCGAACTGCTCGGCAACGCCGTGACCCAGTTCACCTTGCGCTGTATCAAAGGCCTGCAGGCCGACCGCAAGCGCTGCGAATCGCTGGTCGAGCAGAGCCTGGCCATGGTCACCGCCCTGGCCCCGGTCATCGGTTACGACCGCGCCGCAGCACTGGCGAAACAAGCCTATCAATCGGGAAAGACAGTCAGGGAGGTCGTGCTTGAGGAGAAAGTACTGCCCGCCGAGGAGTTGAGCCGCCTGCTCGACCCCCGGCCCATGACCGAGCCGGGGGTTCCGGGGAAAACGCGTTAATAATCTGAAAAGCGTGATGAATGATGTGTAATCAGTGATGTGTCGGACAGGCAAAAGCCCTCGACAACCGCTGCGTTTTTGCCCTTACCAATCACCAGTCACTAATCACCAATGACCGCCTTTAAAAGCCCTGCCCCCAGGACCTCTCGCTGCCAGGCTTTCATGGCACTGAAGGACTGAAGATCATCGAGGCTGCTCGGTGGCTGGCGGGAGATCTGCTCGAGCAGGGCGTTGTTGATCACAATGCCGGGGTCCATGCCGAGGCTGGCGGCCTGCTCTTTTCGCCACTGTTTAAGCTCTAACATCAGGCGCTCGGCCTCGGGGTCGCGCAGCGGACGTTCAGTGCGGGGGTACTCGGGCAGTTCGGCGGCGGGCAGCTCCATACCCTTTTCGATTGCCTGCAGCAGCTTGCGCCCGTAGCGGTCGGCCAATCGCGGCGGCAGCCCCTCGAGCGCGGCAAGCCCACGGACGGTGCGGGGCGTGTGCCGGGCCACCTCGAGCAGGGCCTTGTTGCCAAGGACCTTGAACAGCGGACGGTCGCGACGCTGGGCCTCGGCGTCGCGCCATTGAAGCAGCTCCTCGAGCACCGCGAGCTGGCGCCGATCGAGGGTTCCGGCCCCCTTGATGCGCAAAAACATCGGCCCCTGCCCATCGGCATGGCGCACCTGTTCGAGCAGGGAAAATTCTTCGGCCACCCAGCTCAAACGCCCCTTCTCCCCCAGCCTGCCCTCAAGCAGTTCTGCGAGCCTGTGCAGGTGCCTGGTGTCTTCGGCGGCATAACAGATCATCCCCTCGGTCAAAGGCCTCAGCGACCAGTCGGCGCGCTGATACTGTTTGTCGAGGGTCACCCCGTAATTCTTGCTCAGCACATCGGCAAGCCCCACCCGCTCTTCACCGAGAAACTGGCAGCTGATCATGGTATCGAAGAGGCCGCGGATCTCTAACCCGAAGTCGCGATGCAGGCAGCGGATATCGTAATCGGCGGCATGGAAAATCTTGCGCACCGAAGGATCGGCGAGCACCGCAGCCAGCGGGGAAAGATCGTCCACCGCCAACGGATCGACCAGAACGGTGCGCTCGGTGGTGGAAAACTGCAGCAGGCAGACCTTCTCGCGGTAGCAGTGCATGGAATCGGCTTCGAGATCAACGGCAATCGCCGTCTCCGCCTGGAGTTCGG
>CALZIZ010000494.1 GCA_945787465.1 uncultured Desulfuromonadales bacterium
GAACTCAAGCCACTGTTCACGATAATCATACTTGCTCTGGTAAAAGTTCTTATGCAGGGCAACCTTGATCTTGCGGCGGACCTTTTCGGAAAGCAGCAACAGGATGACGACCAAACCGCTGACCACGGCAACAGCGAAAAACATTGAACGCTGGGTGGAGATGCCAAGGTAACGCATCCCCTCACCCAAAAGCCCCAGGCCTATCAGGTAAACCCCGATGATCAGCACCACCACCGAGCGATAGGCGATCCCCTTGGCAACACGAATCTTTCTGGCCTCGCCTTGCCAAAGACCGGAAAACCACATCAGTGCAACGCCAACCCCGAGGGAAAAGGCCCTTACCGGCACCAGGTCCATGTCGATTGACCGGTACAAAATGGCCTGGCTGTAATAGACCAACAGCACCGACAACAAGGCGCCGGCACCGAGCACTTCAAACTTGACACGCCAGCGCTCAGGGGCCGGTTGGGCCATGAGAGTCTTTTCAAGGTTATAAAGGGAGAGGGCCAGGTAAAAAACGAGGCAGATATAAAAAAGGTAACCGTCCCCCCCGAGAAACAACATCCGTTCCTCGCCAAAGTCGGGTGAATAAAAGAACTCTCCCAAGGGAGTAGTCAGTGCAAAGAGAAAAAAAGCACAGGAGGCAAGCAGAAGCCCCTTCTGAATCCAGCCCAAAGACCTTAGCCCCTTCTCCCGGGCGAAGGTAGTCGCAAACAGCAGCCAGAAAACAGGCAGCAACGCCTCAGCAACCATTGCCCAATGTTTCCAAAGCCCCAGTGCATCCGGATAAGTCAAGGCAATCAGGTCGAAAACCTCGAGTGAAATGCACGACAGGAGTCCGCAGACTAATGCGAACGTGCTGATGGAAAACGTTTTTCGGGCGAGAATGTAGCAGGTGTACAGAAAGGCAAAAATGATCGGTAAGATTGTCAGGGGCATAAGGTCAGTGGTCAGTGGTCAGTGGTCAGTGGTCAGTGGTCAGTGGTCAGTGGTCAGTGGTCAGTGTGGCTTTTCAACTGCTCACAGGCCACTGATCTCTGCCCACAGTCCACGGCATCACTGCGGCAAAACTGCCGCAATATGCGGATAGAAATCCCGAATAAACTGCTCTCCTAATGCAACCGCCTTATCCTGATCATCCTCAAAGGGGACAGAGATACGGATAAACGCAGAATCGCGGCGATTGTGAAAAATTGAGTTCATCACCTCGGCAAATTTAAGGGCATATTCATTGTCCAGGGTCTCACCCTTGACCTGAAACCAGTAGAGAAACAGCTCCCTTGAACTGCCGTTCTGATAGACCGAACGGACATGACTGACCTTTTTCCCATCAATGACAATCTCACCATCCTCTTCCGACAACTCATGCCAACCGCTTCCGGGCAGACAGTGCTTGGGAGAGTGAATCGGCCCGCTTTCAGGACCACCACCATGATATCCCAGGTACAGCGATACACGGTGCCCCTCTGCATCTCTATAAAAGCGCGAGAGGTAATCGGTCGGCTTGAGAATTTCAAGAACCCGCTCGTCAAAGCGGGACTGCCCTGCCATCTTCCAGTCCCCCTGCAGTTGGGGCACTTCAGCGAGAGGTCTGGCAACAGGTACAGAGACATCTCCGTGCAAAAAGACGAACAACGCCGCAGCGATCAGCAGGGCATACACCACAAAAAACCTGTATTTCCCTATCATCGCCCCACTTTCCGTAGCAGTGTGCCAGAGAGAACCAGCAGAACCATAGCCAGGGCAAAAACAGCCAGCCCGGCAAATTCATGAAAAAACCCTTCCGCTGCCGCAGCACCGTAATACTGGGCAAGAAACCCGGTCACGATAACTCTGATCATATTGGTGAGAATGGCGATGGGTACTGCCATCAGAATGAGGAAGGTTCGTTTGAAACTGGTTTTCTGTGACATGAAGGCGAATGCCACCGCCAGCGCGATAAGTGACATCAACGAGCGCAGCCCGCTGCAGGCATCAGCAACCTCAAGCACGGTATTGGGAAACATGATGATGTTCCCCTCCCGCAACACAATAACCCCCATGGCTTTGAGGGAGATCACAGAAAATTTGGCAACAAACAGCTTCAGGGGAAAGGCGAGAGCGTCGTAGACAATGTAGGGGAGCGGAACCATGAAGATCAGAAAGCCGATCGGCAGGGCAAGCACCTTCAACACCTCCCAGCAGGGCAAGCACCTTCAACACCTCCCAACCGAACCAGTAAAGGACAATGCCGGCCAGCAGAAAGACAAGCGAAGAGCGCATAGTGAAGTATTCGGTACCGGCAATGCCGACGACAAGCTGCGCCAAACTGGCCAAAATAATGACCAATCCCAAATTGCTTGGTTTGACCGAGGCAGTGTACAGCTCAGATTTGTTCTGCCAAAAGAAGTAGCCGGCAATTACGGGGACCAGAAATCCATGGGAATAGTTCGGATCGTTATTCCAGTCGCTGACCATGTCAGGCACAATAGTGGCGTAAACTACCGAAATAAGTGGAACCCCAAGCAGAAGTAAAAACTTGTAGTTTTTTATGGCACCAGAAAACCCCTGACTCATTCAAGCCCCCCCGAATTTAATTTTCATTGTCTAACAAATCAGTTGTGTGCTTAAGGTCTTACAGCAGAACAGCGAAAACAACGGACCTCCTCCTGCCCCGTGCCATCTACCTCAAGAGTCGATTCCCATCCAGATATCGTCAAAAGTGTCCACAGAGCGCATGCGCAACATCCAATAAGCAAATATCGAACCAGGATGGCCCCCCTGCTCGCCTCAGCCTTGACGGCGAAATAATAGCATTAATGGATGCGTGAACGTTAGTAAATCTTGAAAAGTCATCAGCAAAGATAGCGAATAGCCCCCTAAAAAACAGTGGAGGAAGCGTACTGTTTCAACTCTTTCCCTGAGGTAGAGAGCAAAACCTGCACCGTTATCTTCATTCTGAGATAAAAACCGTACGACCATTCATAAAACAGCCCCGTCTTTTAAATTTTAAAATTCAACATTTGACCTTCAACAGCTCATCCACTATACGCTCAGCAGCATGCCCATCCCACTTCTCCGGCGCCCTTCCCTTCGGAACCTCGCCGTTCAGGATCTTCCGTGCTTGCGCCAATATCTTATCCTTATTGTTACCAACCATAACATTCGAACCAACCTCGCAGGTGATAGGCCGCTCGGTATTGGGACGCATAGTAATGCAGGGGACTCCAAGAACAGTGGTTTCTTCCTGAAGACCGCCACTATCGGTCAGCACCATCTTCGCGTTCATGTTCAAATGCAAAAACTCCAGGTAGCCGAGGGGCTCGGTAATCCAGATCCCCTGAACCTTTTCACCCGTATTGAAAAAGTGGGAAAGCCCGAATTGCTCCGCCATTTTTTTGGTGCGAGGATGGATGGGAAAAACGATGGGGATCTCTTCGGCGATTTCGGACAGGGCTTCGAGGATCCCTTCCAAGGTCGCCTTGTCGTCCACATTGCCGGGGCGGTGCATGGTCAGGGTGGCATATTCGCCGGCTTTGAGCCCAAGTTTGTCCTTAAGCTCCAGCGTTGATGCCATTGCCCGGTGTTTCACCAGGGTATCGATCATCACGTTTCCGACGAAGAAGACCTTTTCTTTGGCCACCCCTTCGGCCACAAGGTTTTCATCGGCGAAGTGGTCGGTAGTGAATAGATAATCGCACAGCACGTCGGTACAGAGTCGGTTGATCTCCTCGGGCATCGACATATCCCGGGAGCGCAGT
>CALZIZ010000495.1 GCA_945787465.1 uncultured Desulfuromonadales bacterium
ACGATGAATGTACGCCTTGTCTTCGACTATCTGCGAATGACGAAAAATACTCAAGTCGTGAAGGCTGGCTAAGGGGGTAACGAGAACAAATTACCCCTGAGGGCGAAGGGGACGTCCTTGACTTTTTGACTATTCTGCTCTATCCTCCCTCCCATGCCACGCTCAGCCCGTATCGACATCCCCGGTCTACTCCAGCACGTCATCGTCCGAGGCATCGAAAGACGCAAGATCTTTCTCGATGACAACGACAAGTCGGCCTTTTTAACGCGACTGGTCAATCTGCTGCAGGAAACCGAAACCGACTGCTTTGCCTGGGCTTTATTGGACAATCACGTCCACCTATGACAGGAGAAGGGGACGTTCTTGACAAATTAACTATCATCCCCTATCCTTCTTCACATGCCACGATCTTCACGCATCGACATCCCAGGCCTGCTGCAACACGTCATCGTCCGCGGCATTGAACGGCGTCCAATATTCATGGACGATGAGGACAAATTGTCCTTCCTCTCTCGCCTTTCAGCCCTGCTGCAGGAAACCGAGACCAACTGTTTTGCCTGGGCCCTGCTCGATAATCATTTCCATCTTCTTCTTTGCCCCCAAACGGTTAAGCTCGGCCAATTCATGCGCCGTCTGCTCCGTCGAATTCAATCTGAAACACAAACGCGCCGGCCATTTGTTTCAAAACCGCTATAAATCAATCGTTTGCGATAAGAACGCCTACTTTCTGGAGCTAATTCGGTATATCCACCTGAATCCCCTGAGGGCCTCAATGGTCCCAGACATTGACGCCTTGGACCAATACCCATGGGCTGGCCACGCGGTACTGATGGGGAACCGGTCGCTTCAAGGCCAGACCACAGAGGAGGTTCTCGCATTATTTGGCGACACCCTGAAAACAGGATGTAAAGCATATCGACAGTTTATCCATGCGGGCCTGAATGCCCCACAGCACACAAACCTGAGCGGTGGCGGCAAACGTCGCAGTTTGGCCATGAGCCCGGCCCTTGATAAGGACGATATTTTTGATGATCGAATTCTGGGCGGCGGGGCCTTCGTTGAGAACCTGCTTGGAGTAACCGGGAATCCCCCTGAAGAGATTAGGCTACTCACTTTAGATGAGTTAATTTTAAATGTCGCTCGGCATTTCGACATCGCCCGGGACGCACTCACCCACCCAGACAAAAATCGCCATCTTGCCAGGGCCAGGGCCGTGATCTGCCATCTGGCCATGAGACATCTGGGAGTCAAGGGAAAGGAGCTTTCCCAGCGACTCGCCATAACCTCGGCAGGCGTCAGCGTTGCTGCCCGCCGAGGCGCAAAGATTGCCCAGAGCCACCCTCAATTGGTCGACCTGGCATATCGATCCAAAAGTTAATTTATTAAGAACGTCCCCTTCAGTAGGGGCGTAGGTTTTATGCAATTGTTTGCTCGGTGGGTGAAATACCCCACCAATTCCTCCCAACCTGAGAGATTTATAGAGGCATATTTGCCTTTGGATTTACCTCAGCGCCCTTTGCGCCCTCTGCGGTAAAAATAGCTTTCACCTGATTTCATCAGCCCTCCTCCGCTTTAAACAGCGGTAACCGACGAATTCTCAGATCTATCTCCCCCACAAGCCTTTGGTACTCGCTGCTTTGCACATCTCTGTACCGCCCCTCAAAGTAACCCTGGTCAATCCCCTCCGGCAAGCCGGCAATATCAGGAAAAAAGACTGATTCCCCCTCCCCTTTGGCCAGTACCTGTTGCAAATGCCGGGCGCTTTGACCGGAGTTTGTTGCTACCTCCGCAAAGTGGATACCCGCACGGTCAGCGGCCAGGTCGACGAAACTGAAGCCGCTGCCTCCATGGCTGGCATCGAGCAATTCCTTAAATTCCCCGACGGCGAATCCCATCCCTGAATCGGAGATAATTTTCAGCCCGGCAGAAATAATGAAGTGCAGCCTGAGATCCTGACGTTTGGCCAGTACCACATTGCGATTTCTGGGCCTTGAGGCTTTGAGATCTGCTGTCAAAACCGGACCGATCAAGGCCTCGAACTGCCAGCTGCCGAAATACATCGCAAGGGCGAGGATTGCGGCGCGGTTTTCTTCCACTGGGTCCTTGTCTTGAGACCGCAATTGAACGACCTGAAACAAAGGTCTCATAAAAACAGCAAGGGATACTGATTCCCCCCCAGGGATGAGACCTACGCTTTCTGCCAATTGGCCATAATAGAAGCGAACCGCTTCTGGATCACTGACAGGGGCAAGGACCTTGCGCAGTCCCTTCAGGCTCCTGCGAAGTCTGGCCAACGGCTCCCTGGAAACAGAAACAGAGATCGCCTCACCTGTAAAGGAAACCGACTGAATGGACTTCAGGGCCAGGGAGCCGACCCGATCGCCCAGAACATAATCAGCAGTACCTTTGGCCAAAATGATCGCCAGACTTTCTGGGATCGGCCATTTGCCAACGGACACACGAGCCAGCTTAAGCCCTTGGGACGAAGGCAAAACACGAACCTGAACATTGAGAAACTTGCCAAAGGGGTTATCTGGAAGGCGGAGGGTAAAAGCGCCGTCCATACCGCCAGAGCTGATCCGTACTCGGCTGGAAACGCGCGAAGTCCCCCTGGCAAGAAAGGAGCTGAGGGCATCAAATTCAACTTGTGATGCTGTCAGAGTCGGATAGGATTCAGGCCGATAAAAGGTTCTCAGGCCCCTTTTGCCGACCTCCCTGGCCCGGGCGGCATCGTCGACACCCGGAACCTTGCTGGTGGTCACCAGGGGGATGTCTTCAACGGCGCGATCCCCCGAAAGACGAATTGGGAGACAATCATACCCCTTAATGGAAAAGGCGGCCAGTGGCCGCCATACAAAAGCTTAACAAAAATGCAATGGGACGCAGATTTACAGGATTTTCAGGATAAGGCTTAAAGGCGTTAGCCACGAATTTCACGAATGGGCACGAATGTAAAGGCTGGCTTTTGGCTTCGGGATGACTCTGGATTTCTCGGGATATAAACCCCTAGTTTTTTTGCCCTCATCCGGATAATCCTGGGTCATCCTGAGGCTAAAAATTGATTTTGGCCTTGGTAATTCCTGACTCCGTTCATGCTGAGCCTGTCGAAGCATCGGTTTCTCTGGGGGCAAGGGCCTTCGACAGGCTCAGGCCGAACGTGGGCGGAGGGCGGAGGGCGGAGGGCAGTGGCGAGTGCCGAGCTTTTCAATCCAAAATTTAAAACTCAAAATTCAAAATTTCCGTCATCCCTTTTTCACCGCTGTCTCAAAGGCATCTACAACCTTGAGATCATACCAAGACCCAACCTTACTGCGTATGTCGGCCAATGCCTCATCAGGGCTCAACTGTGCCCGATAAGGGCGCTTCTCAAGCATGGCACAGTAGGCGTCGACGACGGAAAGAACACGGGCCAGGAGGGGGATTTTTTCACCCTTCAGCCCATCGGGGTAGCCGCTGCCGTCGTACTTTTCGTGGTGATGCAAGACGGCCTTGCGCACATCTTCGGAATATTCGATATTTCCCAGCACTTGGTTTCAAGAGGGGTGAGCTTCTGTCTTTTGTCGAGAAGTTTTTCATCGATGAGCATAAGCCCAAGATCGTAAACCAGCGACGCGTAAAGTCCGGTCTCTTTTTCAAGCTCGCTGGCGCCCAGAACATCGAGGACCTCGCCCATCAGTTCAAAATGGCAGGACGATTTTTTGGGATACCTGGTCTCGGCGTCGATCAGGTTGTCCAGCGATGCCACCATCTGATGCAGGTCGTCATCCCCCTCGGATTGCTTGTTAATTTTTTCGACAAAGCGCGAGATGCGCTCAGCCACGGCCAATGAGGCCTGCAGATCTCGCGGTGTAAACGGCTCGTTTGTCTTCTTATTATTGAGGTTGAGAACCCCGATCACCTGCCCGTTGACCTTGAGGGGTACGGACATCAAAGACCTGGAGCGGTACTGACTGTCGATATTCTTATGGCCGAAACGGGGATCGTTCTCGATGTCCTCAATCAGCAGCGCCCTGCCTTCATGGGCCACCCATCCGGCGATCTGCTCGCCGACCTTGATGCGCGTACGCCGGATGATTTCGTCATCAAGCCCCCGGGCACATTGAATAGTCAGATCGCCCGTCATGTCATCACTGAGCATCAACGAACAGGTGTTGACACCGAGGGCCTCAGAGGCGAATTCGAGCACCCTGTCGAGAGTCATCGACATGGCTGCCTCGACCTTGTGCTGAGCCACCTTGGGGATCAGAAGCCTGACCTGGAAACCATCATCGAAATTCTCCGCAGAGATATTCCAACCGTGTGTTTCTGCAACCTTCATGGCCAGATAAAGCTTGGTTCCCTCTTCGGGTTTGTCAGGCAGGTAAATGTGCTTGGAAGAAAACAGGGTGCGCGCGACCTCAATGCAATGCTGCCGCTTTTGCGCAACAGGTAAGCCAGACCTTCGATGAGGTTGATGAACATCTGGGAGACGAGAATTTTATCCGCAATTATTTCGGGGATTGGCCCACTGAGATCAAGCTCGAGGCGGATCTGGTTTCTAGCCAGGGCATTGCGCACCAGGTTGGACTTGAGGGTCTCTCTGAGCAGGTCTTCAAGCTCAATGACGGATTTCTTTACAATGCGGTTTTCGTCCTCAAGACGTAAAAAATCGAGCTGTTTCTCGACGATACCGATCAGCTTGTCTGTTTCGCCGGCGATGATATCCTGAAACTCGACCTGGGCCGGGGAAAGATTTTTCTCGGATTTTTGCAGGTAGTAGACGGCCCCCTTTACAGAGTTCAGAGGGGTGCGCAGTTCATGGGAAAGCCGGGTCAGAAAGTCGGTTTTGGCAACGTCCATAGATATGAGTTTGCGGTTGACGTCTTCGACCTCGGCGGTTTTGTCTTTGAACTTTTTGACCAGAAAGGCCTTGTTCAGCGCCAGCGCCGCCTGTCCTGCCGCCACCTTC
>CALZIZ010000496.1 GCA_945787465.1 uncultured Desulfuromonadales bacterium
CTTTTCACCATGCCAGAAGTCGTGCCTGTTCCGTTCCCGAAAGTGGTCTGAATGACGTTTTGAGTGATGTTTTCTGGCGTGGTGATTATGACCCCTTTTGTGGCCCCTGTGTGAGTTGTCCCGGTTACGGTTCTGAAACCCCGGGGGATGATGACTGTGGTTAATCTGCCTGACCTTCACCCGCCTTGGCAACGTACGATCTACATGAACAAATTCTGCTCCTCCGATGCGAATCACCACCAGGGATTCGCTTCGGCGGTGTTCAGCCATCGCTGACCGGGTTGGCAAAGCGAGCAGGGTCAGGGTTAAGCAGAGCAACGCAATCCGTACCATTCTTAATTCCTCCTGGTAAAATTTCTAAAAAAACATTCCATAACAAAGTGGGCTATTTTCTAAAAAACATTGAAATCGGTGAAGCAAAGAATTTTGCACCGCCATCAAGTTTTGCCTTCAGTTTATTGCTTCTGCGGCCCATGTGAAGCAGACATCAGCCGCTGTTTCGGTATATGTCTATATGAAATCATGTGATTCCGGGGGCTTGAGATCTACCATGTCTAGTCTTTGAGGGCTCTTTTTGCACTGTTTTTTCAAAAAAAACTGGCGCTTTGTTGAGTCTATGTTAATTTTGGGAGAGGATTCTTGACGGTTGAGTCGCAATAAAAAACTTTCTGCGGAGGTAACATTGGGCAAGTCTGGTTTGTGGATGCTCGTGTTCTTCGTCTGTTCCGGATGCTTCTCGGCTACAAAAACTCCGGCTTTGGTGCCAGAATTGGCGAGGCCTCTCATAGAGAAGGAGAAGGATGTCAGCACGCAGCCCCAGGTCATAGCATTGCCTGCCCAGGAGCCGGTCAGGGATGCTCAGTCTGTCCCGATTGCTGATCCGAGGAGCGCGCAAGAGCGCGAAGAACAAAGGCTCTATGCAGAGGATATTGGAAAAACCGCCATATGTATTCTCGCCTCATGAAGCTGAACCCCGAAAATCCCCTTTATAAAAAGAAGTTCAAATACTATGATGAGAAACTCAGCGATCAGAAGGAGAATCTGGCTGAAAAACGGAGCAATTACGCGCGGGAGTTCGCCCAACGCTTTCAGTCGCAGGGAATAGAAATGAAGGTGTCAGCAGAAGGTGAAAACCAGAGCACGTTAAAATTCGTCTCCCCGCTGATGAACAAATCCATCATGGAGCAGTTGGCTGACGATGAGGGCAGTTCTCTGGTGTTTCGCAACCTGAAATTTCGCCGTTTGGTTTTCTCTGACGGAAAAAAAGTGTTGGGTACAAAAGATCTGGAGTGATTAACCAGGGGGCGGAGTGGCAAATATTTCGACAGAAGATTTTTTCATTAAAGTCGCAGGGCATAACCTTGCGGTGCGCCGTCTGCAGCCTGAGTCGGCCAAAGCTTCTAATCGCCCTGTTCTGCTCTTTCTTCATGAGGGGCTGGGGAGTATTGACCTCTGGCGGGATTTTCCCAATCGTCTTGTCGCCGCTACTGGATGCCAGGCCCTTATCTACGACCGCCTCGGTCATGGGGTTTCCGACTCCCTGCGTGAACCCCGGACGGTCGATTACCATCGCCTCGAGGCGTTGGAATACCTTCCAGAAGTGCTGCGGCAATGCGACATCAGCAAGGTTGTTCCCATCGGTCACAGCGACGGGGGGACGATAGCGCTGCTTTTTGCAGCCCATCATCCCGATCTGGTGCAGGGCCTTGCAACCGAGGCTGCCCATGTCTTTGTCGAACAAGCCTCATTGCAGGGCATCCGGCAGGCGGTCATCGCCTTTGAAACTGGCGGGCTTAAGAGCAGGCTTGAAAAATATCACCGCGCCAATACCGAGGGGATGTTTCGCGCCTGGAGCGATACCTGGCTGGCCGATGACTTTCGTACCTGGAACATCGAGTCGGAGCTGGCAAGCATCCGCTGTCCGGTGCTGGTCATCCAAGGTGAAGAGGACGAATACGGGACTCCGGCCCAGGTCAGGGCCATAGCAGATCAGGTCTCAGGGCCCAGTCAGACCTTGATGATCCCCGGCTGTGGACACATCCCCCACCTGCAGGCCGGCGAAGTGGTTCTTGAGCACCTCGTTCGGTTCATTCAAGGGTTGTGAATGGTTTAAAAAAATCGTCACCGTAGAGGACGCGGAGAGCGCGGAGAAAACCTTTGAATCGAAGTCACTCGAACGGGGATAAGATGGGTTTTAAAGGCAGGGGGGGAGGATTTTTGAGAAAGAAAAAGAAGTCGATTCCGTTGTCTTTATCGCAATAATTTACAGCTATGCATCTGTTCCAGTTTTTTAGTTCTCCCGATTTTCTCAGCGCCCTCTGCGACCTCGAGTGAGCAAAACGAACGGGCGGTAAGAAATATTGGAATTTGAATTCTGAATTAAAATCCCACTGCCCACTGCCCACTGTCCACTGTCCACCGACTGAAAGAGAATCCAGTCCACGTTAAGCCTCCCTTCGATCAAGCGAACTGTCTTTGTCTCAGCGCATTTGGGTGGGAATCCAGAATTTAAAAGCCGGGGCAGGTTGTGCTCACCCTGGCTTGTCTGGGAGGAAATATCATGTTAAATTTAGGGAGGTTACAATTTCTCTAATTATCGGCGGCCTTTATGAAGCAAATTACTCCAGACTTGCTCGCGGAAATCTCAAGCCGAATATCGAAAACGGTTTCTGTTGAAAAGATCATTCTTTTTGGGTCTCATGCTTGGGGGCAACCAACAGAGGCAAGTGACATCGATTTGTTTGTCATCGTTCCGCATTCTGACCAACCCGCCTATCGACGGGCCAGAGGAATATATCGTTCTCTTCGGGGTATCGGGGTTCCTGTAGATGTAGTGGTTCAAACTCATGATGAGGTGGAACGAAGCAAAAATGTCATAACATCGCTTACCCGAAAAGTGCTTGAAGACGGCATGGTGCTTCATGGATAAAGCCAAGGTTCATGAAATTTGTCAATGGCTTATAAAGGCAGA
>CALZIZ010000497.1:0-617 GCA_945787465.1 uncultured Desulfuromonadales bacterium
TGAACTCCTGGCATCTTCTCAGCAACATTCGTATCGACCTTCTTCACCATGGCGTGTGGATAGGGACAGCGCAGGATGGCACCGAAGAGCATGCCGGGCAGAATCAGGTCCGAAGGGAAGATCGCCGCACCGCTCACCCGCTGATAGGCATCGGTCCGCGGCAGCGGTTGGCCGATGATGCGGGTTCTGCCCCAGGGTTTGGGCTCCTCGCCCGGGGGAGGCGTTTCCGGAACCGGAATCCCCTGCACATGGTATTGCCCCTTCTGATCCTCTTTCATCATGGCCACCCCCCTTCGTGCTTGTGCCGCGCCGCCCGCCTGGCAGCCTTGAAGATGTGGACGTAGGCGCCACAGCGGCACAGGTTACCGGCTACACCCTCGCGAATCTCTTCCAGCGAAGGGTCGGGATTGACTCTCAGCAGCCCCTCTACGGCCATGATCTGCCCCGGGGTGCAATAGCCGCACTGCAGGGCGTCCTCCTCGACAAAGGCCTGTTGAACCTCCCCAAGTTCTTCGCCACGCATGAGCCCTTCCAGGGTCGTAATCTCCCCTCCCTCGGCCTCGACGGCCAGGGTCATGCATGCGTACCGCGGGGTGCCGTTAATCAGCACGGTGCAG
>CALZIZ010000497.1:677-5102 GCA_945787465.1 uncultured Desulfuromonadales bacterium
TGCGGCCGTTGATCAGCAATGAGACCTTGGCCATGTCTTCCGGTTTCACCACTTCCGGCTCCCCGGTTTCAGGTCCCGCTGAAACCCGCCCCGCCAGGGCCACCGTCACGGCCCCGGCCCCCAGGGTGGTTAAAAAGCCGCGCCGGTTCAGTTCAAGTTGGCAGCGGCAATCCTTTTCATCATGATCGTTGGACATAGAAAACTCCCCCTCTTGCAATCTGCCCCCCCGGACCCTGCGGGGTTTTGCTCGGGTCGGGGCAGAGCGGTGAAAAGGTTTGCTCAGGCCTTTCCGTTAAGCTCCAGCAGCCTCCTCTCCCGTGCCTTGCGAACCTCGTCCTTGATGCGTCTGACGTGCCCCCGGCCCAGCCCCTTCACATCGCAACCCAGCTCGAAGTATTGACGAATCCGGTTGTCATCCAGAATCCCGAAACAGTCGATCACCGCCACCGGTCCTCCGGCGGCCTCCACCATCCATTTTGGATCAAGGTCCAGATAGGCCTGGTGCCGCACGGCGAAAATGACCGCGTCGGCTCCCTCCAAAGCGGTGGGGAGGTCCTGTTGTATCTGGAGTTCGGAAAGGCCATCCTGGTTTCTGAAGAAGCGACGCAGGCTGTGGGTGGTCGATGGGTACTCCTGCTGCTTCTCGAACTCCCACCAATGCTGGACGTAAGGGTCATGCACCCTCAATTCGGCCCCCATTTCGGTGAGGCGGCGCACCACCAGCTCAGAACCTGAGTAGCGGGTATCACCGACATCCTCCCGGTACGAGGCACCCAGCACCAGGATGTCAGCCGCCGCGATGGCTCGTCCCATGTTCCGCAGGGCGTCCCTGGTGAGTTGGGCCACGTGCAGGGAACGGGTGTCATTGATGTTGATGGCCAGCGGGGTGACCTTGAAGATGTCATCCTTGGGCAGACAGTATCCGCCGATCCCCGGCCCGGGGAAAATCAGATTGCTGTGCGTCGGACGAACCTTGACCGCTTCGATCACCTTGATCAGATCCACACCGTTGCGCTCGGCGAAGAGGCTCCATTCGTCCAAAAAGGCCAGGATCGTCGCCCGGAAGCTGTTTTCCACTATTTTGGCGGTCTCCGACTCGATGGGGCGATCGAGCACCGTCAGAGGGTATTCGTCAGTGTTGATCACCTCCTTGAGAAACTTCTCCACCCGGCGACGGGCCTCTCCGTTGATACCGCTGCAGACACGCCAGAAGTTGCGAATGCTGTCCACGTACTCCCGCCCGGGCATAACCCGCTCGTAACTGTGGGCCAGCAGGGGGTCGGTCTCGATCCCTCGTCTGCGAAAGACCTTGCTCATGATGGGGTAGGCAACCTGCTCGGTGGTGCCCGGAGCCACCGTGGTCTCGATGAGGACAAGCGCCTCGGGAGGAATATGCTCTGCAATCACCTCCAGGGATTTTTCCAGGGCGCCCATGTCAGCCTGCCCATTGCGCACGTTCCCCAGTTCTTCCTTAAGATAGTCACACTGGACATCCACCACAACGACGTCGGCAAGTGTCAGTGCCTCGTACGTGTAAGTCGCCGTGAGGGTCTGCTTGTGGTTAACGCAGCGATCGATTATTCGGTCCACCTCGGGATCCTCTGATTTGACGGGGGACAGGCCCCGGTTAAGCAGGGGGATCTTCCAGTAGCTGCGCACACTGGGACCGCGGCCATCACTGCCCCCACAAAACCCACGCCCACCACCACAACGACTTCCCTCCCCCGTGAGCGGTGTTCAAGGGCCAATTTCTCAAGCCGCGCCAATTCACCGGGGTAGTCATCAGCCCCGGGAAGGGCAAAACGTTCTCCGTCGGGATTCACCGAATATTCAATCGTCATGGGCATCCTCCTGAAAAAAGAAATGGTACCTCAAAGGTGACTTTTCAGCCCAGCTATCGTTCCCATAGTGCCAAAGCAAAACCGTCGGGACGCGCCCCGACAGGCGCCTTACTTTTTGTAAGAGCCGACAAAAAGTAAGCAAAAAGCGGCTTTTTTATTTCTGTAACGCGAAAGGCCCCATGCTCGCAAGCTCACAATGGGTTAGATTGTGCCCTCGCATCTCCGTCATGGTCCGCCAGTAGAAAAGACAAACGAAGCCAAAAGACTTTAGGACCTAAGGGCCAGTAGTCACCCGCACCCCGCAAACGAAGCCCCACCGCCCTCACCGCCTAACCCATTGCGAACCTGTGAGCATGGGGCAGTTTGATTTTCGTTGTCACGCAGCACCGCCTTGCTCTATGGGCAACCCCATCAGAGCAGAACTCCGAAACAAGGCGAAAGAAATGCCCCCCGCAGGGGAAGCCACTTTTTGCTTCGTTTTTGGTGGCTTGCAAAAATGAAGGCGTCTGGCGGGACGCGACCCGCCGGTTTGCCGTTTGTTTTGCCTTGTGCTGAATAGTTACCCTCAAAGCAGCCTCACTTTGCCCCTTGAAGGCCCCCTCACAGCAAGATCGGCCTTTCCTTCTGTTTACCGCAAACCCGCCCACTGTCAAATTTTCAGAAGCACCAAACTGGTCGAAATAAGTTTGGACAGCGTAAAAAAACCGGTTCTCCTGTCTCGGTTCCACAGAAAAAACGCCAGACACGTACTGGCCTGGCGTTTTTTCTCCCACCGTTTCAAATTGAATTGTTCAAGGGCCATGTCCAGGTCGTCCTTCTGCCCCAGGCCTCCCTCCTTAAAAACGGCCCCTGGCCATCACACCGTCGACCTGAGCACGGAATATTAATATCCCAGCAGAATATTTTTTACCGTGTCATTCAGGGGCCCGGAATCTTTTTTTCCACCTGCTGTTTTTTTCATAAGATCTTCCTTTTTTTCGCTGGCAAGGTGTTGAGCGGCGATGGGATCAGCAGCAGCTAAAAGCAAAACCCGGCGGTTCTGTTCGCGGCCCTCGGGATTTACGTTGGTGGCAATGGGCCGCTCTTCGCCGTAGCCCTTGGCCTCGATGCGATGCGGGGGGATGTTGAAATTATCAACCAGATACCTTTGAAGACTATCGGCCTGGCGCTGGGTAAAGCGCCGGTTGTACTCGGCGGGGCCCTGGTTGTCTGTGTGGACTTCGATCGTAATCTTTCGACCAGGGTTTTTCAGGATGAAGTTGGCCACCGGCAGTGCCTCCTGAGAAGGCCAGTCAGAGACTGTGTACATTCCCGGTTCGAAATTCGGACTGAGGGGAAGATAAAAAGGCTCACCTGCCCCGGGCTGGCAGCCATGTTCATCGACCAGCCCCCACCGGGGGGTGCCGGGGCACTGGTCTGAAAGATCGGCAACACCGTCCTTATCCTCGTCCGAGGGCTGTTTCCCAGAGGCCGCCACGATATCGAGAAGGCTTTCAGGCACGCGCAGTGATTCAAGCACCTGGCCAACCGCCTGCAAAGCGTCCTCCCCATCGCCGAAGAAAACGCTCAGGCCGGCTGTGGTCGCTAAATTGTTGAAAGTGTCCTTTGTCCTGTCCCCATCCGAGGCATTGATAATGATAATGTGACGGAGGTCTCCACGAAGAGCCCATGAATCATTAAGAAAATACTTCAGGCCGATGCCGTAATTAACCAGAAAATCTTCATCGCTTCCACCGGGGTCGAAATCGGTCGAACAGACCCCAAAGCCTGCGACAAGGTAGGGCTTCAGTCTTTTCAGGGAACGAAAATGGTAAAGGCCATCGAGTTGCAGGCTGTAAACCCTGGCATCGATGTTCGGCCCTGAGTCCGTTTCAGTATCCACTATGCGAAACGTCCCCTCGGCGCCCCAGTGTTGATCAAAATCATAGCCGAGTGCCAGGCTGAAGGCTGGTCCATCCTCGAGGTTCTGATTGCCCTCGAAAACCTGGTATCCGACCCCTAGGGTCAGGGAGAAATCTCCAGAAGGAGTCATTCCGGCCTGTGCTGGGGACAAGAGCAACAAGCCAAAAAAGGCGCTGGTCAGAAGAATAAAACCCCAAGTTTTCATCTTGCCCTCCTGCATCGCATCTCAAGGAAATCTCTTTTTTTCTCCCAGGCCTCGGTGTTAAAAACACACCCTCTGAAATCTGAGATTAAAAAATCTTTCAATCTCCACTGGGCCATCCTTGCTTACTTTGGTTCAGGTGTAAGCCCTTGGGTGAACGCTGTACATAGTCCCTTTTCGAAAAAGGCATATCGCCAATCAGCGTACACCCATTGCTCCACCTGTCCTCTTGGGCCGGCCACCATCGTTGAGGAATCCGGCTCCCCCCATCCCACCCGGACTTCCTTTTCAGTCATACCAATTCCGATCTCTTTCTTTCGAATCAGGTCCATTTTCTCTTTCATTTTCCGGGATTCAATTTGACTCATCCTGTCTGAAGAGATTTTTGCTAATTGCGACCTTCTCTTTTCAGAGTTCAACAAAACCAGTGAATTATAATGTTTCCATTTTTCTTCATACACCTGCTCTTCGGGATTAAGG
>CALZIZ010000498.1 GCA_945787465.1 uncultured Desulfuromonadales bacterium
ACCTCCAGGTCCTGCCCCTTGACCAGCAGGTCGGTTTTGCCGGCAAACTCCCGACCGTGCAAGCGGCTGTCGATCAACCGGGCCTGCAGGCTGGCCAGAAGCTTCTCCCCTGGGCGTTGGGTCAGCTCTCCCTTGACGTCGAGGCTGATCCTTCCGGGAAGCTGGGCATGAAGGATTTCCGGATCAAGGTTACGCCCCCGAAGTTCAGTGCTCAGGCGCAGGCCTTTTGCCCAGGCCAGCTTCAGATCTCCTTCAAGAGTCCCCGAAAGCCAGCTGCCGTTAAGACTTGAGAGGGCAATATCTTTCAGGCTCCCTGCAAGGTTGCCGCTTAGAGTCCCGCCCTGGACCCCGGGCATGGCGTTGGCCACCGAAAAGGAACCGCGATACTGATCCAGAGTCCCTTCAACACCGAGCTTTGCGTCAAGGGCGGTTCTGGTCCCGGTTTCAGCAGCCAGGTCCAGTTCTGCCACCTGCAGATCGAGCTTCAGCTGGGGCACCCCCTTGACCAGCCGCATCGACCCGGTTCCGGTCAGGCTCCCGGACTGCCCGGGGCGCCGGGCAGAAAACCGGTCGAGCTGCAGGTGGTTTTTACCCAGCGTCAGGTCTGCCAGCATCTCCAGTTTTTCCGCGCTTTGCAGAGAGGCCCTGAATTCCAGGGGGCCCCCCGCCTGGGCAGGGGCCCGGCGCGGTTCGAGCTTGGCCACCAGGCGCAGGTCATCCACTTGGGCCAGAGGTTCAGCCAGGCGAAGGTTAAGCTCGGCATCAAGCAGGGGTTTGACAAAACCTGCCACCAGTTGTCCGCTGCCCTGCCACTGTGGGGTCTTCAGCGACAACCCGTCGAGACTCAGGGTACCATTCCGCCAGTCCACTGCGGCGGCAAGCTCTTCGAGATAAAAAGGGGTCTGCCCCTGGCTGCCAATAGATATACGCTCAAGACGCAGGGACTCGATACCGGCCAGCACCTGGGTCAGCCGCCCGGTCAATCTCGGCCAAGCAATCTCCAACGGTTCCTTCTTTGGCGGTGCCGGCTGCGTCGAAGGGATAAGGACCACCTCGCCATCTGCAGCACTTAGCTCAACCACCCGCAGCTCGCCGCGCAGCAGCCGAGCGGGATGCCAGTTCAGGCGCAGGCGCTGCAACTGCACCTCGCCCTGGACGAAACGCACCTGCAGCCGCTCAAGAAGCAGGTCTCCGGCAAGCCTCCCCTGCACCTCGCCGGCCTGGATAGTCACAGGCGTCCAGCGGGAAACCGTCCCAAAGAGCCACCGGGCCCCCGAGGAGGTCCCGAGCAACCAGCCGGTAAAACCACCCAGCCCCAGCAGCACCAGCAGCAAGAGCAGAGCCAGGTATTTCGACACGCGTTTTACCATCCGAACCCCACACTGATGTGAAGCCTGATCGAGGGATCTCGCACCCCGATCTGACGGGCCAGGTCGACCGAGATCGGCCCGATCTGGGTGTAATAGCGCACCCCGATGCCTGCCCCCTCTGCCAGCTCGTAGTCCGAGAAAGAATTAAAGGCGTTGCCAATATCGTAAAAAGCCGCGACCCCCCAGTTTTGGCCGATGGCCCTCCCCAGTTCGATGCTGCCGACCAGCTGGTGCTTACCGCCGACGACATCGCCATTCTCGTCCTCGGGTCCCAGGCTCTGGTAGCCATACCCCCGTACGCTCTGGTCGCCGCCGGCAAAAAAGCGCAGCGAGGTGGGAAATTCCTTCAACGGTTCGTTCTGCACGGTCATGGCCCCCTGCACCCGGGTAAAAACCGAGAAACGCCCCGGCAGGGGAAGCAGGGCGTTTCCCGAAGCCAGAAACTGCAGCATTCCGGTATCGGAGCCCAGGGTCTGATGGGCGCCGCGGGTCTCCAAACGAAACTGGTAGCCCTCGACGGGGCGCACCGGGTTCTTGTAGCGACGCCGCGAGAAGCGAATCCCTGGAACAACCATCTGGGAGCTCCCCTCCTCGCTGCCGATTTCAAAATCCTCCTGCAACAGGCGAAGGAACACCGAACCAAGACGTCCCTTGCCAAACCCATGAACCCGTTCAGTCTCGGCAAACAGGGTGCTCGATTCATAGGTGTCGACATCTTCACGGTCATAACCGACCCGAAAAATTGTGTAATTCTGAAGACTCCGCGAACCCGGAAT
>CALZIZ010000499.1 GCA_945787465.1 uncultured Desulfuromonadales bacterium
ACCCTCTTTCGGGAATTCAACGCTCTCAGAGACCAAATGTTATGACATTACCTGCCCTTATGATATGTGCCCTGTTTTGGTCCTGGTTCGGATTAACGGCGGGGGCAGGCGCAGCTGAACGTGAGATTAATGAAGAGAACCTTGCTGGTTGTCTTAAAAGAGACGGGGTGGACCTTTATGGTTCCGTGGAGTTTGAACTTCGCACAGAAAAGGGGTTTGCCGATGCTCCAGGCGAGGGATCAACGACATCCAACGCAGATGCGTCGGTGGACCTCGGCCTGGCGATTGCCCCGTCACCCTGGGTTGCCGCAGAACTTCAAGTCAGTTGGGACGATGAAAGCCCGCTGGAGATTGACGAGGCCTGGGTGAGCCTTGGAAATACAGAACGGTTTCCGCTTTACTTCACCGGAGGAAAGATGACTCTGCCCTTCGGCCTCTACGAATCCGCCATGGTATCCGACCCGTTAACCCAGGAAATTGGCGAGACTAAAGAACAAGCGGCACTATTAGGGTTAGGATGGCAAGGCCTGCAGGCTTCGGTCTATGCTTACGACGGTTCAACCGGACCGGAGGAAGAAGGGAACGGTCTCAAATCCTACGGCGCTAATATCGCCTTTCAGCTGGGCGAAGAGGACCTAGGCCTGTTGTTGAACTAAGCCGCTAACGCGGCGGGAAAAAACAAAATCACAAATATTCCTGATCACCCAGTCAGGGTATAACTCCCTTGAATGGCCCAATGCCGGGCATCATTCTAATAAAGGGAGATACCATGGATTCATCTGAACAGTCCCGCTTTGACGATCTGTACCAACGCCACCTGAGAATGCTGAAACTGCAGGGCAAGAGCGATAAGACCATCGACGTCTATGCGCGAGCGGTTCGACGTGTTACCAATCATTTCGATTGTTGCCCTGATCAGCTGACCCCTGAACAATTGGAGATCTACTTTGGCCAGCTGGTTGAATCCCATTCTTGGAGTACTGTCAAAGTAGACCGCAATGGCCTGCAATTCTTCTGGCGACATGTGCTCAAGCTATCAAGCCTCCCAAGGTTTATACGATACCTGACATTCTGACGCTTGCGGAGGTCGACAAACTGATCGGGGCGACTCGCAAATTGCGCTATCGGGTTTTTTTCTTAACCACTTATTCCATGGGGCTTCGCCTGGGAGAAACCCTGTCGCTTCAAGTTGGTGATATTGACGCTCAGCGAAGACGAGTTCATATCCGCCGCGGAAAAGGCCATAAAGATCGCCTGGTCCCGTTGCCAGAGCTCACCTACCAGGCCTTGCGTGCGTTGTGGTGCAGGCATCGGCACCCTCACTTCCTGTTTCCTAATGCTCGGGGCTCGCTTGAAACGGTGCGTCAGGCGACAACCCATATGGACCGTGGCAGCACTCAGGTCGCCATGAAAGTGCTCGTCAAAGAGTGTGGCATTAAAAAAAAATCTCTATCCATTCCCTCCGCCACAGTTTTGCCACCCATCTGCTCGAACGTGGCTTGAGCCTGCGCCAGATTCAGGGGTTGCTCGGTCATTCAAGTCCCACCACAACAGCTCTCTATACCCACCTGACCGAGGTGACTGAGCAAGCCAGCCTGACCACCATTGACAGCCTGATCAACGCCCTTCATGTCGATTTACGGAGGCTGTGATGGTGGAACTCGTTTCTATTGTTGAGCAGTTTTATGACTCTTTTTTTGCCAAATATGCAAGCCGGCTGCTCCCTGGTCACCTGAACGCACTTCATGCAATACAACGCTGTCGCACTCCCAATTCCGGAGAACTCCATGTTCGTTGCACGGAATGTGACCAGGCCGAATGGCGACCTCTCTCCTGTGGTCATCGCAGTTGCCCCAAATGCCAGAATCATGAAGCGAGCAAGTGGCTCGACCGTCAACAGGCCAAGCTGTTACCGGTTCCCTACTTCATGGTGACGTTTACCTTGCCCTATGAACTCCGACCGCTGGCCTGGAGTTTTCAGGAAAAGATTTACGCGATTCTGTTTGCTTGTACCACCAGCACCCTGAAGGATTTCGGTCTGAATCCCAAGCATCTGGGCGCGGATATGGGGATGACGGCTGTGCTGCATACCCAGACCAGGCAACTTGATTACCATCCGCATATCCATGTCATTGTGCCTGGCGGCGGTATCAATAAGCGCAGGCGACAATGGAAAAAGGTCAAGGGGGAATACCTGTTTAACGAATTCAATCTGGCCCGAGTCTTTCGTGCCCGCTTTCTGGAGGCGTTAAACAAAGCGGGGCTAACGATCCCGGTCGGCGCTCCCAAGAAATGGGTCGTCGACTGTGCCCATGTGGGCAAGGGCTTACCGGCCCTGAAATATCTGTCCCGTTACCTCTATCGTGGTGTCATTGCAGAAAAAAACATCATCTCCTGTCGGGACGGGCAAGTGACCTTTAGCTACATTGAAAGCGGTAGCGGTCAGATATGCTACCGAACCCTAAAGGGGGAAGATTTTTTGTGGCTGGTTCTGCAACATGTCCTCCCCAGAGGTTTTCGCCGGGTCAGGGATTATGGGTTTTTGCACGGCAATGCCAAAAAGCTCTTATCTTTGGTGCAACTTATTTTGCGGGTACTGATCGAGACGCCTCCCCTACGGCCAAAACCGGTTTTCAAATGTCCCTGCTGTAAAGCGACCATGGAGATTACGGCCTTTCGACGACCTGCATGGCTCTCGGGCTAATTTGCGGATACGGCATCGCATTGCATTAACCATAAGACAGGAGGATCAGAAGTTCTCAGGGGGCGTCATCGCGATCAAATTTTTTAGCCTGCCAGAAGGTGAAGGCCCCCGCTCGCCTTGAAAAAAGTGCGTCGAATCCCACACCCTTATCAACCCCAAAGTCAAAAAGAGATATTTGCTTTACCTGTATTGCCCCTTGCGGCCGGGCTTGTCCAACCACAGGATAAGATCGCGGCTCGTTCCTCGCGCTATCTATCCTTATTCGTTAGGTGATGATGATCAGAAGTGATAGAGCATCGCCAGTTCCACCTCTGCCGCGAAGTCTTCGCGGGCAATAGGACTGT
>CALZIZ010000500.1 GCA_945787465.1 uncultured Desulfuromonadales bacterium
CGCGACCTGACCTCGGTGACCGCCCTGCACAGTGCCGAGGAGGCCCAGTCCCTGCTGACCGGCTACCAGGAGCGACTCAAGGTCTTCGCCCGGCTGATGACGGACGAGGAGATGTTTCTCGGCCAGAAGGAGGCAATGCTCAAGAACCTGTTCGAGGATTTCCGCGAATTCGTCATGGTCACCCTGTACAAGGACGGCGAGGAGCAGGGTTCGGTCTACGATGCGGCGACTCTGCAGGGCGCGGGGATCTCCAAGGAAGACCTGGCCGCCTTCCGCCGCGACCACCCCCTGCCCCTGGCGCGCATTCTTGGCGGGGAGATCTATATCGGCAACTCCACGGTATCGGAGCAGCTTCCGACCCTGACCCTGGCCATGGCCCAGAGCGGGAAGAATAAAGAAGCTCCGATGGTGGTGGCCGCGGACGTGCGTCTTGAAAAACTGCTACGGCTCGCCCGCCGGGCCCAGGTCTTTGAAACCTTTATCATGGACAGCCAGGGCGTGCTGCTGGCCCACACCGACCCCCGGCAGATAGCCGCTCGCACCATCGTGGACTGGCTCCCCCAGCTGCAAGGTCTGCGAAAGAACCGCAGCCTCGGCGGCAGCAGCGAATATGCCGTGGGCGGCGTCGAGATGATCGGGGCGGTGTCTCCGGTGGAATTCGGCGACCTGCTTGCGGCGGTACAAATCCCCAAAAAGGCGGCCTACCTCACCGCCCGCGAACTTCTCGATCACCTGGTCGGAGTGTCCCTCGTCCTGCTACTGGGTGCGGCCCTGCTGAGTTTTTTCTGGTCCCGTCGCCTGACCCATCCGATCGAAAGGCTCTCCGAGGCCACCCGGATCGTCGCCAGGGGTGATTTCGATATCCATGTAAAGCCAGGCTCAAAGGACGAGATCGGCGAACTCTCCGAATCGTTCAACAGCATGGCTAAAGGCATTAAGGAGGCCCAGGCCGCCCTCGTCCAGTCTGAGAAAATGGCCGCCTTCGGCCAGCTGGGCGCAGGCATCGCCCACGAGGTGAAAAATCCGTTGGGCGGGGTTCTGGGACTGGCACAGCTGTGCCTGAGAAAGGTCGAAAAAGACAGCCCCCTGGCCAAGAACATCTCGATTATTGAAAAAGAGACCAAGCGCTGCAAGGAGATCGTCGAAAACCTGCTGAAGTTCGCCCGTCAGGAGAAGGTCGCCTTCGAGCCGCTGGACCTCAACCTTGTGGCAGAAGATGCCTGTGCTATCGTCGCCCACCAGCTGGGCATCAACCAGGTTAAGCTGCATAAGGAACTGGCGGCCGAACTGTCGCTGATCGTAGGCAACTCCAACCAGCTGCAGCAGGTGCTGATCAATTTCCTGATCAACGCCCAGCAGGCGATGGACGGCGAAGCCGGCGAGGTCAGGGTCACCACCCGCCCGGCCGAAGGCGACCGGGTTCAGGTTCTGGTCAGCGACACAGGGCCGGGCATCCCCAAAGAGATCCAGGCCAAGATCTTCGAACCGTTCTTTACCACTAAGGCCGCGGGCAAAGGGACAGGGCTGGGGCTCTCGGTCACCTATGGCATCATCCAGGAGCACAAAGGGCAGATTGAGATCGAAAGTGAGCCCGGCCAGGGGACGACCTTCATCCTCACCCTTCCGGTGGCAGGTTCCCCCCTGGCGCCCGCAAACCCTGAACCACAACCGACGGAGGCCGCATGAGCGATCCTGTGACCGAGAGACTGAGCACTTCGCAGCAGGGGGCGGGTATGCACATCCTGGTGGTCGATGATGATCTAGGGTTCCGCACGGTCGTTGCTGAAGTCCTCAGGGATGACGGACATGCCGTAACCGAAGCAGCCAGTGCCGAAGAGGCACTGGAACTCTTCAGCGAAGAAACTTTCCCCCTGGTCTTTACCGATATTGTCATGGGGGAAATGAGCGGCATCGACTTGCTCAAAGAGTTAAAAAAAATCGGTCCCGATACCCAGGTCATCATCATGACCAGCCATGCCACGGTTGAAACGGCTGTGCTTGCCCTGCGCTCCGGTGCCTGCGATTACCTGTTCAAACCCTTTGAAGACCTCGACCTGGTCTCCGCGGTCACCGCCCGCGCGATTGAGAAGATCAATCTTATCCAAGACAAGTACCGGCTGATCAACTACGA
>CALZIZ010000501.1 GCA_945787465.1 uncultured Desulfuromonadales bacterium
TCCCCGTCCGCCCATGCCCTGGCCGCGGTCGGCGCCAAGGGGGTCTGCGAACCGGCGGCGATTCTCTCCGCCGGTGGCGGCCCGCTGCTGGTGAAAAAGAAAAAATGCGGCAACGTCACCGTCGCTGTGGCTGAAAAACGCTATTAGTCCTTTGTCCCTGGTCCCTGGTCATTTGTAAGGTTTTTTACCAATGACAAATGACCAATGACCAATAACGGCTTTTCTTATGAAAAATAGACTTTACGTTGTCGGGATCGGCCCCGGCGATGCTCAGCATATGACTCCCGCGGCCCGTTCTGCTATCGAGGACTCCGAGGTGGTGGTCGGTTACAAGACCTACCTCGATCTCATCGAGGACCTGCTTAGCGAAAAAGAGGTCGTTTCTTCGGGGATGAAGCGGGAGATCGACCGCTGCCGCGAGGCTCTGGAGCTTGCCGCGGCAGGTCGCACCGTGGCCCTGGTCTCTTCAGGAGACTCAGGCATCTACGGCATGGCCGGGCTGGTGCTGGAGCTGCTCGAAGAGCAACCCGTCGAGGTCGAGATCATTCCCGGCGTCTCCGCGGTGCAGGCGGCGGCCTCCCGGCTGGGGGCTCCGCTGATGCACGACTTTGCGGTCATCTCCCTCTCGGACCTGATGACCCCCTGGTCGCTGATCCGCACCCGGATCGATGCCGCAGGGCGCGCCGATTTCGTCATCGCCCTCTACAACCCCAGAAGCAGGGGGCGCACCACGCAGATCACCGAGGCGCGCGAGATCCTGTTGCGCCATCGCGCCGCCGATACCCCGGTGGGGATTGTCCGCAATGCCTGTCGTGAGGATGAGAGCATCATCCTGACCGACCTGCAGGGACTGACCGACCACCAGGAGCAGATCGACATGCTCTCGCTGGTGATGATCGGCAACAGCCAGACCCGCTTTAAGAACGGCAAAATGGTCACGCCGAGAGGTTATGTCGAGAAGTATCTCGACAAAAACCAGGAGCAAGGAAAAAGGGACAAGGTGAAAGGACAGGCCTTGCAAGACCTTGATCCTTTAACCTTGAACCTTTCACCTGCGCCCGCCAGGGCGCTCTTTATAGGCGGAACCGGCAGCGATGTGGGCAAGAGCGTGCTGACGGCGGGGATCTGCAGGATTTTGAAGCGGCGCGGTTTTGCCGTGGCGCCTTTCAAGGCGCAGAACATGGCGCTGAATTCTGCGGTCACTCCCGAGGGGGGAGAGATCGGCCGGGCCCAGGCCTTGCAGGCTGCGGCCTGCGGTCTGGCTCCCCACACCGACATGAATCCGGTGCTGCTCAAGCCCAACTCGGATACCGGCAGCCAGGTCATCGTCGCCGGGCGGCCGGTGGGCAATATGAGCGTCACCGAGTACCACCGCTTTAAAGGCCAGGCCTTTGCCGAGGTGCGGCAGGCCTTCGGGCGGCTCGCCGGGCGTCACGAGGTCGTGGTGATGGAAGGGGCGGGCAGTATTGCCGAAATCAACCTCAAGGAGCACGACATCACCAACCTGCGGGCCGCGGCCATGGCTGATGCTCCGGTGGTGCTGGTCGCCGATATCGACCGGGGCGGGGTTTTTGCCTCCATCGTCGGCACCCTCGAGGTCCTTTCGCCCGCCGAGCGTGCCCAGGTTGCCGGTGTGGTGATCAACAAGTTTCGCGGTGATCCGACCCTGCTGCGTTCCGGCATTGAAGCGGTGGAGGATCGCTGCGGCATCCCGGTTCTGGGTGTGGTGCCCTGGGTCGAGTTGCAGTTGCCCGAGGAGGATTCGGTGGCCCTGGCCCGCAAGGCCCGGCCCCGAGCCGAGGGTCGGTTGCGCATCGGGGTGATCCGCCTGCCGCGGCTCTCCAACTATACCGATTTCGACCCCTTGGAGCGCGAGCCCGCCGTGGAGCTGGCCTATCTCGATCGGCCCGACCAGGTCCCTGGCTGCGATCTGCTGATTCTGCCCGGAACCAAGAGCACCCTGGCCGATCTGCGCTGGCTGATAAGCCAGGGCCTCGACCGGGCGATCGCCGCTCACCACGCAGCAGGCGGTTCGGTTATCGGCATCTGCGGCGGTTTCCAGATGCTGGGCCAACGCATTGCCGACCCCCTGGGGGTTGAATCCGACGCCGCACTGGCCCGGGGG
>CALZIZ010000502.1 GCA_945787465.1 uncultured Desulfuromonadales bacterium
GCATGATCTGCTTCACCATAGTTCACGAAGAGCTCTAAGAAACCCGAAATCTTTTCGCTGCGCTTCAGGGGCTCCGCTTTACACCGCCATGCGCCATCTCGCGGCCTCTCTGCGCCCGGTAGAGCTCCCGCTCATCGGGCGGCAGCATCCACTCGGGCATGATGCCGGCATCGACCAGTTCTTCGCCGTTCATGCTCCAGGGCGGCTTGCCGTTCCACTGGGCCAACTCTTCGGGGTGCTCAATGTAGTAGTTGGAGTCGAGCTTTGGGTTTTGCGAGACGATCGCCTCCCACTCGTGCCAGGGGTCGATGAAGTTGGGGCTTTTCTTCCGGGCTTCCCACTCTTCCGTGGTGCCCCAGCCCTTGGTGCGGTTGGGATAGTCGTGCAGCCAGGGGACGTCGGGCAGGGGCTTGGTCTTGTCCATGTACTGCACCAAGAAGGACCAGTAGCTGAGCAACAAATCGTTGCTTCCAACTGTTTGCAGAAGCGACCATCCTCCCAGGGTGGGGTGATGAATAGAGAGGTCGTACCCAGGGACCCCCCTCGGCCCAGGGCCAAATCCGAGCCGGCCTTCGCTTTCGACAAAAGGCATTTCAATAACCCTTCCGGGAAACCCGACCTTGGCACGGAACACGCCTTTTTCCCGGTCAAAAACATAAAATTCGGTTGGCTTCATCCGCCGTAGTTTCCAGTGACCCCATCCCGCCACTGCCAGCAGGGCCAAGCCGCCCAGCAGCATGAACCAATGCGGATCATTCGCAAGAACACTTGCCAGCCAGACAAGTAAGCAAAAGCCCCCTCCCCCATAGATAAAAATCACCGGCAGAAAGAGTAGGAGCTTTTTGTCACGGGGGGAGGTTTCCGCATATTCCTTGTCATCAATGCGTTTCGGCGAGCCCCAGAAAGGTCGAAGTGGTACTTTAGGCAGGAAAGTTCCGCGGGCTTTGAAAGGGCTCTTGCCCTGTTGTTCTTGAAGTTCACTCATACCTCTAACGGATCTCCATGAAAAATTTGGCGCGTATCAGTGCCTTTGGGAAGTCCAGCAAATGCTTCGGCCTCAATCCAGTCGCTGTCACTGTTTTCGGGGCTGGGCAACCAGACATCGCCGTTGCCATAGAGGTCCATGCGTACTTTGGCTTTGACCTGAGCGTTGCCTTTTCCTGTTAAAGGCCAAACAACCCGCACCGTGCGCGGGCCGCTGCCCCGGCCGGTGAAGGTTTCGATCCCTTGGTGACTGATCTTGTCGTTTTCCCACAGCTCCACGAAGAGCAGGGATTTCTCCTCGATGAAGTTGGGGATCTGAATGGTGATCTCGGCGGCCCTGGGTATATTCGGGTTCTGGTTGATCTGTAGCCCGAGCCTGGGGCGGTAGATGGCGTCGGCCAGTGCCAGAGAGGCGCTGCGGGGAGTTTCGCACCAGCGTCCGAATTTATCTTCTGCCTCGCTGCCGGGTTCATGCCCGGCAAAGCGGCCGGATTTGTCCATCAGCTTATCCCAGGCGGTGAAGGGTTGGCCGATCTTTCCGATGAGGGTTTCACCGTTTTCTGTCTCCAGGTAAATGTTTCCATCGTCTTTCTCCAAGAAACGGCCGCCGGCCGGGTAGAGGATCTTTTCGAGGACGTCTCCCTCTTTGAAGATCACTTGAGTACCATTGGCCTCACGCCAATACTTGCGGCGGCCCAGAACGGGCAGCTCCTGCTCGTAAAGCTGGGCAGGTTGACGGACGCTGAAGGGGCCGTTGGCGAGCCATTCTTCAAGGGGCGTATCTTCGGTGAAGACCCAGGTAAGCAATGCCGCACTCGCAAAGACCGCTCCCAGGCCGACCCAGAGCCAGGGGCCGCCAGCGATGGCCCCGGCAAGAGATGCTTCACCTGCCCAACCGGCGGCCACCAAAAGCCCGGATACATCAGCGACGACAGTCAAGGCAAACCCACTGGCCATGAAGCGGAACGGGGTCGGACCAAGCTAACCTATTGATGGTGCAGCGTTTAAGTCCAAAAAGAACTTGTTTCCAGTGCTTAGAGGCCCATTTTGGGGCCCAAAATGGGCATTGTAAGTAGCCTCTTGCTCTCTCAGTTCGAAATGGTCGCCGGTTTCCCTTACCTTTCGAC
>CALZIZ010000503.1 GCA_945787465.1 uncultured Desulfuromonadales bacterium
CACCGCCAGGCTGTTGCCCGTGGGAAAAGCCCCATCGTGGGTGTCCTTGATGCGGGCCAGCAGGTGGTCGACGCTCGGCTGGGAATAGTGAAAGCTGCCGGCCGGGTCCCAGAATTTTTCGATCATTGCATCAGCCAGGCCGGCCGCCTGAGTGCGGTACTGTTTTTTACCGGTCACCCGGGACAACTCCATGAGCCCCAGAATCACCGCCGCGTAATCATCGAGGTAGGCTGCAAGCTTGGCCTTGCCACCGCGGGCCACGTGCAGCAGGTTGCCCTGGCGGTCGCGCAGTGTTGTCAGCAACCTGACTGCGGCCGCCTCTGCCAGTCCGACATATTCGGGCCGCTTCAGAGCCTGTCCCGCAAAGGCCAGGGCCTCGATCATGATCCCGTTCCAGGCGGTGATCGACTTGTCGTCGAGACGGGGCTGCTTTAGCTGCCCCCTGGCTGCCAGCAACCTGGCGCGGATCCCCTCCAGGCGCTGAAACAGATCCGCAGGACTCAGTTTAGCCAGCTGGGCTGTGGCCTGGTAACTGCTCGGCCAGTAAAGGATATAGCTGCCCTCGAAGTTGAGCTGCCCATCGACACCGAAGACCCGGCTCACCAGGGCATAGTCCTCGGCATTGAGGACAGCCTGCAGATCGGAGCGTCTCCAGACGTAAGACCGACCTTCCTCTCCGTCCACCCCCGAGTCCTGGGCCGAGTAAAACAGCCCTTGCGGACCGGTCATCTCCCGCTGCACATAGTCGACAATCTGCTCGGCGACCCGGCGCAAATGGTCGTCCCCGGTCAGCTCATAGGCCCGCGCGTAGGCATGCAGCAGTTGCCCGTTGTCATATAGCATTTTTTCGAAATGGGGAACCAGCCAGAGCCGGTCCGTGGAGTAGCGATGAAACCCGCCTCCGAGCTGATCGTAGACCCCTCCCCGGGCCATGGCATCGAGGGTCTGCCGCACCATGTCGAGACTCCTCTGACTGCCGCTTTGCTGATAATGGGACATCAGCAGTTCATGGATCGCCGGCTGGGGAAACTTGGGAGCGCGGCCAAAACCGCCATGGGCCGAGTCGAAGACCGCCGCAAACTGGCCAGCCGCAGCATCGATGAGCTCGGCTGTTGGCACCTGCGCTGCCGAAGCACCCTGGAGGCTGCCGCTGTTGCGAATCCCCTCGGTTATCTGTTCCGCCGATTCCTCAAGCTCGGCCCTGCGCGAACGCCAGGCCCGTTGAATCTTCTCCAGCAGGTCCTTGAAACTCTTATTGGGAAAGTAGGTGCCGGCAAAAAATGGCTTGAGCTCCGGGGTCAAGACCACCGACATGGGCCAGCCGCCGCGCCCGGTCATGCCGACCACCGCCGCCATGTAAATCGCGTCGATGTCGGGGCGCTCCTCGCGGTCGACCTTGACGCTGACAAAATAGCGATTCAGCAGCGCCGCCGTGGCCTGGTCAGCAAAGGATTCCCGCTCCATGACCTGGCACCAGTAGCAGGTCGAATACCCTATCGACAAAAAGATCGGCTTGCCTTCGGCGCGGGCCCGGTCAAAGGCCTCCTTGCCCCAGGGGTACCAGTCGACGGGATTTTCGGCATGCTGCAGCAGGTAGGGGCTTGTTTCAAATACCAGCCGGTTGTTACCGGCCGGAGGGGCCTGCTGCGCCATCGCCAGCGGGGCCAGGCCGAGCAGGCACAGACAGGCGAGAAAATTAAACCAGCGAACCAAAGCTTGCATCAATGATCCTTTCCAGCCCGGCGCATGGCCTCGACCAGGGCTTCGGCGCCAAACAGGTCGGGCAACCGCTGCACCACCTCTGCTTTTCGGTCGAGGATCACGGCGAAGGGCAGGCCGGCACCGCCATAGCCTGCAAGCAGGGCCTCAAGGGCCTGATCCGGTTCGGTCAGATCGACCCGATAAGCGGTAATCCCCTCTTCTTCAGCCGCCCGCAGCACCTCGGGGGCGCTGTACACGGTCTGTTCCAGCACCTTGCAGTTGATGCACCACTCGGCTGTGAACTCGATCAGCACCGGGCCGCTGGTCTGCAGCCGGCTGAGGGCCGTAGAATCGAGGGGCCGCCATGGAAGGGCCGCTCTGGTGTCAGAACCCAGGGCCAGGGTAA
>CALZIZ010000504.1 GCA_945787465.1 uncultured Desulfuromonadales bacterium
GCCCCACTGGCACATCAGTTCCAGAATCGGCACCAGGGTCAAGCCTTTTTCAGTCAGCGAATACTCCACCCGGGGTGGGACTTCAGCGTAGACCTCGCGGTGGAGTAAGCCGTCGCGTTCAAGCTCGCGCAGCTGCTGGGTGAGCATTTTCTGGGTCACCCCCGGCAGCCTGCGCCGCAGCTGGCTGAAGCGCAGGGTTTTTTGCCTGAGGTGCCAGAGAATGACCCCTTTCCACTTGCCGCCGATTATCTCCAAGGTGATTTCGACCCCGCATTTATAAACCTTTTGCTTATCTTCCATTTCTATAAGCTCCCGTTTTTATGCAATGGTATGCTTTTGGGTACTACATAACAAAAAAGTCAGTACTTGATCTTTTTGAGTATACTTGTCTATTTTGTGTTAAGCAAGAGTTGAATGCAGACCTGTCAGCATGACAGATGACTTGTTATCGCGACAAAATCTGCTGCGCCGGCAGTCCCCTGCTGAACCCAAAAGGAGAAACCCATGAGTCCCAAGACCTTCAACGCCCTGATCGTCGAGCAACCCGAAAAGAAGACCTTCACCCGCCGCATCGGCACCAGGTCGATCGATGAACTGCCCGAGGGTGACCTGCTCATAAAGGTCCACTACTCGTCCCTCAACTACAAGGATGCCCTCTCTGCCACCGGCAATCCCGGGGTGACCCGGGAGTTCCCCCATACCCCCGGCATCGATGCGGCCGGTGAGGTTGTGGAATGCTCAAGCGCAGCTTTTGCACCCGGCGACAAGGTGCTGGTGACTGGGTACGATCTGGGCATGGAAACCGACGGCGGCTACGGCCAGTACATCCGCATCCCCTCGGCCTGGGTGGTGAAGCTGCCGGCCGGGTTGTCGCTTAAAGAAAGCATGATTCTCGGCACAGCAGGGTTCACCGCGGCTCTTTCGGTGTGGAAAATGGTCCAGGCCGGGGTCAAGCCGGGCGACGGCGACATCCTGGTCACCGGGGCCACCGGCGGGGTCGGCAGCATTGCCGTTGCGATTCTCGCCAAGGCAGGCTACCGGGTCATTGCGGCCACCGGCAAGGCGAGCGAAAAGGATTACCTGACCTCGCTGGGCGCTGCCGAGATCATCGGTCGCGACGAGGTGCTGGCAGGCTCGGAGCGGCCGATGATGAAGACCCGCTGGGCCGGGGTGGTCGACGCTGTCGGCGGCGATCTGCTGCCATCAAGTCGACAAAGTACGGCGGGGCGGTGACCTGCTGCGGCCTGGTGGCCTCGGCAGATCTGCCCCTTAATGTCTTCCCCTTCATCCTGCGCGGGGTCAGCCTGCTGGGGATCGATTCGGTGCAGTGTCCCATGGAGCCGCGCCTCGAGGTCTGGAAGCTGCTCGCCGGAAAGTGGAAACCGGCCGATCTCGAAGCGACCGCCAGCGAGGTGAGCTTGAGCGGCCTTGAGGAGAAGATCGAGGCCATCCTCAAGGGGCAGGTGCGGGGCCGCACCCTGGTCAATCTGCTGGAGAGTTGATTGGCAAAACATTAATGATAAAATAGTGAAGACAATAACCGGGAGAGCTGATCGTTCTCCCGGTTTTTTGCTTCAGAAGAGGGTATAGACAGGAGTGTTCACCACGAAGGGCACGAAGTCGGTAGGGTGGGGCAGGCCCCACCCTACGAATCTACTTCGTGGTGAATGTGCATTTGGGTGACGCATTCTGCTTTGCAGGCTAACCCTGCAGCTGCGAGGAGCCGATGAACATTCACGAATACCAGGCCAAGGAGATTCTCAGTGGTTATGACATTCCCGTGCCCCGCGGGCGGGTGGCGTTGACCGCCGACCAGGTGGAGCGGGCCGCCAAGATGATGGGGGGCCGCTGTGTGGTAAAGGCGCAGATCTACGCCGGCGGTCGCGGCAAGGCCGGCGGCATCAAGCTGGTGCCGCACCCCGAGCAGGCTCACGAGGTGGCCAAGGAGCTCTTCGGCAAGCGCCTTGTGACGCCCCAGACCGGGCCCGAGGGGCTCAAGGTGCGGCGCATCCTGGTAGAGGAGCCGGTCGATATCGGCCGCGAGTTCTACCTCTCAATCACCCTCGACCGCTCGACCTCGCGCTACTGCCTGATCGCCTCGGCCGAAGGCGGGATGGACATCGAGGAGACCGCGCAGAAATCCCCGGATAAAATCCAGCAGATGACCATCGACCCCTTCACCGGGCTGCGCCCTTACCAGGCCCGCAAAATCGCCCTGGGGCTGGGCCTCAAAGGAGATCTCTGCGAGGACTGCGTGCAGCTGATCCTCAATCTCTACCGCTGCTGCCTCGAAAAGGACTGCTCGCTGGTCGAAATCAACCCGCTGGTCGTCACCCGGGCCGACTGGCTGCTGGCGATGGATGCCAAGATCACCTTTGACGACAACGCCCTGTTTCGCCACTGGGAGTATCACGACATGATCGATTACTCCCAGATGGACCCCCTGGAGATTGCCGCGGGCAAGTTCGATCTGGCCTACATCAAACTCGATGGCAACATCGCCTGCATGGTCAACGGCGCCGGGCTGGCCATGGCGACCCTCGACGTGCTCAAGGAGTCGGGCGGCGAGCCGGCCAACTTTCTCGATGTCGGCGGCGGCGCCACGCGGGAGAAGGTGGCCGAAGCCTTTAAGATCATCCTCCAGGATAAGGAGGTCGAAGGGGTCTTCGTCAACATCTTCGGCGGTATCATGCGCTGCGACGTCATCGCCCAGGGGATCATCGAGGCGGCCGGCGAGGTTCAGTGCACGCTGCCGATCGTGGTGCGCATGGACGGCTCGCAGGTCGAAGAAGGCAAGCGCCTGCTGACGGGGTCGGGGCTCAAGGTCCAGTGCGTCGATTCCCTCGGCCAGGGGGCCAGCAGCATCGTCGAAATGTTGAAGGCGGAAAAAGGTGAGGGGTGAGGTATGAGGCAAAAGGCGTAATGTGTGATGTGTGATGTGTGATGTGTGATGTGTGATGTGTGATGTGTGATGTGTGATGTGTGATGAATGCTTGGCCTTTTATGCTTTTGCTATTTTAGTGAACCGGCACTTTTTTGTGGAGATTGCCCATGTCCATTTTGATCGATAAAGACTCCAGAATTGTCGTCCAGGGAATAACCGGCAAGGCCGGACTGTTTCATACCAGGCAGTGCCGGGATTACGGCACCAAGATCGTAGCCGGAGTGACCCCGGGCAAGGGGGGGAAGCACATCGAGGGGATTCCGGTCTTCGACACCATGGACGAGGCAGTACGGTTTACCGACGCCAATGTCTCGCTGATCTTCGTGCCTCCGCCTGCTGCTGCCGACGCCATCCTCGAGGCCTGCGAGGCGCGGGTGGAACTTGCGGTCTGCATCACCGAGGGGGTGCCGATCCGCGATATGGTTGCCGCCAGACGTTTTCTCAACACCAGCAGAACCAGGCTCATCGGCCCCAATTGCCCCGGGCTGATCACCCCCGAGGAGTGCAAGGTGGGGATTATGCCGGGCTATATTCACAAACGGGGAAAAATCGGGGTGGTTTCGAGAAGCGGAACCCTCACCTACGAGGCGGTCAAGCAGCTCAGCGATGTGGGTCTCGGCCAGTCGACATGCGTAGGGATCGGCGGTGATCCCATCATCGGCATGAAGTTCATCGATGTGCTAGAGCTTTTCAACAACGACCCTGAAACCGAAGGGGTGTTTATGATCGGCGAGATCGGCGGGGGGGCCGAGGAAGAGGCCGCCCACTGGATCAGGGACAACATGCACAAGCCGGTGGCGGCCTTTATCGCCGGAGTCACCGCCCCGCCGGGCAAGCGCATGGGGCACGCCGGGGCGATCATCACCGGCGGCCAGGGGCGGGCCGAAGACAAGATCGCCGCCCTGGGCGCCGCCGGGGTTACGGTTGTCACCAGCCCCACCCGCATGGGAGAGGCGATGCTGAAGGCTTTGCAGGGATAGCCGGAAGGTTAACCGATGCTTCGACAGGCTCAGCATGAACGGGCCTGAAACCGCCGGAGCAAGGACCCATATCCGTTCGGCCTGAGCCTGTCGAAGGCCCTGAAAACGTCTGCTGAGCGATGCTTCGACAGGCTCAGCATGAACGGGCCTGAAACCGCCGGAGCAAGGACCCATATCCGTTCGGCCTGAGCCTGTCGAAGGCCATGAAACCGGCTGCTGAGCGATGCTTCGACAGGCTCAGCATGAACGGCAGGCAAATAAGATTCTTGCTGTTCTTCGTGTCTTGGTGGCATATATCTACGTTTTGCCTTGCTTGTTTCTATCCCCCTCAAACTACAGGATGCCCTGACCGAAATGCCTTTTGGTTGAATCCTGCAGTTTGCTGGCTGCCCGAAACGCTTCCCGGAGAAGATCCTGCTCGTTTTTGTTCAGGGCGTAGGGGTCGATATAGTGGGAGGGTTCCTTCCCCTCGTCGATAAGGGCTATTTCGTTGCGCAGCCTCAAGAAGGTAAAGGCCTCAAGAGCAGCCTTGAGGTGTTCTGCCGTCTCCTGACTGAAAACCCTGAGTCGGACCAGTTCGTTCAAGCGTTCAACGGTGGTGGTCGCATCGATACCTTTTTCAAGGAGGAAGATGCGAATGCAGTCGACGATGAAAACGCTGCCTGCCTGCTTGAGGGAGAGCTTTCCCTTGTGTTCAGCTCCTTTTTCCACAATGAAACGCCCCAGAAGGCCGATCGGGGGTTTGCTCTGCAGGTCATTTTCAAGCAGGTGATACAAAAACTTGGGATTCTTGCGGACTTCATTGTGAACAATCTCGCGCAAGTCCTGGCAGAGTGAAGGGTCACCGATCAGGGGCATGAAATCGAGAAAAATGGTGGAGTACATGACCTTTTTCGGTTCCGGAACCCAGATCCAGTCCGAAATCCGCGCCCGCCACTCCTTGATGCGCCCGCGCCAGAAAGGGTTGTTGGCCATGACCCCGCCATTGCACAGGGGGTAGCCTATTCTGGCGTAGCCTTCGACGAGTTTATCGGTAAAGGGGACAAAAAATGCCTCGACCTC
>CALZIZ010000505.1 GCA_945787465.1 uncultured Desulfuromonadales bacterium
ATTCGGCAACTCAGACGTTGTAGTATGCCGGGGCCTGGTGGAAGATCAGGACTTTTTGACAAACTCCGATTTAAGCTTCATCGCCCCGATGCCGTCGATTTTGCAGTCGATGTCATGGTCGCCATCGACCAGGCGGATGTTTCTGACCTTCGTCCCGACCTTGACCACCAGCGATGAACCCTTGACCTTGAGGTCCTTGATCACCGTGACGCTGTCGCCATCGGCAAGCAGGTTGCCGTTGGCGTCGCGGATGACCCGCTCCTCCTCTGCCTCTTGCGCAGGGGCATTGGCCGTCCATTCATGGCCGCATTCGGGGCAGACGAACATGTCGCGGTCTTCGTAGGTGTATTCGGAGCCGCATTGCGGGCACTTGGGCAAGTCACTCATGGGGAATCCTCTTTTTGCAGGTTGGTTGCCGGGGTTAATCGATGGACAAAAGACCCCGGATGTCTACCACGGCGAACCGTGGGCAGTCTATTGGTTTTTGAATCCCGTTGCCGCTGCCGGGCAAAAAACGAAGGGGCTGGCTCAACAGGGCCAGTTCCCGTGGTTTATCTGGGACAGAATACTAAAATGAATCACCAAATTGAAAGCACGGCATCCCCGGCGTGGCTCGACGATCCTAGTGTCCAGTGCGGTTAGTTCGCCGCACAAATTTTGAGTGATTTTGGTTTCTGGCAAGGCGCGGTGACGCAGGCCTAGCCGAGCTTAATCCGAGGAACCGTAACGAAGCCAGGGACCAAAATCACCGAAATTTGAAGGAATGAATTAGCCGCACGGGACACTATCCCTGTTGGTTTTCGCCTGGTTCTGCTGGTGACAGGCACATGACGAGGGCTAAAATCCAACCGATAACAGACCAGCCGAATACTACATTTAAAAAAAGGATAGTCCGCTTGATCGGGATTCTGTTTTTGTAGGCAATGATTGTTGGCAGCAGATACAGAGACAGACCCAGCAGCAGGTACAGTGCCATGTCCCAATGCATGAATGTTTCGGCAAACACAAGGCATTGCTGGTAGCCGGCTATCACTACAGTTTCCAATGATGTCCACAAAAACTTGCACACCGGAATGATAATATATTTAAACGCCGCATAGATCGCACCCAGCAAAACCCCTATCGCCAATATGTTGACAAACATGTTGCCGTATCTGGATCGGTCAAATTTCAAGCTGTACTCCTTTTGATTCATTGCTGTCTGACGGCCCAGGGTTGCGGATTTCTTGTCGTCACTGACGAGCCACGGGCCTGCTCTGGATTAGGGGGACAGCCTCCAAGTAAACTCCAAATTGATAGCACGCTTCCGAACCACTTAGCAATGCAACTACGCAATGACTTCTCCGCGCCACTGGTGGGTGGAGGCGAGAAACTTAAAAACAATGTCCTCTTTGTCTACTGCCCCGCGCAATAATGCCCCGTCCGGTGAGGATAGCCGTCAACCCTGGTAAAATGAGAGTCAGACAAAGCGGCGCTTTTCCCGTTTGCACCCCCTTGCAGGGGGCGCCCTGAGGCATCAGCCGATGTCGAGGAGGTTTGCCATGACTGCTCAGCAAGTCCTTCCGAAGGGAGCCAACTGGTTGACTCCCTATCTGACCGTAAGCAATGCCGAAGCCAGCCTGGCCTTTTACGAGAAGGCCTTCGGTTTCACGCCGGAAAACGTCATGCCGGGGCCGGACGGCAAGATCGTTCATGCCGGGATGAATTATCAGGGGGCGGCGATCATCATGTTCGCTCCCGAAGGGAGCTGGGGCAGCACCTGCAAAACCCCGGCGCACAGTCAGAGCGAACCGTCGGTCAGCCTGTATGTCTACTGCGGGGATGTCGATGCTCTGGCGGCCCGGGCCAAGGAAGCGGGCGCCGAGGTCCTTTCGGAACCTGAAGATATGTTCTGGGGGGATCGGATGGCCAGCCTGCGGGACCCGGACGGTTATGTCTGGTCATTCGCCACCAAGGTGGGTGAGTTCGACCCTAGGAGGCTGTCCAACAATCCATGACCGGCTACAAACCCAGCTGCTTGGCCCATATTTCAGCTCCTTTTCGGCCCATAGCTACGGCTATGAGCTCTCAAACGAGCCAAAATCT
>CALZIZ010000506.1 GCA_945787465.1 uncultured Desulfuromonadales bacterium
AAAAATGAACAAAAGGAGAAAAACAAATGAAAAAGTTTACAAGCCTTGTTCTTGCCGTCTGCCTTTCACTGTGCATGGTCGTTGGTGCTCAAGCTGACACGGCCACCAAAGACGAATGTATTGCCAAAAGCCAGGAGGCCGCCAAAATGCTTCTGGAGAATAAAGATGCTGCGATGGCCGAAATTTCAAAAAAAGACGGCAAATTCGTCTGGAAAGACACCTATGTGTTTCTGATGAATCTCGAGGGGAAAATGCTTGCCCACCCCATGAAGCCCGCGCTGACGGAAAAGCCGACTCTTCTTGGAGTTCCCGACAAGAATAAAGACAACCCCAAGCTGCTGTTTGATGAATTTGTCAAACTGGCCAATGATAAAGGTGAAGGCTGGGTCGATTACATGTGGCCCAAACCGGGGGAGGAAAATCCCTCCAAAAAAGATACCTACATTTATCGGGTTCCTGGAACCGATATGTTTGTAGGCGCAGGGATCTATCAGTAAACGACTCCCTTTTCTTATTGCCTTCCTGCTTTGCCTTCTAATGCCATGGATCTCCCGGCACGGAATTTTTCCGGTCGGGAGTTTTTTTTGGCAAAAACACTGATGGATTCCGTTTTTTAACCGCCAGCCCACTCCCTTTCAGGTCCAAGCAACATAAGAACAAGGACAATTGGAGTCATAAGGGCACCCAATAACCCCTGGATCAGTTCTGGCAGGTATGTTGCAAAAACAAACCAACATCCTTAAAACCCCTTGGGATTGCTGCCCCTATGATGTCCCCCACCTTCATATTGCTCCTGCTTGCCTTGGCGGTCGTGGCAGCCGCCAGGCTGGCTATCCCCCTGTGCATAAAAAGGGAGCGTCAGCAACAAGCCACAACCAGGGCCGCCCTGAAAGCGGCAGGGAGCCTTAAAAATCGGCTCAGACCCGGTATCTACTCCTTTGGCTGGGCAAAGGGCCAGCTCGAAGAGCCGAGGGCCGAGCAGGCAACGAACGACACCGGGGACAAAAAAGTGGTCATTCGATATTTCAACGACGACCAAAAAACCTCAGACATCACCAAGATGCCCTACCAATTTCAGAAAGAATTTCTAGGCCAGGTCCACAAAGCACTGCTCGATGTCTCTACAACAGGTCAAGATGGAGCAAACCAGTAAGCGATGCCGTGCACTGGAAATGACCGGGGCCCTGCTTGATAGAGTCGCCTGCCATCGCCTTCTCAGGAGTTCTGGCGAGTCCATCAATCCCTGGGCATCTCGGATATGCGAGTCCTGTTCAATTGCGCTTTGCGGTATTGGCCAGGGGTCATTGCAGAAAATTTTTTAAAGGTTCTGTTAAAGTGCGATTGATTGGTGAACCCGCAAGAAAGAGCAACATCAAGGAGGGATGAACGCCCCTCTGTGAGCAGCCGGCAGGCATTGGAAATTCGCAGGCTGTTGACATAGTCGACAAAGGTCATACCGGTGCTCTTCTTGAATCCCCGAACGAAAGATGACACGCTCATCCTCGCCGCCTCTGCGACCTGGCTCAGGGAAAGAGTGGATTTATAATGTGAATGGATATGTTTAAAAGCGGCCTCCAGCCCGTTTGCGGTGACCAGGGGTGACTCTGACTCCCGGGGGGAATTTCGCATTTGCAGCAGAACTCGTAAGGCACATTCTATTTCTGCGAGCCGAAACGGTTTGGTGAAATAATCCCTTGCACCAAGACGAAAAACCTTAATCGCCACGGCTTCGGAGCTTTTGGCCACCATTACCAGCACGGGCACCGACGGACGGCTGGACTTGAAAAGTGCCAGCGTTTCATAACAGGGAGTCTTTTCCGAATGGCCAAGGATAACCGCATCAAGGGAATTACCATTGAGAAAATCTCTGGCGGCACCCTGCTCAGTTTCATGAACAAGACGGCACCCGACCAGCCTTTCCTTTAACGAGGCCAGGTAAGGGCCCGCCTTGGGGTCAACGACGAGAACCGTCCCCTCAATGGCCCCCTGATCCTCAAAGAGAGCATTGTCCCCTTCCGGGTCATGAAAGTCATAATGAATGCGCTTCATGACAAGGGCTCGTCCTGATTCGTTGGTTTG
>CALZIZ010000507.1 GCA_945787465.1 uncultured Desulfuromonadales bacterium
AAATGGGGGTGACGACCTCAATAAGCCGCGCATCTCTTTGCGACTTTTCGATCTGCGTCTCCTGCAGGAGCACAAATACGGCGTCGATCTTCTCTTTCAGCAAAGAAGCGACCTCGCCCTTGTCGTCAGCCAGGGCAGGGTAACAACAGAGAAAATAGAACAGGAAAAACAATACCGGGTATCGCATAGCGTCCCTCCTTGTTCAGCTTCTGCCCGGCAAGGGCAACGGACACAGGCCTTAATGTGTCAACATTCCCGCAGTCGGAAAAACGGTTAATTACAGTTTATCACAGGATTGGTGCCCTACTGATGAGAAGGGCCCTCCCTACCGTTTTGCCTGCCCCGAGCCCGCTGCATGTTTTCTCTTGATTGACAACAGCGAATTCGGAGGTTTAATAGAAAGAATTCACTAATAAGCAAACAAAAATATTTTGTTCATGTATTTTTTACGACGGCTAATGGTTCTGTGCTTTGGATAACTTGAAAAAGGAATTCTGCCATGCTTCCGGTGATCATTCTTTCAACACACAACATGGGCCTGGGAGTCATCAGGTCTCTGGGCCCCATGGGCATCCCGATAGTCGCCGTTTATTACGAAAAAAACGATATGGGGTTTTTATCAAAATATGTCACGGAAGCCATCCTTGCCATTATAGCGGCCCCAGTTTTCTTGGACACCCAATTGGGGTAAAGTCCCCGTCTAAGGAGATTGAAAATGACAGCAAAGAACAGCTCGAACGAAACAGTCACTGGGTCGCTGGCTAAGGGGCAGCGGTGGAGCGCCGGCCGCAAGCGTGAAGTGGTGCTCCGCATGCTGCGGGGCGAGTCGGTTGAAGCGTTGTCCCGCGAGTTGAGCGTTGAAATCTATCGCCTGGAGCAGTGGCGGGAGAAAGCCCTCACCGGAATCGATTCCTCCCTGAAGGAGCGACAGGGTGACCCCGCTCAGGCCGAGCTCGACCAAGCCATGCGCCGGATCGGCGAATTGACTATGGAAAACGAGCTACTCTGGCAGCGCGTGAGAAAACCTGGCCCTTTAGCCAAACGGAGATCGTCGAAATGAGCCAAACGATCTCCCCGGGGGCCGAAAAGCCCTATGGTGTTCAGCGGGTTTGCCGGATTTGGGAACAGGCTCGCTCCACCTTCTACAGCAGGGTTCGTCTGTGCTCGGAAACGCAGCCCCGGCCAGCGCCGCTACGCCGTGGCCCGCGTCCCGCCACCTCTGACGAGGCACTGCTGGAACTGATCCGTGACGACCTGAAAAACTCTCCTTTCACAGCTGAGGGGCACCGCAAGGTCTGGGCGCGGCTTCGCGTGCGCGACGGTGTGCGTGTGGCCCGCAAACGGGTGCTGCGCTTGATGCGGGAGAACCACCTGCTCTCCCCCTACAGAAGCCAGCCCAAGGCGCCCAAAGTTCATGACGGCAAGATTATCACCATGGCGCCGAACCTCATGTGGGGCACCGATGGCACCCGGATATTCACCTTGGACGAGGGTTGGGTCTGGGTCTTCGCCGCCGTGGATCACTGGAACGCCGAATGCGTCGGCTGGCATGCTTGCAAGACGGGTGACCGCTATGCCGCCCTACAACCGATTTCCATGGCGCTGAGCACACTCTACGGGGACGTCCAGGCTGGTGTAGCTCGGGGCCTGGCACTGCGCATGGACCACGGCAGCCAGTACCTCTCCGATCATTTTCTAAACCAGGTGAAGTTCTGGGGGATCAAGCCCAGTTTCGCCTTCATCGCCGAGCCTCAGACCAACGGGGTGGCTGAGCGTTTCAACCGAACTTTGAAAGAGCAGGCCATCTACGGCCGGGTGTTCCGCACCGTCGAGGATGTTCGCCAAGCGGTAGGTACCTTCGTGGAACTTTACAACAGCCAGTGGCGGGTCGAGAAAAACGGCTTCAAAAGCCCTAAGGAAATCCGTCAGGACTGGCAGGAAAATCGTCTGGCAGCATAAGTCAAACTTGTGTCCAAGGGACCGGGCGCGCTACAAACGGTCAACAAGATTCTTTATCCTGAAGTGGCGGAATCGCTGCTGCGGGAAGGCAAGGCCGATTTCGTTGCCATGGGCCGTGC
>CALZIZ010000508.1 GCA_945787465.1 uncultured Desulfuromonadales bacterium
GGGCGATGTTTGAAAAGGGCATGGCAAAACTCAACGCCATGACGGTCCGTGAGCGGGCCCTGGTGCTGGGGGTGTTGCTGGTTTTTCTCTATCTGCTGTGGATGAACCTGCTGATCACTCCCCTTGACGCAAAGCAGCAGCAGATCCGCTTGCAGATCAAGAATATTCAGGCCCAGACCGAGTTGCTCGGGGTGCAAAGCGATGCGGTTCAGGCCCGCGACCAGGCCGATCCCGACCAGGAGAACCGCTTGTGCCTGGTTGCCTTGCAGCAGGAAATCGCCCGGCTCGACGGGCGTCTGCAGGCGATGACAGTGGACCTGATCTCCCCCCGGGACATGCCCCAGGTGGTCGAAGAGCTGCTCAGCCGGCAAAAGGGCTTGCGCCTGATCAAAATGGAGAACCTCGCTGCCCAGCCCCTGGTGACCCTGCCCGAAGGTGCCACAGCCGAGGACTCTGGGCCCAACGTCTATCGCCACGCTCTGCGCATCGAATTCGAGGCCGGCTACCTCGATACCCTGGCCTACCTGAACCGTTATCCCAAGGCGCGGGTTTCCCTGACCGTGCACACTCTCAGCCTGCAAAAGGAGTGGATCGGTGTTTAGCTGCCCAGGTGCAAAAACTGCAGGATGGGTTCTTGTGGCGTTGGTCTGTCTTTGCTCCGGCGGCCCGGCCCTGGCCGGACAACTCAAAGACCCCACCAGGCCACCGGCGTTTCGCGAGGCCCCACGGGCCAGGGCCGCGGTGAAAAAACGGGCCCCCTCCTTTGCCCTCAGAGCAGTGTTGGTTTCGCCAGGACGCAGGGTGGCGGTGATCAACGGGCAGACCCTGCGGGTTGGTCAAAAAGTTGACGGATTTGAGGTGGTCGAGATCGAGCCTTCGCATGTCGGGCTGCGCAAGGGGCGCAAGGTGCTGAACCTCGAACTGGCCAAATCCTCTGTAAAAAAGTCATCCCCTCGAGCCGAGGAAGGATCGAAATAAAATGAAAAAATTCCTGTTGCTGCTAATCGTCACCGGGTTGAGCTGCCTGCTAGCCTCCTGTGCCCCGCCGCCGCGCGGAGGGACTGGCGCGGAGGCGGTGAAGGAGGCTTTCAGCACGCCCCCGCTGCCCCCGAGACCGGCGCCCCAGTTGCCACCTTCAGTGGTCTCGGCCCTGATGCCGCCGGTGGCCGGTCCCCTCGGCGGGGCAGGTTCAATGGAGCCACGTTTCGACATTGCCGCGAGCAAGACCCCGGCCCAGGAATTCTTCATGAGCCTGGTCGAGGGAACCCCCTACAACATGGTGGTTCACCCCGAGGTCTCAGGTACCCTCTCCCTGGCGATGAAGAACGCCACCGTCGCCGACGTGCTGGAGGTGGTACGCAACGTCTACGGCTACCCCTTCCGCCAGACTCGGGGCGGTTTCCAGGTGTTGCCGGCCGGCATGCAGTCGCGGGTGTTTCATGTCAATTATCTCAACCTGACCCGTAAGGGGGTCTCCCAGACCCGGGTCAGCTCGGGGCAGGTCAGCGAGTCCCAGCCCAACGATGATGGGGAGGGTGGCAACGGCGGTGCGGTTTCCGGCAGCCAGATCAACACCGAATCCCAGGCCGATTTCTGGGCCGAACTCGAGGTCGCTTTGAAGACCCTGGTCGGTACCGAGCAGGGGCGCAAGGTGGTGGTCCAGCCCCAGGCCGGGGTGGTGGTGGTGCGGGCCATGCCCGAGGAGCTGCAGGACCTTGAGCAGTACCTGGCTACCATCCAGGGCAACCTTCAGCGGCAGGTGATCCTCGAGGCCAAGATTCTTGAAGTGGTGCTGAATGACGGTTTTCAGACCGGCATCAACTGGGCCACCCTGGCAAAACTCGGTAGCGGCAAGACAGCGGTGATCGGCCAGACCGGCGGCGGCAGTTTCTTCGACCAGGGGGTCTCGGAAATCTCCGGCAATACCGGCACCCTCAATCCGCTCGATTCCCTTTTGCCCGAGGGCACTGATACTTCAGCCTTTGGCGGGGTGTTCAGCGCGGCGCTCAATCTCAACGACTTTACCGCATTCATCGAACTGCTCGAGACCCAGGGCGATGTGCAGATTCTCTCCAGCCCGCGGGTCGCAACGGTCAATAACCAGAAGGCGGTCATCAAGGTCGGCTCCGACGAGTTTTTCGTCACCGACATCGACAGCGACACGGTCACAGGCACCACCACCAGCTCGTCCACCGATATAACCCTGACGCCCTTTTTCTCGGGCATCGCGCTCGATGTCACCCCTCAGATCGATCCCCGGGGCCAGGTGACCCTGCATGTCCACCCGACGGTCAGCGAGGTGACCGACCAGCAGAAGACCGTCACCATCGGCGAGGATGAGCAGGTGCTGCCGCTGGCCTTCAGCACGGTGCGCGAGTCGGACAGCATCGTCAGTGCCCGCAGCGGCCAGGTTGTGGTCATTGGCGGGCTGATGCAGGACAACCTGGTTCCTGGGCAAGATGCCGTTGATCGGGGCCATGTTCCGGCATACCCGGATGAGCTCGAAAAAGAGCGAGCTGGTGATCCTGGTGCGACCGGTGGTCGTCGAAAACGGGCGGGTCTGGACCGATGATCTCGAACGCTCCCGAGGGCGCATGGATCAGTTGGGCGGAGCTTTCGGTCAGAACTGGCGCAGCGATCCCTTTTTGCGTTCTGAGAAGGCCTTAAGGTAGGAGGGCCCATGTACCTTGACCACTTCGGCCTTCGAGAGGCACCGTTTTCGCTGACCCCGGACACCAGCTATTTTTTCTGCTGCAGCGGCCATCAGCAGGCGCTCAACGTCCTGCTTGTCGCGTTGCGCAGCGGCGAGGGGTTCGTCAAGATCGTCGGCGAGGTCGGCACCGGCAAGACCCTGTTGTGCCGTAAGCTTCTCGATAGCCTCGAGGGCGAGTTCGTCACCGCCTACCTTCCCAACCCGCTCCTCTCTCCCCGGCATCTGCATCAGGCCGTGGCCGAGGAACTCGGGCTTGAGGTCAGCCGCGATGCGACTGTGCAAGAACTGCTCAAGGCATTGACAGGCCGCTTGATCGAGCTGGGGCGTGCGGGCAGGCGGGTGGTGCTGTGTATCGACGAGGCACAGGCGATGGAAGACCAGAGCCTCGAGGCGCTGCGGTTGCTCAGCAACCTCGAAACCGAAAAACGCAAGCTGCTGCATATCGTGCTTTTTGCCCAGCCCGAGCTTGACGCCCGTCTGGCGCAACCGGGGCTGCGGCAATTGCGCCAACGCATCGGCTTCGCTCACCACCTTGAGCCCCTCGACCGCCAGACCCTTGACGCCTACGTCAGCCACCGGGTGC
>CALZIZ010000509.1 GCA_945787465.1 uncultured Desulfuromonadales bacterium
TGACCTGCCACTTCGTCGACGACCGGGTCATGCCCGGCACCCTGATGTACGAGTGCTGCATGCACACCCTGCGCATCTACCTGCTGCGCATGGGCTGGGTCGGCGAGGAGGGGCAGACTTGGTGCGAGCCGGTCCCCGGCGTCGACAGCGGCCTCAAGTGCCGCGGCCAGGTCACCGAGACGACGAAGACGGTCACCTACCAGGTGAGCATCAAGGAGCTCGGCTACGGCCCCGAGCCCTTCGCCATCGTCGATGCGCTGATGTTTGCCGACGGCAAGGCGATCGTCGAGATCCCCAACATGTCGGTGCGCCTCTGCGGCCTCGACCGGCAGCAGGTCCAAGCGCTCTGGCAGGGCAGGGGAGCCGCCCAGGCCGTCGCTGCGCCGGCAAAGAAGGTTCTCTACGATTATGATCGCATCCTCGCCTTTTCCGTCGGCAATCCTTCGGAGGCCTTCGGCGAGCCCTACCGGGTGTTCGATAGCGAGCGCAAGATCGCCCGCCTGCCCGGGCCCCCCTTCCAGTTTCTCGACCGCATCACCGAGATCGACGGCGAGCCGTGGAAGCTGGTTCCCGGGGTGACCATCGAGGCAGAATACGACGTGCCCCCCGATGCCTGGTATTTCGAGGCCGGACGCCAGCCGGAGATGCCTTTTGCCGTGCTGTTAGAGACCGGCCTGCAGCCCTGCGGCTGGCTCGCCGCCTATCTCGGCAGCGCCCTGACCAGCGAGACCGACCTGCGCTTTCGCAACCTTGACGGCAACGCGGTGCAGCATCGCCCGGTCACCCCGGCCTCGGGGACCCTGACCACCAAAGTGAAAATCACCCGCATCTCCAACAGCGGCGGGATGATCATCCAGGGTTACGACTTCGAAATCCGCGACAGCGAGGGCCCAGTCTACACCGGCAATACGGTTTTCGGCTTCTTCTCCGCCGAGTCGCTGGCCCAGCAGGTCGGGGTGCGCGACGCCAAGCCCTACTTGCCCACCGCCGAAGAGGCAGCGCGCGCCGAGCAGTTCGACTACCCGGCTGATGCGCCCTTTCCGGCGAAAAAGCTGCGCATGGTCGATCGTATCGAGATGTTCGTCAAAGACGGCGGCCCTGAAGGTCTTGGCTACATCAGGGGAACCAAGGCGGTCGACCCCGAGGAGTGGTTTTTCAAGGCCCATTTCTACCAGGATCCGGTCTGTCCCGGTTCCCTCGGCCTCGAGTCGTTTCTGCAGCTGCTCAAGGTGGTCGCCGTCGAGCGCTGGGGCGGCGATGCCGGCACCGTGCTGGAGACCATTGCCCAGGGCGAGAAGCACAGCTGGAACTACCGCGGCCAGATCATCCCGGCCAACCAGCTGGTGACCATCGAGGCGGTGGTGACCTCCGTTGACGATACCGGCAGGCTGCTCAAGGCCAACGGCTACCTTTCGGTGGACGGGAAGGTGATCTACCAGATGACTGATTTTTCGGTGCGTCTGAGGTAGGGTGCCGTTCGGCCTGAGCCTGTCGAAGGCCTTGTCGTCGCAGGTGGTGGAACCGATGCTTCGACAAGCTCAGCATGAACGGGCGGGGCGCGGTCGGCTGAAGAACCTCACACCGTTCGGCCTGAGCTTGTCGAAGGCCATGTTGCCGCGGGAAAAACCGATGCTTCGACAGGCTCAGCATGAACGGGCGGGGCGCGGTCGGGTGAGGACCTCACACCGTTCGGCCTGAGCCTGTCGAAGGCCTTGTCGTCGAGCGTCGAATCCCGGGTTTTGCTTTTCCTGAACTCCCTTTTATGCTACAAACCGGTAACCGATGGAGAAACCGGGTTTTTAATCGAACAGCTTAACAGCAAAACGATGGTGGTTAATGAGGTATTCAAGAGTTTACATAGAATCGGTCGGCTATGAACTGGCGCCGATCGTCGTTACGTCCACAGAGCTCGAAAACCGGCTCAAGCCGATGTACGACGCCCTGCACATCGCCCCCGGGCAGCTCGAGGCCCTGACCGGCATTCGCGAGAGGCGCTGGTGGAAACCGAACACCCCCGTATCCCAGGGGGCCATCGCCGCCGCCAAAAAAGCGATCCAGGAGCGCGACATCTCCGTGGCAACGCCGCCGTCTATGATATCTCCAACGCCTGCCTCGGGGTCCTCAACGGGGTTCTCGACATCGCCAACCGCATCGAGCTCGGCCAGATCCGGGCCGGCCTGGTGGTGGCCTGCGAAAGCTCGCGGGAGATTAACGAGATCATGATCCGGCGCATGCTCGACAACCCCACCATGGAGCTCTTCACCACTTCCCTGGCGACCCTCACCGGCGGCTCCGGCGCGGTCGCGGTGCTGCTCACCGACGGCTCATTCACCCCTTCGAGGCGGCCGCGACTGCTCGGCGGGGTCAACCTGGCCGAGCCTCAGTATCATGAGCTGTGCCGCTGGGGGATCGAGTCCGATTCGCCCGAGCATCACACACCCTACATGCGTACCGACGCCGTTTCGGTGATGAAGCACGGCGTGGAACTCGGCAAGCGGACCTGGGATGCGTTCATGAAGGAGCTCGAGCTCTCCACCGACCGGGTCGACAAGGTGATCTGCCATCAGGTCGGCGAAGCCCACCAGAAGCTGATCCTGCAGACCATCGGCATCTTCGAGTTTCTCGGCAACATGGGGACCGTCTCCCTGCCGATCACCGCCGCTATCGCCAAGGAGCGCGACGCTCTGCTGCCCGGCGATATCGTCGGTTTTCTGGGCATCGGCAGCGGCCTCAACTGCCTGATGCTGGGGATTCAATGGTGATGAAAACATTCTACCCCTTTAAAAGCCATTTCCTCGACCTGGACGGGCTCAAGTACCACTACCTCGACGAAGGGCAGGGCGACCCTGTGGTCATGGTCCACGGCAACCCGAGCTGGTCCTTCTACTACCGGGATCTGCTGCGGGAGCTGCGCGGCGATTACCGGGTGGTGGTTCCCGACCATATCGGCTGCGGCCTGTCGGACAAGCCGGTCGATTCCTACTATTCCTTTACCCTCAAGCAGCGGGTCGACGACCTCGAAGCGCTGCTCGAGAATCTGGAGATCCGCGAAAACATCACCCTGGTGGTCCACGACTGGGGGGGGATGATCGGCATGGCCTACGCCTCGCGGCATCCGGAGCGTATCGCTCGGCTGGTGATTCTCAACACCGCGGCCTTTCACCTGCCCGCGGCCAAGAAATTTCCGCTGGCTCTGAAGATCTGCCGCGACACCCAGCTCGGGGTCTTTCTGGTCCAGGGTCTCAACGCCTTCGCCCGCGGCGCCGCGCGGGTCGGCTGCAAGCGCAACCCCATGTCGGCCGAGCTGCGCGAGGCCTATTGCAGCCCCTACAACAACTGGCATAACCGCATCGCCACATTGCGCTTCGTCCAGGACATTCCCCTTGCGCCCGAGGACCCGGGGTACGACCTGATTACCGAAGTCGAGGAGGGACTGCACCGCTTTGCCGACCTGCCGATGACCATCTGCTGGGGGGAAAAGGACT
>CALZIZ010000510.1:0-998 GCA_945787465.1 uncultured Desulfuromonadales bacterium
TCGAGCTCGCCGAGGGTGACGGTAAAGGCCGGGGTGACGAAGGGATAGGAGAGGCTCTTGAGGCGGGCTTCTTCGACAAAGAGGGACTTTTCGAATTTGACGGTGAATTCGGTGCCTGCCGGCCACTCCTGCTGCGGGGTGAAGACCAGGGTGCGGTCCCCCTGCCACCGCCATTGCCCGGGCAGGGCCGGCGAAAGGCTGACCCCGGTCTTGAGAGCCTTGTCGACCAGGTCGATGCGGGCCACCGAAGGACGACCTGCGGGGCGCTCCTGCTCGGGCTTCAGGCCGCTCAGGTCATATTCAAATTCGATGGTCAGATTCTGCGGCTTGGGGTTCTCCACGTTGGGGGTGAGCCCTGGCGCCTCGATTGATGCCGAAATCAGCACCGGCCGTGGCAGGCTGAGGTAATAGAGAGTGCCGGCAACGCCCCCGGCCACCAGAAGCAGCGCCAGCATCAGCCACCCCCAGAAGATTCGAGGGCGTTCCTTTCGGCAGCGACCAAGCGCCGCCAGCCAGGGCGGCGCGCTCCAGGAAAACGATCCGACGACTCTTTCCATCACCCTCAACAGTATATTCACGGCTCCCCCTGAAACTACGACATATGCAAATAGTTTTTCTTGTAAAAACAGTAATTTTCCAAAGATAACCAATTACAAAAGAGTTTCAAAGCGAAAAGTCCTGCATTGCAGAGCAATGAAAGATATCAGCTGAAATGGGCAATGAAGTTCAGGTTTTCGAATTTTCAAAAAAGCGCGATCAGGCCTTTAGGCCTTTTCCGATAAAGATTCAGAAAGGTGTATTCCAGCTCCGCTATCTCAAACCACATTGATGAAATCGTTAGGTTAAATGATCACTGGGCTGGAGGCTGTCCGACAATAGAAGAACCTGCTGCGAAACCGTCTGATCGGCCCATATTTCCGCATGTTTTCGACAAATAGCGGTGCTATTCGCTCTCAAACCTGCGAAAATCTGTCCTCAATCAGTCGATTTCTCGCTAC
>CALZIZ010000510.1:1012-3082 GCA_945787465.1 uncultured Desulfuromonadales bacterium
TCGGGCTTTACGGACCATAACGAGAAATTGGATGTTCGAGAATTTAAGAGCGAATAGCAGGGCAATTTGTCCAGAATTGTCGAGGATATGGGCCGATCAGCCGATTTCTCAGTGGGTTCATGTTAAGCTCGGCAGCCTCCTACCATATGGGACCTCTATGGTGGGCTTGGGGCATAAGTGCAAAAAAGGCCGGGCCCAGTGAGGGACCCGGCCTTTTATGCTTACCACATAAACTGCCAGCCAACTGTCAGAAGCCAATCGGTTTCGAGTTGCGGACCATCGAGGTCCTGGTAGATTGGAACACCTCCTTCGATAGCAAGCCGATTGCCAGTCAGTGCTCCTGAGTGGCGCATATAATCAACTCCTGCCAGAAGATCGAGACGTGTTCCACCCCGCCGATCGGGGTCAGCAGTCGGGACCATCATCGGGTTAAGATCAGGGTCGGCTCCATCGATGTTGCCCCAAGTTTGTCCGTCAAGCCGCAGCGTCATATTGGCCGGTCGCCCCAATTGGTGCCCGACCCAGCCAGTCAGGTTCAGTCGATTCCCCAGCGTGTAATCATTGGAGTTCTCCCCCAGACGGATGGTGGCCAATGCCTGACTTCCCCACGACCAGGCTCCGTCCTGCCCGGAGTAGGTGATCCCGGGCAGAAGGTCCCAGGTACCGGAGCCGAGCTGCATAGGATAAGGCAGCTTCTGGTTCGGACCGGCAGGGGTGTCGTCTTCCTGGTCGATATCTCCGGTGGGCAGGCTGATCGCGGCATTCAGGTGGACTTTATGGTTGCCGGTATCAAGCAGCGAATAAAGGGCACTGACCTTGATGTCCCCTATTCCGTCGGACTCGGTGGTGAACTTATTTCCCATGCGGGTGACATGGTCCATTTCGATGTCCAGGTAAGGGACCATGGCCATCAGGGTCAGCGTGTTGGTTGGAGCGTACATCAGACCAAACATGTGCATATCCATGGTCATGTTTAAAGGCGCAACCATGAAATCCGTCAGCACATCGCTGGTGCTGACACGGCTTGTGCCTTTCCGGTTGCCATCCATATCCATACGCATAAAGCGGTAAGAAACCATCCATTCACTGGCACCGTGAATGTGTCCACCCATCACTCCGATCGGTTCATGAGCACCGTGATGCAGGTGTTCGGTATGGTGGCCATCGCCATCTGGAGCAAGTGTTTCGAGGGTTTGACCATTGATCTCCATGAAACGAGCAAACTGCCCACCATGAACGTCAATAAAGGACTGGGCGTCTTTTCGGTCAGCAAAGGGGATGATTTCCATGCCCATGGGGCCGAATTCGTTGCTGGCCACTATAAAATAGGCCTGTTGTCCATCTATCCAAGTGCCGCTGTTGAAGTCACGCACCAGAACCGCGGCAATATCCTCACGGGTTCGTTGCGGGGCAAAGGCCGACGGGTTGAGAAAGAAACGAAACATATCCTTGCTGCCGTCGAAAGCAACGCTTTGCCCATCATGGAAAATAATCTGGGTATGCCATTTGGGATAACGAGCTGGATACATGCCGCAAACCGGACAGGTCTGATCGCTGAGTATGAGTTGCGGCTGCACGGCAACTTGGTCGATCTGTGCCCGGCAATCAACCGAACTCGCAAACACGATTATGCACACAAAAAGAAAACCCGGTGCCCGTTGCAGAAAAAAAGTCTTCCATTTGTTCCTGTTGTTTCTCATGCAAAATGTTTCCTTTTTGTCAAAACCCTTACATAGTCATCCTGCTTCAAGTGTTGAAAAGGTAACAAAAATGTCGCCTAAAACAACAGGAATAGTAATTAAAAAATTATTTTCCCATCAGGTCATAGCATTTTGTGCTGGGCATCATTCAGGTGCTGTCACCTAACAAGCCCCGGCAAAGTCGGGCCTTGCTAGGTGAACCGCTAAAAGTGGTTGGCTCAAACCATGGACCGCCTAAAGGCAGCGATTGAGTGGGGCGGGCACCGCCCGACGACATGCAGCAAGACTCGAACGGAGAAGAATTGACAGCGCACCCATCTCCGGGAATTTCAATTGTGCGCCAACGGTGCGGCTCCGATTGAGCGACAGT
>CALZIZ010000511.1 GCA_945787465.1 uncultured Desulfuromonadales bacterium
CTGGGGACTGGGGACTGGGGACTGGGGACTGGGGACTGGGGACTGGGGACTGGGGACTGGGGACTGGGGACTGGGGACTGGAGCCTGGAGCCTGGAGCCTGGAGCCTGGAGCCTGGAGCCTGGAGCCTGGAGCCAAGTAAAAATCTCCAGCCCCTAGCCCCTAGCCCCTAGTCCCTGCCTTACTCTGGAATGATGTTGTCGAGCAGGCCGTCCACGGCCATATTGGCCATCTGTTCGGCCAGGGGGGATTTTTCATAGGCCCGCAGCTGATTGTAGCCAACACTCGATCCCTCCCAGAGTTGTTTCTCGTCTGCCGTATCCCAGATCTGGGTAGAAACCTTTACGGCGCGCAAGATGGTCTTGCGGCCGAAGCTCCAGATAAAGGTGACCGAAGCCGCCGAGGGTGATTCGGTATGAATGGCTCGACTGATAAAGAGGTATCGGCTGTTGAGCGCCCTGCCGAAGGCCTGAAGCATATTCGCGTCCATCCCCACAGCAGGGTAATTCTGCACGAACCGGCTATAGGCCTGGGAGAGGCCGGCATCATTCAACCTCTTCAGGGAGTCACCGCTCGGTACGATCTGCAGATTGGGCAAACGCATCCTGAGCTTGCTGAGCAGAATCTGATCGATGAGTAGCCGGTGTCCATTGCCGAATTGCTGAGGTTTTTTCCCATTGGGGTTTTCCGGGCTGGTCGGCGCGTAAGGGGCAGGTGGGGGCTCTCCCCGCGAAGTGCTGGCTGTATCCAGGGGCTCCTCCAGCATGATGACAGGCAGCAGAGCCACTCCTTCTCGCTCGAGGGCTGCAAGGCTGAAGTCGGGGCTTCGGTAAGACTCCTGGCTCCAGCCCTTGATTTTGGTCGAGCAGCCCGAGAACAGTAGGGAGGCCGACAGTAAGACCCAAAGAAGGCAGAACCGGTGATGAAAGATTGAATGTTTCACAGGCCCCTCCCGGTTTTCTAGCAGCAGCTGGATATTCTCCTGACTTCGAACGTTATTCTAATTATACCCATAAATTCAATGGATTTCCCGAAGGGTTGGTTTCACCTTTTCCAGGCGAGCACGCTAGGAGGCTGTCGGGCTTACCATGAACCTACTGCGAAATCGGCTGATCGGTCCATATTCTCGACAATTTTCGACAAATAGCCCTGCTATTCGCTCTCAAATTCTCGAAAATCTGGTCTCGCAGAAATCGCCAATGGCCCTTAGCCTGCCCTTTGCGCTTATGCGGCAAAGCAAAAAGCCCAACCTGGTTTTCAGATTGGGCTTTTTGATGTCTGATAAATCGTGACTTCTGAGGCACTGATCAGTGTCCCGATTACACCAGACATGCTGATTGTCTGATAGAATTGGTAGGCCGAATATCTATTGAAAAACTGCTGTCACAGCCTGCTTTACCGCGCCCTGGTTGCAATAAGGAGGATGGATGACGACACCCAAGAAGGATAATATCTTCCGTATCCTTGAACAGCAAGGCCCCTTTGCCACCGGAGAGTCCGTCGCCAGAAGTCGCCCCTTCTCATCGGCCAGTCGCTGCTTTGCCAAGCAACTGGACGAAGCCAAACTGACCACCCGCTACCGGATGATCCGCGAGCAGATTTTTAAGTTTCTGCAAATCTCCTCCTTTGCCGAAATCGATCAACTGCTCAGCGACGAAATCAGGCGCAAGGAGGTCAACCACCGCGCCTACGGATTCCTGGCCAATATGTTCGGTATCAGCGGTGATGAACAAGCCTGTGTCACAGCGGTTAACAGCTATTTTCAGACGGCCGACGGAGTGATCCGCTACCTCAGAAATACCGTCATGGCCCCATATGCATCTTTTCTGGAGATGACCAACAACCTTTACACGGTCAACAATCCGATCGAATTGCTGCTGCTCATCTTCGATGATCGCTACCACCAAAAGGTGCGTTTTGAAGCCAAGCGCAAACTAGTACTAATGAACCTTGCAGCGGCAATTGCACAGCGTGAACGAGAGACCGCCGTCGAAGAAAAATTCACCAGGTTCCTCGATTTTCTCAATGAAAATGTCTGGAGTCATGATGTCAAGATTGGCGAGCTGGAGCCGGCCTTTTTGCTCAGCAGACATAATCCGGAGGATTTTTCCTGCAAAGAAGTAGAGGTCATCCCCTGGCAAGGCGGGTCTTGTCTGCAGCTTGAACATGGGCTGAAACGCACTCTGATCAAACGCCGCTGGTTTGACGCCCAGGGGCGCAAGGTCCCGGTCTATGTCACGGTGCGGAAGAAGTCATCTGCGGCAAAAGTTTTGAAACTGCTCAGGAAGAACGAAGAAAATCCCGATATTGCGGTAGATGACGAACTGGGGTTGATGGCGGTGCTCGACCAGTCGGCAGACGTCCGTCTGTTTCAGGCGCATCTGTCGGAAAGCGCGGGCAGAGCAGGGACTTTTTTGACCGCGGAAGATGTCTCGGACACCTTGGCCGGCAGCGAATACCGCAGCAACAGCATCGGCAGTGCAACCAAGACACCGATGCTCAAATTTTTTGCCAGAATGGGCGGCATGCGGGTGGAGTTCATCGTTCACACCAACAGCAGCTTTCTCAACTATACCTACCAGCGGGGCGTGGCCCATGACGAATACGAAGTTCGCCGCCTGTTCGATTCCGGTGTTGCCGAGCTGCTCTTTCCCAAGGAGATCTACCTGCTTGACATGCCCACCATTAAAAACGATCTGTTGCGTCGCTACAGGCAACGGATTGAGAATGAATAATCCATACCGACTGCTCGTACCCGGGGTGACTATAGGCGTGGCCACCCGATCAAGTGATTGAGCGACCCAGTTTTTCGTTGCAACATTCAGAAACATCCATGTTTGACATTTCGGTGTCTTATAACCAGTGCTTTGCGGAAAATGCCCTGATTAGGTCGAGATGTCTCCTCTCGGAGGCTGTCCGATAATAGGGCCGAAGCGAAAATCCAGAAGTTTGAGACCAGATTTTGGGTCGTTTGAGAGCTCATAGCCGTAGCTATGGGCCGAAAAGCAAACAGCTGGGTTTGCAGCCGGTCTCTAATTGTCGGACAGCCTCCTGATTGTCGGGCTTAACATGAACCTACTTCGAAATCGGCTGATCGGCCCATATCCTCGACAATTTTCGACAAATAGCCCTCCTGAACTCGCTCTCAAATTCTCGAAAATCTTGCCTCGAACTTCCAATTTCTCGTTACGGTCCGTCAAGTCCGACAGTCTCCTCGCGGAGGAAGGTCCCATTAAGTTGAAAAGATATAATTATTCTAGGTGCTTACCTCCCTTGCTCCAGTTGACACTAAATGGCCCCTGACCTGCCGACCGCTTTCTGTTGCAGCGGTCGATTAGGGGGAGTGAAGAATACAGAATTCAGAAGGCAGAAGAAAAACAGCGAAAATTAAGGAGAGATCTTCATCTGTGTTCTACCTTCTGAGTTCTCGTTCGCATAACCCATGGTGGGTCATGTCCCACAAGGTAGACTTTACTGGAGCCAAGTGCATAAGCAGATTAATCTATATACTGTCCCCGGAACTCTAATAGCATCGGCAATAATAATTGCAATCCCCTCACCCAACCACTATCCTTAGCTTTCAACCGACTCCGGCACTCAACAACCCGCACTTCCGAATCCAACAGACAAAGAAGGTCATATGAATTCTATCGAAACCGGCCATATGAGACTCTACGACCTTTACCCCGACATCGAAAGGCTCACGCTGTTTGTCGCCTTCGAGGAGGCGGATGCAGAGGCCGAACCGAACTACCAGCAAATTATCTTTACTGAGAATTCCGCCGCGACCTTCCGTCTTGAATGCTCGCGGGATGAATGCGTCGATGGAGGCTTTGATTATGGGCCGTGTATCGATGAGCTGATCCGCAGCGGTGAGCAACTGGGCCAAGGCAAGATCGCCTGCCAAGGCTCTCTCGGCAGAGGCGAAGAAGGTTTGTGCTGCGCGCTGCAGTCGGATTACCGCATCATTATCCAGCGAAAGCCTTGAACCAAGATGTCGATTTTGCCGGGATCAGGGCCAATTGGCTTGTCATGCTCAAAGGAGGATTGCGTGCTTTATATCGTTCAAATGATCGTCTCCGGAACGGTTGCCCCGCCGAGGGTCTTTGCCGACCAAACCTGTGCCCAGACGGCCTTCATCGCTCTGGTTCGCGAGCATCGCGCAGCCGATTTTGCGAAATACTGTGCCATTAATGAGGCTGATCCCGAGTCGTTTACCACGGCCAAGGCGTTCGCCGACACCAGGGGCGGGGAGGACGCCTGCTTCTGCTACTGGGAGCTGCATCTTGAAGCCGACGGGGCTGCAGCGAAACACGTGCAGCTTCTTCCGCAAAGCAGGGAACCGGTCCTGAAAGCTGCGGCCGAAACTCAGCAACACGTCTTGGGCGTCCAGACCGAACTGCGCGGCCTGGCGAAAAAACTGACCGACATGAGCCAGGAGCTCATCCGGTTTCAGAACCTGGTCGGCGATGATGGGGAAGGGGCCGGTTCGGAAGAGG
>CALZIZ010000512.1 GCA_945787465.1 uncultured Desulfuromonadales bacterium
CTGGTCGATGGCCTCTCCTCCTACCTGAAGCATTTCCCCCATGGCTGCACCGAACAGGTAGTCAGCCAGGTCTTTCCCATCGTCGGCCTGATGAGTCACCCGGCCTTTGAGCCCCACAGCAAGGATAATCGGGCTCGCTTCGAGCGTCTGATTAGCAAGCTCAGGGAGCGCCAGCTCTCCAGCGGCGGGTTCAGCTTCTGGCCGGGGGGACGAAGTGTGGCCGAATTTCCCTCGGTCTATGTCATGCACTTTCTGCTCGAGTCCCGGGAGCTAGGCTACCCGGTCCCTTCAGACCTTATGGCCCGGGGCAAAGATTACCTGCAGGCTTACGTGGGGCGCGATGCCGACAGCCTGGAGGCCGCGCGGGTCAGGGCCTGCGCCATCTACCTGTTGACTCGCATGGGCGAGGTCACCACCAACACCCTGGTGCATCTGCAGACCTATCTGGAAAAACAACATAAAGAGGAATGGAAAAAGGATCTCACGGCGGTGTACATGGCCGCAGCCTATCGGCTGCTGCAGAAAGACGCGACCGCCGCTGATCTGGTGAGCGGTTACCGGATCGGCACCGGCGGCAAGGGTCGATATTCCGACTTCCATTCGCCGCTGACCCTCGATGCCCAGTACCTCTACCTTCTGTCGCTGCACTTTGGCGACCGCATTTCCGACATTGACGGCGAACAGGTCCTGCGTCTCATCGAACCGATCTTCAGGGGGAGGTACAACACCATCGCATCCGCCTATACTATCCTGGCACTCGGTGCGTACAGCAAGCAGGTCATGAACGGCGACTTTGAAGAGAACATCATTTTCAGGGTTTACGACTCAAACGGCAGACAACCGCTGTTGCGGGGTGAAAAAGCGCCATTTTCCACCTTCTTTTTTCCCGTCGACAGCGCCAAGGTAATGATGGAGGCCGACCGGGCCCTCTTCTACCTGGTTTCCCAGTCCGGCTTCGACCAGCCCCTGCCGTCTGCCGCGGTTCGCGAAGGGCTGGAGATCACCAGGGAATACCTCGATGAGGAGGGCCATGAAGTGACCCGGTTGGAGCAGGGTAAGGAGGTCCAGGTGCGGCTCAGGGTACGCACCCTCGGGGAGGGGCGCGTCAGCAACGTCGCCGTTATCGATCTGCTGCCAGGCGGCTTCGAGGTGATCCGCAGCTCCGTCCCCCGAACGGCCTACAACTGGCGGGCCGACTATGTCCGGCAGCTTCGACTCCTCGGTGAAGGAGCTGACTTACCGGGCCAGGGTGACAGCGGCGGGAAGCTTCACCGTGCCGCCGGCTTTTGCCGAATCGATGTATGACCGGGCTATTCGGGCCGTCGCTCTGCCAAGTCGTTTCGATGTGACCCCGTCGCAATAGTAGAAGGTAGCAAGTAGGTTGGGTTGAGGAACGAAACCCAACAATTGATTGCAACGGTACCCGCAATTCAACCTGTCTTGTTGGGTCCGTCGCTTCGCTCCTTGACCCAACCTACAAGGATTTTTCCGGCTAAAGATTCAGAGAGTACGTGAACTCGATGAAAATTGTTCTGAGACTTGCCGCATTGGCCGCTCTGGTGGTCGCGGCGGGCTACCTGCTTCTGCCCAGGCCTGATCTGACCAGTTTTTATGGTTATTCCCGCGCCTTCTACGACCGCGACGCCAGGCTGCTGCGTCTCACCCTGGCTGCGGATGAGCGTTATCGCATCCGTGTTCCTCTCGAGAAGGTCTCTTCGCAATTGCAAGAGGCCACCCTGCTTTACGAAGACGGGAATTTCTACCACCACCCGGGGGTCGACCCTCTGGCCCTGTGCCGGGCTTTCTGGAGTAGTTATGTGGTCGGAGAGCGGCCGATCGGCGCCTCGACCATCACCATGCAGGTCGCACGCCTTCGCTGGAACCTTAAAACCCGGACCATCCCGGGAAAGCTCACCCAGATTCTTCGGGCCATTCAACTGACCCGCCATTACAGCAAGGATGAGATCTTCGAAGCCTACCTCAATCTCGCCTCCTACGGCCGCAACATCGAGGGGGTCGAGGCTGCGAGCCTGGTCTACTTTAACAAGCACGCCTCCAAGCTGACCCTGCCCGAGGCGCTCACCCTCAGCGTCATCCCCCAGAACCCGGTAAAGCGCAACCCGACCACCTCAAGCGGCTTTGCACAGCTCAAAAACGCCAGGGACAAGCTTTTTGAAACCTGGCTGAAAGAGCATCCCGGAGATTCCGATAAGAGAGTCTTTTTCGGGATGTCCCTGGCAATCCGCGCTCCCGAGGAGCTGCCCTTTGCCGCTCCCCACTTTGTCAATCACCTCGACCGGCAGCTCCCCCTGATGCGGCGCGGCCAGATTCTGACGACCCTCGACCTCGACCTGCAGAGTCGTGTCGAGCGGCACCTGTCAGGCTACATCGCAAGAAGGAAGGCCGAGGGGATAAGCAACGGTACTGTCGCTGTACTTAATCACGAGACCATGGAGCTCGAGGCCCTGGTGGGGTCCGTCGATTTCTGGAACGACGAGATCGGGGGGCAGGTCAACGGCGCCGCCGCCAAGCGTTCGCCGGGTTCGACCCTGAAACCCTTCGTTTATGCTCTGGCCATGGATCAGAGGCTGATTCATCCGATGTCCCTGCTCAAAGATGCGCCCCGGCGTTACGGCGGTTTCACCCCGGAAAACTACGACCAGCTCTTCATGGGGCCGGTTTTCGCCAGAGACGCCCTGATCGCCAGCCGCAACGTCCCGGCGGTTTACCTGCAGGCTCAACTTGATACTCCCGGGCTCTTCGGCTTTTTGCGAAGCGCCGGAGTGGCCGGGCTCAGGGACGAGGGGCATTACGGCCTGGCCCTGTGCCTGGGGGGCGCCGAGCTGACCATGGAAGAGTTGCTGAAGCTCTATGCCCTGTTGCCCAACGGCGGTGTTCTCAAACCGATCAGAAAACTGCGAGATGGCGCAGGCGAAGAGAAGCCTTTTTCTCTGCTCAGCCCCGAGGCGAGCTACCTGACCCTCGATATTCTCAAGGACAATCCGCCGCCGACCGGGGCGACCCTGATTGGCCAGTTGGAGGATGATCCCGAAGTGGCCTGGAAGACCGGAACCTCCTTTGCCTTTCGCGACGCCTGGGCCATCGGGGTTTCCGGCCCCTATGTCATCGCCGTCTGGGTCGGC
>CALZIZ010000513.1 GCA_945787465.1 uncultured Desulfuromonadales bacterium
TTCGGGGATGACAGGTCATGAGATGGGCTGCTTTGATGTTGCCGCGATTAATGGATGCTACATGGTCTCCGACCACCATGCGGGGGTTGTGCCGCCGTTGGTGTCCTGGGCTTCTTTGAGCAGGCGCCCGCGTTTCTCACCCAGTTTCATGATCTGCTGGCTGGCCATTTTCCAGACTTCTTCTTTGCCCGCCCGCCGGGCTGTTTTATAGGCACTCTTGGCAGCTTCAAGCTCTAGTTGGATCTGCAGTGCCTCTTCACGCAAATCCTGATCCCTGGTGATTTCGCGTTCTATCCTTTTGACCGCATTTGCATTCGTTCTGGCCGCGATTTTTGGTGGTTCACGGGTCTGTTCCCAATCCTGCATATCCGTCTTCAGTTCTGCGGTCAGGTATTCCGAATCCGCTCCGAAGGTGATTTTCTTGATCACCGTTCTTACCCCGGTCACAGGTTCGTCACTGATGCCGATGTAGCGCACAAGGTCCCGGGGAAGCCCCACCATGCCGCCATCGAGGTAAAAACTCACCCTGTCTTCGTTTACCCAGTAGTCTCCAACGAAAAAGGCCGTGCCCTTTTTAAGGGTCACCTTGTAATCAGCAAGGGAGGTTCCCGGTACGATGAGCAGAGAAAGCAGCAATGTTGATCGGATTGGTAGTTTCATGGAATTTCTGATGAGGGTTTGGTCGCTCGTAAAGGGGATTTCTACAAAGTTGAACCTGCAATCGTTGCACCAAACTTGGTTTTCCAACTGAAACAGTCAGTGTGATCGCGGAATTTTATATGTTGATGCGGTCTGTACTGCCCTCCGTTCGGCCTGAGCCTGTCGAAGGCCTCTGAAAGGTGCGAAAAACAGATGCTTCGACAGGCTCAGCATGAACGGTGGAGAGGAATGATCTGATCCCAATTGTTTGCTCCAGGTGGCCGATGCGGTATAGAAATTGCTCAATTTAGATGACTTCCATAAAGAGGCTATCGATTTGAAAGTTACAGGCGGTCACATAAAGGGGTTCACCCTGGTCGAAATGCTTGTCTCCATAGCAATTATGGGAGTCATTGCGACCATCACCTATTCCATATATTTCTCCATGACCCGCACCTACATGGCCCAGGAGCAGGTGGTCGATACCCAGCAGAGCCTGCGGATCGCCTTGAAGAGGATGGTCAAAAACCTCCGCATGGCCGGTCTGGAGGATCCCCTGAATCGTGCTGGGGCTGGGGTTATAGAGGCTACCTCGACCAGGTTTCGTTTTACTCTGGATAGAACGGGCGGCGAGGGCGATACCGTTGATAACGATGGCGACGGCACCACCGATGAAGCAGACGAGAGCTCCTTCCCTGATGGCCGGCTCGACGACCGAAATGAGGACATGGCCTATGAATTTGACTCTGCCGGGAAGCGGTTGCTGGAGACATCGGGCGCCGAAAACCGGGTCATCGTTGAGAATATCGAACATCTTGAATTTTATTACCACCTGGACGGCGCCGCACCGGCACTGACCACAAGTCCCGCCGCTACCCGCTACGCCGACATTCGGGCGGTGGAGATCGCCGTGCTGGCCCGAACAGCCCGTCAGGACACTGGCTATTCCCAGGCGGGCTCTTTTTCGACGGCGTCAGGCGTCACCTGGGCTGTTCCGGCCGACGGGTTTCGTTACCGTTTTCTGCAGACCACCGTCCGTTGCCGGAATATGGGGTTATGAGCATGATGATAACCAGATCTCAGGCGGGGATTTCGCTCATCGAGATACTGATCGGGGTCTTCATTTTCGTCGTCGGCATCCTCGCCGTGGTCACCCTGCAGGTGACCTGCAGGTGACCTCCATCAAGGGAAACAGCTTTTCCCGCGGGGTGACCGAGGCCGCTTTTCTTGGCCAGGGACAGATCGAAAAACTGATGGGGCGTGACTTTGAACACCCTGATCTTGCTGTGGGAGAGCATGACCCGGCCGAGGACCCGGCCAATCGATACGATCTGAGCTGGGCAGTGAGTGAGGACGATGCCCTTGAAAATACCAAATCGATTGATGTGAAGGTCGAGTGGTTCGACAAGGGCGCCAAAAAGGTGGTCAGGCTCGCAAGCATCAAGGCCAGGGGGCTCTAACCATGAATATACTCAAGCTCAAGGGGCGATCCCGGCTGCTGCAGAGGCCCCCGCAGCCTTGCCGCAACGAGCGTGGTTCGGCGTTGGTTTTCTCGACACTGATTCTGTTCCTGCTCACCGTGCTCGGTGTTCTGGCCACCAACAGAACCGATAACGAAATCCGCTTCTCCCGCGACGATAAGTTTCACAAAATGGCCTTTTACCAGACTGACGGTGGCGCCGAGGCGGCCAAGGAACTGATCGAGGAGGCCATCGAAGAGCGGGGTTGGGCCGATCAGAGCGCCGACCCTTTGCAGATCAAGAAGGTCTGGGTCACCAACAAGGATTTTTTCCAGAAAAAGAGTCTCGGCAACGAGGTGCCGGCCGATAATAACCGGGATGCCTACATCGAGGTCGCTGTCGGTGGCCGCACCAGAAATGTCAACCTGCTGATCGGCGGCAATTCCAGGCTCTCCAGCGGCGGCGCCATCCAGATGGCCGCAGGTTACGAAGGGGCAGGCAAGGGCAGCGCCGGGGGCGGGGCCTGGATTATTTACGATATCCGCTCGCGCCACCAGGGGGCCGGCACCAGTGCCGTCCAGGTCAAGGCGCAGTGGATGCATGTGATGTAGGGGGGCAGATGAAACGAGGCTTTTCAGGAATTGTCGGAGTTCTGCTGGTTGCGAGCCTTTGGCTGGTATGCAGCACACCGGTGCAGGCGCAGGGCCAGTGGCGTAAGGGTGAGGTGACAGCACGAGCCTGGGCCGATAAATACCGCAGGATTGAAATCAACGATGTGGTCTACACTCTGATGCCCGATGCCGGCGTATACCGGCGGGTGAAGACCCGCTCCGGTATTTTTCAGCAACCGGCGTTACCGCTGCACAAGGTCGGAGAAGGCCAAAAGGTGGAGATGCTGGCCCAGGGGCACCGAATTTATCAACTGGTTGTTGTGCCTTCCAACCGTTGAATTCGTGACTGAGTTGTGGGTAATTCCCGAAGACTTTACGGATTCGGGGGTAGGGTGGGGCCTGCCCCACCGTAAACGAACCGGGTTTGAACTTGGTGGGGCAGGCCCCACCCTACGCAAAAAGAAACTTACTGTCTGTCTATAAAGGGAAGCGATATGAAAAACCGGGCGTTGCTGGCCATAATGATAGGCGTTTTGCTGTTGCCTGTGCCGCAGGTTTCAGCCGAAACTCTCAGTGATTACAGTCTGCTGCCGCCGTTTGTTTCGGCCGGGGTGCCGCCTCTGGTCATGCTGGTGCTTGGCCGCGACCATAAGCTCTATTACGAGGCTTACAACGACATCTCCGATCTTGACGCCGACGGGGTGCTTGATGTCGGTTACAAGCCGGGCATCGAGTATTACGGCTATTTCGATTCATACAAGCAGTATGTTTACAACTCGGCCCAGAACCGTTTCGACCCCGTAGCCCTGGCTGCGGATAAAAAGGTCACTGCCGCAGGCCGCTGGAGCGGCGATTTTCTCAATTACCTGACCATGTCGCGCATGCGCAAGGTCCTCTACGGAGGCTACCGGGCCACCGACAGCACCTCCGAAACCGTATTGCAGCGGGTCTACATCCCCCAGGACGCCCACAGCTGGGGCAAGGAATACGAAAGTATCACCCGCGACGGTTTCGACATTCGCGATTATACCCCCCTCGACCTGCCTGGCGCTGGCACCCGTCACCTCTTCGCCTCGACCACCCTCTCGGAAAACGGCGCACCGCTGCTGCGGGTGCTCCCCGACAACCCCGGGCGCATCTGGGAATGGGTCGCCAAGGAGCGGCCGGTGGCCGACGGCAGTATGGAAATTTCCGCGGGCAGCGCGGGCCATCCCGGTAATCACAGCGAATATGAAGACCTGGTCATGACCTTCGCCACTGTTTCGAAACAGCTTGGCAGCGGGCCTGCCTCGCGGATCGACGGCAATGGCAACCCCTTCACCAGCCAGCAGGACAATTTCCTGACCATTTTCGACGGTGAGCTGGTGATCAAAAAAAAGGGCAGCTACGATTTTGCCGTTGATGGTGACGACGCAGTGGAGGTGATCATCGACGGCACAGTGGTGGCCGGCTGGTACGGCAGCCACGGCAGCTGCAATTGTCGAAGCCACGACGGCTCCATCGACCTCGATACCGGGGTGCATACCATCGAGTTTCGCCACGAGGACGGCGGCGGCGGCGATAGCTACCGCCTGCAGTGGCGAGGTCGTGACAGCGGCGACAGCTGGCGGACCGTCCCCGCCATCGGTTCCGCCCCCAACAACTACGGCCTTAAGAACCTTACCCAGACCGTTTATGACCTGGCCGCAACCCCTTCAACCATCACCGACTACCAGGCCCGGGTCAAGGTCTGCGACCCGACCATGCCAGAGCCCAACTGCAAAAGTTACTCCGGCGGCACCTCCAAGCCGATCGGCCTGCTGCAGCGCCACGGCGAGTCGGGCAGCATGTTTTTCGGTCTGCTCACCGGCTCTTACACCAAAAACACCTCCGGCGGGGTGTTGCGCAAAAACATAGGCTCTATCCGCGACGAGATTGATGCCGGCACCGGGCAGATCAAAACGACGGTCAACGGCATCATCCAGACCATCAACAAGCTGCGCACCGACGGCTTTAGCTACAGTAATCATTCCTACAACGAAAACTGCGGATGGGTCACCACCCGGGAGATCAACGAAGGGGAGTGCCGGATGTGGGGCAACCCGGTCGGCGAAATGATGTACGAAAGCCTGCGCTATTTTGCCGGCAAGGGCGCGCCGACCAGCGCCTTTACCTATGATGGGAGCTCGACCCATGACGACAACCAGCTCGGGTTGCCCAAGCCCGCCTGGCAGGATCCCTACGTCAGTTTCCCCGAATGTTCCAAGCCCTTCATGCTGGTTTTAAGCGATATCAATCCATCCTTCGACTCAGACCAGGTGCCTGGGTCGGAATTTCAATCCTTCAGCGGGGATTTGTCGGGTCTGGTTGCCGGCAGCCTCACGGACCTGATTTCCCTTGAAGAGGGCATCGGCGGGGATTACTACATCGGTCAGGTCGGCAACACCTACGATGACGGAGCCCCTACCGCCAAGGCGGTCACAACCCTGGGCAACATCCGCGGCCTGGCCCCGGAAGAGCCGACCAAAGAGGGGAGCTACTATTCGGCCAGCGTGGCCTATTACGGCCGCAAAACCGATCTCAACGCCGCCCCCGGCGACCAGAAGGTGATCACCTACAGCGTCGCCCTGGCCTCGCCCCTGCCGCGGATCGAAATCCCCGTGGCGGGTCAGAC
>CALZIZ010000514.1 GCA_945787465.1 uncultured Desulfuromonadales bacterium
CCTGATACCTTTTCCGAAGGAAAACCCATGCGTGACATGCAGAAAGAGCGGGATACCCGCAACGTCCCCATCGACAAGGTGGGGGTGAAAAATATCAGCTACCCCATCGTCGTCCAGGACAAAAGCAAGGTCGAGCAGCACACCGTGGCCCGGATCAACATGTACGTGGACCTGCCCCATCACTTCAAGGGCACCCACATGAGCCGGTTTATCGAAATCCTCAACCAGTACCACGGTGAAATCAGCATTCTCAACCTTGACACCATTTTGCAGAGTATGAAGGAGCGCCTCGAGGCCTCCAGCGCTCACGTGGAGCTTGAGTTTCCCTATTTCATCGCAAAACAGGCGCCCACCTCCAAGGCCAGGGGGCTGATGGAATACCAGTGTCGGATGTGCGGTACCCTTGGCGATGAGGCGGACTTTGTGCTCGGCGTCACAGTGCCGGTCACTTCGCTTTGCCCCTGCTCCAAGGAGATCAGCGCCCGCGGCGCCCACAACCAGCGCAGCGCCATCAACGTGCAGATCCGTTACCGCAAACACATCTGGCTCGAGGACCTGATCGAGTGGGTCGAAAGCTGCGGCAGCTCCCCGGTCTACTCGCTGCTCAAGCGCGAGGACGAAAAGACCGTCACCGAGCAGGCCTACGACAATCCCATGTTCGTCGAGGATATCGTTCGGGCCGTCACCCTGAAGCTGCGCGAGGTCGAAGAGATCGAGTGGTTCAAGGTGGAGTGCGAGAATTTCGAATCGATTCACAATCACTCGGCCTATGCCCTGGTCGAAAGTCATCCCCGTTAAAGCCTGTGGATAAACCTGTGGACGTTGTGGATAAGTCGCAAAGGGTGCTGGGGATATTTGCCAAGGAGCCCCTTGCCGGAGGGGTCAAGACCCGGATGAGCCCGCCGCTGAGCGCCGTGCAGGCGGCCGATTTCTACCGGGTCTGCCTGGAAGAAACCGTGACCCGCATGAGGGGTGGATCTTTCGAGGCGGTGATTTTTTATGCCGGTGACGCAGAATTTTTCAACCGGGCCTTTCCCGGCACCAGGCTTATCCCCCAGGGCGAAGGCGGTCTGGGCGAGCGCATGGCCCGGGCCCTGGCAGGGCTGCTTGATCACGGCCGCCGCGCCGCCATGCTGATCGGCTCGGACAGCCCTGATCTGCCTCTGGCCCTGGTCGAAGACGCCTTTGCCGCCCTCGAGAAAAACCAACTGGTCCTTGCCCCCTCAATCGACGGCGGCTACGTGCTGATCGGCGAGAGTTGCCACCACCCCGAACTCTTTTGCAACATCCCCTGGAGCACCGAACAGGTCCTGCCCCTGACCCGCTCCAAGGCCGCAGAACTCGGCCTGGACTACCGCGAACTCGGTCACTGGGAGGACGTCGACGACCTGGCCTCGTTGCAGCGACTCATTCGGCGCTCGCCCAATTCCCGCACCGCCCGGTTTGCCAGGCAAAACTTGAAAGCAATTCTGGATTGTGAATTTATAGTTTTAAATTAATTTAGCCAATCCCCAATCCCCAATCCCCTGCCTCATTTCAACAAAATCCGCCGCGGCTGAAACTCCTGCAGCCGGCTGTACAGGGTTTCCCCCAGCTCATCTTCGACCAGATGCATCCATCCTCCGATATGCACCAGGTGTTTCTGGGGCGCTGCCTCGAGGCGCTTGCGGATCTGCTGCGCCATGTGCAGGTCGCGTTCGCCAATTCCCTCCTCGCCACGGTATCTTTGGAGAAAGGCCCGGCGTACCGCCGGGTCGAGGGGAGCTTCGAGCAGCAGGGCGGCTCGCTCGTACCCCTCCTTATCGGTGGGGGGCTCTTGCTGCTGCAGCGTTAGAAGCACCTTGATGTTGCGATAGGTTATCATGCTCTTTTCCACCCTGCCGAGCTTGCGCAGGGATATTTCCGAAAGGTCGATTAGCTCCAGGGCAACCAGCGCCTTTTTGGCGTAGTCGGCTGCGGCCTGGTATTCAAAGGGCAGGGCGAGCAGGGTGCGGATATCGGCGATGGCGCTGTGCGCTGCCAGTTCGCTACGCGGGCGTTGCAGCCGA
>CALZIZ010000515.1 GCA_945787465.1 uncultured Desulfuromonadales bacterium
GAAAATCAGGTCCAGCATCTTTTTATTTTCCCTGGTTTCGCTTCTTGCCCTTGCCGGCTGCGGCAAAAAGGGCCCGGTACGCCCGCTGGAGCTGCCCCTGCCCGCAGCGCCGGGCGGACTTGAGGTGAGACAGCTCGGCCAGCGCTTTCTGGTCTCCTGGGAGATCCCCGCGACCAACCAGGACGGCTCGCCGCTGACCGACCTGCAGGGGTTCAGGGTCTACAAGATGAAGTACGATATCGCCCAGGAGTGCCCCGAATGCCGGGACACCTCGGTGCTGCTGCGCCAGGTCGACCTTGAATACCTCGAATGGGCCCGGCAGATAGGCAACCGAATTTACATGTGGGATAACGGACTTGAGGCGGACTCCGGCTACCAGTACCGGGTGGTGCCCTTTACCCGGCGCGGCCGCAACGGCGCCCCGGTGAAGACCCGCAGACCCTATCTTGCGCCGCCCCCCGCACCCTCGGGGCTAACGGCAACTGGGCTCGACCGCCTGGTGCGCCTGAGCTGGGATGTGGCCGCCGATCCCCGCCAGGGGGTCGAGTGGCTGGGCTACAACGTCTATCGCCGCAACCCCGACGAGCCTTTTTCGCCCTACCCGGTGAACCACGAAAGACTCATGGAGAGCAATTATGAAGACTTCGGCCTCGAGAACGATCGCCCCTATATCTATACGGTACGCCTGATGGTGCGGGTCATGGGCCAGGTGATCGAGAGCGCCGCTGCGGAGGTTGCCGAGGCCTTGCCGGCCCCCGGCAAGTAGACCTGAATCCGTAAGGGGAAAGGCGTGAGGAGTGAGGAGAAAAAGAAAAGGCTCCCCTGCGGGCCTCTGCAATCCTGCTCAAAACTGGCCGTGCGCTAAGAAACTCACGAATTCGGCCCAGAAGAAAAAACCGGCGGCTTTGACTTTGCCCCAAAGGTGTGATAGTTACGTGTATTTTACTGATCTATTCTTGATAGTTGAAGATTGAAGATTTCAAGCGGACTTAAACAGGACTTCTCAGGAGGAAGACTCTCATGTTTCAAGGCTCTATGGTCGCCATTGTCACTCCCTTCAACGGCGAAGGGCAGTTCGACGAGCAAAAGTATCGCCAGCTGATCGAGTTCCAGATCGAAAACGGCACCGACGTCATCGTGCCCTGCGGCACCACCGGCGAATCGGCTACCCTTGACTACAAAGAGCACGACCGGGTTATCCAGGTCTGCATCGAGCAGGTCAACAAACGCGTCCCGGTCATTGCCGGTACCGGCTCCAACTCCACCGCCGAGGCGATCGAGCTTTCTCAGCACTCCAAAGAGATGGGCGCCGACGGGGTGCTGCTGGTCTCCCCCTACTACAACAAACCCTCCCAGGAAGGCCTCTACCAGCACTACAAGGCGCTGGCCGAGTCCGTCGCCCTGCCCCAGGTGCTCTACAACGTACCCGGCCGCACCGGCATGAACATGACCGCCGAGACCACCATTCGCCTGGCCGCCTTCGACAACATCGTCGCCATTAAAGAAGCCTCGGGCAATGTCACCCAGGCGAGCGAGATCCTCGCCGAGGCCGGCGACAAGATCGACGTCCTCTCCGGCGACGACTTCCTCACCCTGCCGCTGATGGCCGTGGGCGCCAAAGGGGTCATCTCGGTCTCCGCCAACGTCGCCCCCAAGCAGGTCAAGGCGATGGTTGCCGCCGCCGCCGAAGGGCGCTGGGACGATGCCCGCAAGATGCACCTGGAGATGCTGGCACTGCACCAGGCGATGTTCATCGAATCGAACCCGGTGCCGGTCAAGACCGCCGCCTCGCTGATGGGCAAGTGCGGTGCCGACGTGCGCCTGCCCCTGGTGCCGATGCAGCCCGCCAGCCTCGAAAAGCTCAAGACGGTGCTGAAGAAGTACAAGTTGATTTAAAAAACTGGGAAACCAGAAGCCAGTAGCCAGAAACCAGAAGAAAAGCCATCTATTCGGCCTCCTGGCCTCTGGCTCCTGGCTCCTTGCTCCTGAATTCTGTTTTCACGAGGTTCACAATGATTAAA
>CALZIZ010000516.1 GCA_945787465.1 uncultured Desulfuromonadales bacterium
TCGACGGCGCAGTTGAGTTCATCGAGTATAACCAGGTCGTAATCACCGGAGGTGACAAAGCCCGTGGCGCGCTCGAGTGCTTCACGGGCCATCTCGAAATCGACCGGGTCGGGGTTATTGCGCGAAACGAATACGTCGCGGCCAACCTGTTCGATGGTGAGGTTCGGCCCGAGTCGCTTGGCTGATTCGAGTTCTCCGTAAACCGTGCTGCCCTTCATGAACTGCATGATGCGAATCTTCAGCCCGTGCCCTGCAGCCCGAAACGCCAGCCCCAGCGAAGCGGTGGTTTTGCCTTTTCCATTGCCGGTGTAGACCTGAACCAGGCCCTTTGTCAGTTTTTTGAGGTTGTCGGTCATGGCTCAAGCTCTCTCGTTGAAGGTTTCAGCGTCGGGTAACGAACTGAAGTCAATTCTCAGGCGGGCAATCCCAACTGGTGGCGAACCTCGTACTCGAGGATCGCTCCGGCGAGCCCAAGGACGATGGCTTCCGGGTTCTCTTCAGCCTCCCACCAGCAGAGATCAAGGTGGTATCCCTGACCTTCCCAGCCTCGGATTATAGCATTGTAAGGGTCATTCAGACTATTGACGGTTCGTCGGATTTCATCCATCACATAGGCGTTAAGTTCCCCCCCAGGGGCACTGCTCAGGCTGCCCCGTCCGGCGAAACGCCTGCGAACCCTCTCTGCCACTTGAGCCACCAGTTGACCACGATCCATGTTTTTCATTTCCTTTTCAATCTTGATTTTCTCCGACCAATGCCGGTTAGGCCGCAAGATGCTATCATAACAGAGCCCTGCTGCACAAAAGTTTTCAATCGGTAGCATCGCAAAGCTTTTGCAGAAACACGTCGAAGAGCTTAACCACCGTGGGCAGTTCTTCGGTCAGTTGATGTCCGGCGCAAAGCAGATGCAGGCAGGCCTTGTGGCGCTCTGCGAAGCGAATTGCATGCTGGGCGGGCACCACCCTGTCGTCCCAGCCATGGACAACCTCGGTCTGCTCAGCCCCGGGGCGCGGGTCCTGTTCGAGATAACCAGGCAGGTAGAACGCCGGGGCCATGAGAAAAAGGCCTGCCGGCCGAAGCTTCTGCGAAGCCAGGGTCGCCACGTAGCCACCCATGCTGGAGCCAACGAGAACCCTTGGCTCACCCTGCTCTTTAACCGTGCGTAACAGCTGTTCAACCCTGCTTTCAGGATCAGGGGTCTGCCGGTAGTCCGGACTGACCACCCCGTATCCATACTTTTCGGCCACCCGCGCAAGATGCTGGATTTTGGTCCCCCAGGGGCCGCTCTCCTTACCGTGAGAAAAAAACACCTTGGACATGCCACTGCCCTCCTTCACCCATCATACTAAGCACCAAATACAAAACTGGCAACCTTTAGGAATAATTGAACCCTGCCGCTATAAAAAACGGATCTATAACCAAAACAAAGGCTAATCTCTGTTTATCTTATATTGGGTTATAATTCCGATAAAAAAGCCCCGCACGAGGCGGGGCTTTTTTCTTTCACTTGCAGGTCGGGGATCAAGAAATCCTTTATTGACCAGAGGCTGCTTCGGTTTGGGCGCGAGCCTGGGCGAGTTGCTCCTCGAGAATCTCGTCCTCACGGCTTTTCTGCAGGGTCAGAGTCAACAGCGCACCGGCGATCAGCAGGAACCCTGAGAAGAGAAAGGACAGGGTAAAGCTGCCGGTCTGGGTCAGGAACATCTGGGAAAGCCGGCTCAGGACGAAGCCACCCACGCCCCATGCGGTAAACAGGATGCCGTAATTCATGCCGAAGTTTTTCAGCCCCCAGAATTGCTTGGTTATGGAGGGGAACAGGGCCAGGTTGGTGCCGTAGTTGAAACCGATAAAGGTGGCTACCAAAACCAGCAGGGCGGTATCGGGGGTCGCGGCGCCGACCACGTAAATGGCGCTGAGCATGAGCACCGATTGGAAGAACAGCATGAATACAAGTGTTTTGATCCCGCCGATTTTATCGCACAACATACCGGCCACGATGCGTCCACCGGCATTGCCAAC
>CALZIZ010000517.1 GCA_945787465.1 uncultured Desulfuromonadales bacterium
GGCTTCGGCCCCAGCGGCGAAGGCTACTTCCGCCTCTCGGCTTTCGGCGACCGCAAGAACGTCGAGACCGCCGTTCAGCGCATTCGCGAGAAGTGGGGGAAGTAATCCCCTGATTCAGTTGGACTTAAAAGGGCGGCCCATGGGCCGCCCTTTTTCTCGCGCCCCCATCTGCCATTTTCCCCCCGGATAAACATCACGGCTTGCAAGCGAAAAATCCCCTCTCCTCCCCCTTTCCCAAAGGAGGCTCGAGGGGGATTTGGATCCCTGTGAAATTTTCCAACCGGACAACGCTGACAAACTGTAGGCGTAGGTTGGGTCAAGGAGCGCAGGGACGGACCCAACAATTGCCAGCCTTGAGACAGCTGTTGGGTTTCGTCCCTCAACCCAACCTACCAAAGTTCTCGGTGAAGGCGTCCGGCTGGAAACAACCCGTCGGTTTCGCCCCGGCTCTACAAAAACGACTATATCGTTACAAAAAAGCTTTCAGTTCCATATTTTTTCGATAAAATACACTTCATTTAAACTTACCCACGCCGGTCATCCAAAAGGTCATCAAAATGCAAAGCAGCAAACACAGGATCATCATTCTCCTCAGCCTGCTGCTGCTTCTCGGCTTTCTGACAACGAGCCTCGCCAGCTATTTCGTCTCCCGCTCCTCCCTGCTCGAGGAGATCGACCAGAACACCCTCCCCCTGACCAGCGACAACATCTATTCCGAAATCCAGCGCGACCTGCTTCGGCCGATCTTCATCTCATCGCTGATGGCCTCGGACACCTTTCTCAGAGACTGGGTTCTCAACGGCGAACAGCAGCCTGAGCAGATCACCCGGTATCTCAAAGAGATCCAGACCAAATACAACACCGTCACGAGCTTTTTCGTATCGGAAAAAACCCGCACCTACTACCACACCAACGGCATCCTGAAAAAGGTCGATCCGGACGAGCCGAGAGACAGCTGGTATTTCAGGGTCCGAGAGATGGAACCGGCCCATGAGATCAACGTCGACCCCGACATGGCCAACACCGATGCCATGACCATCTTCATCAATTACAAAGTCTTCGACTACGGAGGCAACTACATAGGCGCAGCCGGGGTGGGCCTGACGGTCAACGCCGTCAAAACCCTGATCGAGACCTACCAACAGCGGTACAACCGCGACATTTTCTTCGCCGACGGCAAGGGCAACATCACCCTGAGCAGCGCCGGCTTCTCAGGCAGGGGCAGCCGCCTGCAAGAGATGCCGGGCCTCGCCGAGCTGGCCACGGCCATCACCACCCAGGACAACCTCACCCTGACATACCAGCGCCAGGGGCAGACAGTGCACCTCAACACCCGCTACATCAAGGAGTTCGGCTGGCACCTGCTGGTCGAACAGACCGAAGATGAGGCCATAGAGCAGATTTTCGATGCCCTGCTCGCCAACCTCGGGATCTGCGCCCTGATCACAGCTATTGTCCTCTTCATCACCAACCGTGCCCTTTCGGCCTACCAGAACAAGCTCGAAACCCTGGCCTCGACGGACAAGCTCACCGGCGCCTACAACCGCAATTCCTTCGACGCCCTCTTCGCCCAGGCCAGCGCCGACTGTCATCGCAACCAGGAGACACTGTCGATGATCCTTTTCGACCTCGACCATTTCAAGTCGGTCAATGACACTTTCGGCCATCATGCAGGCGATTCGGTCCTGACAAATGTTTCAGAAAGGGTGCAAGCTTCGGTCCGCGAGTCTGACCTGTTCTTCCGCTGGGGAGGGGAAGAATTTTTGATCGTCCTTAAGGCATGCGACCAAAAGGGAGCTTTCAGAATTGCCGAAACTGTCCGCACGGCGATTCATGATGCTCCTCTTTACTACGAGCAGGCAGAAATCCTGGTCACGGCAAGTTTCGGCGTCGCCCAGGCAGACCCTCAAGAGGATGCGAATTCGTTGATCAAAAAAGTCGATCAGGCCCTTTACGCCGCCAAGGCAAACGGCCGCAATCGCTCGGATAACCGAAGCCAGCGCAGGAGCTGCAGCGCCCACCACCTGAGGGTACGAACAACGCCGCCCCCCCAATTCAAAACCATGCCCCCTGCTCTGCCTCCCAGCCAGGATCAGCCCCTGCATAATGTGCCTTGCAGTGATGCAAACAGGCAAAAACATTAACGGGAACAAAAAGAAAAGCTAGAAAAACTTTCTTATTAATGCAGCCCAAGCATCTCTGGGGAAGCCTATCCCCCTCTGGTTGCTCCTCTGACTTCATAAAGGGCGACCCATTTTCCGTTCAGCGATCGGCGGGACTCATCACCCCGATTCCCGGGCGGTTCAGCACGTGGGTGTAGATCATGGTGGTGCTGACATTTTTGTGTCCCAGCAGCTCCTGAACCGTGCGGATGTCGTAGCCCGATTCGAGCAGGTGGGTGGCAAAGGAATGGCGCAGGGTGTGGCAGTTGACCTGCTTGGGAATTAAGGCCTGGCGCGCCGCCAGACTCACCGCTTTCTGCATTGTGCGTTCATCGAAATGATGACGCCGGGACCTTCCATCCCGTGGATCAACAGAGATCCTGCTCGCAGGAAACACATATTGCCAGTGCCACTGGCGGCCCGCATGGGGATATTTTCTCGCAAGGGAAGGTCCTATGTAGACCTCGCCAAAACCATTGGCCAAGTCCTTCCTGTGGATCTGGCGCACTGCGTCAAGGTGTTCGCGCAGCATCAGGGCATACCTGTCCGGCAGCATGGTCACCCGATCCTTTTTCCCCTTGCCCTCGCGGACCACAATCTGGTTCAGTTCAAAATCGATGTCCTTGACCCGCAGCCGGACGCCTTCGATCAACCTCATGCCGCTCCCGTAAAGCAGCCCAGCGATCATCGCCTGGTGTCCCCGCAACACCCCAAGCAAACGTTCTACCTCATCTCGAGAAAGCACCGTCGGAAGTTTTTTGGGTTTTTTAGCCCGAAGGTACTCCCCTAATTCCCCCAACGGCTGACTCAGCACCTGTTCGTAGAGAAAAACCAAAGCATTCAGGGCCTGATTTTGAGTTGCAGCAGCGACATTACGCTTTTCAAC
>CALZIZ010000518.1 GCA_945787465.1 uncultured Desulfuromonadales bacterium
TGGCTGCTGACCCTGGCCTACGACTCGGACAAACCGAGGCTAAAAGATGGCAGTAACCTCTTCCAGACCATCGACCCGCAGAGCTTCTACACCCTCTACGGCGACGGCAGCCAGCAGAATTACGAGTCGGCCAGCAGCGAAAAGCTCTACCTGAAGATCGAACGGGACCAGTTCTACGCCCTGTTCGGCGATTTCAACACCGACCTTAGCGTCGCCGAACTCTCCCGCTACAACCGCAGCCTCACCGGCCTCAAGGCCGAGCTGCACAGCCAGAAAACCAGCCTCAACCTCTTCGGCAGCGAAACGGCCCAGGTCTTTGTCAAGGACGAGATCCGCGGCGACGGCACCTCGGGCCTCTACCGCCTCTCGCGCAACGACCTGCTGGTGAACTCGGAGAAAATCGCCCTCGAAAGCCGCGACCGCTTCCGCAGCGAGCTGATACTCAGCTCCCGCAGCCTGGCCCGCCACCTCGACTACGATATCGACTACCAGCAGGGGACGCTCTTTTTCAAGGAGCCCATCTTCAGTCAGGACGAGAATTTCAATCCCATCGTTATCGTCGTCGACTACGAAACCATGGATACCCGCCAGGAGGCCTTTAACTACGGCGGTCGCGGGGCCTACCGCATGTTCGACGAGCGGGTAGAGGTGGGAGCCTCCTACATCCACGAAGACCAACTCAGCGGGACCGGCGATCTCTACGGGGCGGACACCACCGTGAAACTCTCCGATGAGCTCGAATTCAAGGGGGAGTTCGCCAGCAGCGACACCGACTTCGGCGGCGAGGCCAAAAGCGGCAGCGCCTACCTGGCCGAGCTGAGCCACCGCTCTGAAAAACTCGATGCCAGGCTCTACCTGCGGGAGCAAGGCGAAGAGTTCGGGCTGGGCCAGCAAAGCGGCGGCGAATCGGGCACCCGCAAGCTCGGCCTCGATGCCGCCTACCGAAAAGACGAGCGGACGAGCTTTTCGGGCCAGGCCTATCGCCAGACCGATCTGGCCACCGACGCGAACAGGGACCTTGCCGAAGCCCAGGCCAACTACCGGCTGCGGCATTACCAGCTGCATCTCGGCCTGCGCGAGGTCCGTGACGAGCTTGGTGACGGCAGCACCGAGCGCTCCGATCAAGTGACCGCAGGCGGCAGCTGGAACGGCAGTTGGGAGCGCCTGACCCTGCGCGTCAATCACGACCAGACCCTCAACAGCGGCGATGTCAGCAGCGACTTTCCGACCCGCACCACCCTGGGCGCTGACTACCGCCTGACCGACGCGGTGACCCTCTTCGGGGCCCAGGAGTTTTCCTGGAACGAGCAGGAGAACACCCAGAATACCCGCCTCGGCATCAAGGCCAAGGCCAGCCCCTGGCACGGCGGGCAGGTAAGCAGTTCGGTGGAGCAGCAGTTTAACGAAAACGGCAACCGGGTTTTCGCCAATCTCGGCCTCAAGCAGAGCTGGCAGGTCAATGAGCGCTGGAGTGTCGACGCCGGCCTCGACCGCAGCCAGGTGCTCAAGGACGACAGTCTGGATGAGAGCGGCGACAAGGAGTTTACCGCTGTCTCTATGGGGGCGACCTACAAAATGGACCAGTGGTCCTGGTGGAACCGGCTGGAGTATCGCGATGCCAAGAGCAGCGATCGCTGGGGACTTGCAAGCGGCGTCATGGTTGAGCCGAAAAAGGGCCTGGGGCTGGCCGCCCAGGCGCAGCTCTTCGACACCAGCACCGACGAAGGGGCCGGCAGCACCAGCGGCGACCTGCGCCTGAGCCTGGCTTACCGGCCGAAGCAGAGCCGCTGGATGATTCTTAACCGCGTCGATTTCATTTTCAACGACCAGGGCGAAGCGGACAGCGAAGCGCAGAACTGGAGGGTCGTCAACAACCTCAACACCAATTACCAGCTCAACTCCAAAACCCAGGTCGCCATGCAATACGGCGTCAAATACGTCAAGGAGCTGCACTCCTGGAACAGCGGCCAGCTCGACTACAGCACCGGGGTCTCGGTAGGCTACAACGTCATGAACAACGCCTGGGTGAGCCTCGGTTACAACTTCAAAGGCTTCCAGGACGAGGATTTTTCGGCAGGCAGCTTCACCGCCCAGGGCCCCTACGTGCAGGTGCGCATCAAGATCGACCAGCAGAGCGTGCGGGATCTGCTCGGGGTCGAGAAGCAGAAGCGACCGGCATCCCCCGAGCCAGCCCAAGCCTCGGCCCCCGAGCCTGTAATCGCGCCTGTGGCAGCCCCGCAGCCCAAGCCCGTTGTCCCCAAGGCCCGGCTGACCAGCACCAGGATCGAGGAGCCCCTTGAGATCATGGGCAGCGTGGAGATGCCCTCGCTGCTGATCAACGGTCGCCAGGCCGCCCTGCCCCTGGTCGATATCCGCCTCGCCGAAGCCAGTGACGAAATCGTCGAGATCCGCGGCAGAAAGGCCCGCAAGGTTCAATTCCGGATTAAGACCAACCGCAGCGAGGAGATCCGCTCCTGGAACTGCCTGATCATGGACAGCAGCAACCGCACCCTGCGCACCCTTGGCGGCCAGGGAAAACCGCCGGCGAGCATCGCCTGGGACGGTCGTGACGACCAGAATCAGATTATCCAAGGGGGCGAGATCTTCCATTACCAGATCGAAACCCGCCTCATCGAT
>CALZIZ010000519.1:0-1927 GCA_945787465.1 uncultured Desulfuromonadales bacterium
AGGGCGGGGATGATGATGTCGTCGAGCAGCTGGTGGCTGAGCTTGCCGCCGCTGCCGTGGCCGAGGAGGATGATGTCGGATTTCAATTTAAAACTCCGGAGGCTAGGGGTTAGGGGCTGGGGGCTGGGAAAAGCGAAACCAGTCCCCAGTCCCTAGTCTCGAGCCCCTTGTTTCAGGTGCCGTATTTATATTCGGCCGCGCAGGTTCCTTCGCTGGAGACCATGCAGGCGCCCACCGGGTCTTCGGGGGTGCAGACGGTGCGAAAGAGTTTGCAGTCCTTGGGGACGACCTTGCCCTTGAGGATCTCGCCGCACAGGCAGCCGGCGTGCTCTTTGGGCGCTTCGACTGCGACGGAAAACTGCACCTCGGCGTCGAAGGGGGCGAACTCGGGGCGCAGGCAAAGGCCGCTGTGAGGGATTTCGCCGATGCCGCGCCAGCTGGCGTCGCAGGGCTTAAAGACTTCGGCGAGCAGCGCTTGCGCCTTGAGGTTGCCCTCGGGCTTGACGATGCGGCTGTACTGGATTTCGACCTGCGCCTCTCCCGAGATGGCCTGGCGGGCGAGCATCTGCACCCCCTGGAGCACGTCGAGGGGCTCGAAGCCGGTCACCACGCAGGGCACATGAAAGTCGCGGGCCAGCACCTCGTAGCCCTTGGCGCCGATAATGGCGCTGACATGGGCGGGGCAGAGGTAGCCGTCGACCTTGAGCTCTGGGTCGGCTGTGAGCGCCGCCATCGGCTCGGGCATGGTTTTGTGGGAGCAAAGGACGAAGTAGTTGGTAAGGCCGCGGCGCCGGGCCTCGAGGATCGAACCTGCGATGGTCGGGGCGGTGGTCTCGAAGCCGACGCCGAGAAAGACGACCTGCTGCTCGGGGTGCTTCTCGGCCAGGGCAACGGCATCGAGGGGCGAGTAGACGATGCGCACATCCGCGCCCTGGGCGCGCTCCCTGAGCAGGCTGCTCGAAGAGCCGGGGACGCGCACCATGTCGCCGAAGGTGGCGATGATGGTCCCTTCGCTGCGCGAAAGGGCCACGGCCCTATCGACGTAGCCCACCGGGGTGACGCACACCGGGCAGCCCGGCCCGGAGATGAGGCGGATTTTTTCGGGCAGCAGGGCGCGGATTCCGTGCTGGTAGATGGCCATGGTGTGGGTGCCGCAGACCTCCATCAGGGTCATGGTGCCGGGGTAGTCGCAAACCAGCTCTTCGATCTGCTCGATCAGCTTGCGGGCCACCTTGGGGTCGCGAAACGAGGTGGTGTAATTTTGCTCGCTCATTCGGGGCCTCCGCCGTCGGCCAGCACCTGGCGAAACAGCGCCAGGGTCTGCTGGGCGTCTTCTTCGTCGAGCTTTTCGATGGCAAAGCCTGCGTGGATCAGCACAAAATCACCGACCGCAACGCCATCGAGCATCATCAGGCTCGCCTCACGCTGAACGCCGTCGATCTCGCAGACAGCCAGATCACCGCTGATGGTTTGGACCTGCATGGGTACTCCAAGACACATGGTTTTAAACTCCTTAAAGGCGTGATGAGTAATGAGTGATGAGTAACGTGTAAAAACCTTTAGAAACCCTAGGGCTTTTGCGCATCACTTATTACTCATTACTTATTACGCTTTTTCTCCACTAAGAAATTTCTTAAAAGCGTGATGTGTAATGAGTAATGAGTGATATGTAAAGGGCGAAAAAGCCTTTACGATTCTACCCATCACTTATTACTCATTACTTATTACGCTTTTTTGCTGCTCCCTCTTGCAGCCAGCGGTACCACGCATCCATCCCCTCTCCCGAGTGGCAGGAGAGTTCGAGGATTTTGATGTCGGGGTTGACCTGGCGGGCGAAGGCCTTGCACTTTTCCACATCGAAGCGCAGGTAGGGCAGCAGGTCGATCTTGTTGATCAGCATCAGATCGGCGGCGTGGAACATGTTGGG
>CALZIZ010000519.1:1933-3296 GCA_945787465.1 uncultured Desulfuromonadales bacterium
TTTGAGCGGCTTGTCCTCGCCCTCGGTGACCGAGAGGACGGCGACCTTGTGGTCTTCGCCCAGGTCGAAGGAGGCGGGGCAGACCAGGTTGCCGACGTTCTCGATCATCAGGATGTCGGTGGCGCCAAGGTCGAAATGCTCGACGCCATGGCCGACCATGTGGGCGTCGAGGTGGCAGCCGGCGCCGGTGTTGATCTGGCGCACCGGCACCCCGGTTGCGGCGATGCGGTCGGCGTCGTTGGCGGTCTGCTGGTCCCCTTCGAGCACGGCGAAGCCGAGCTGACCGGCAAGGTCGCTGAGGGTGCGCTCGAGGATCGAGGTCTTGCCCGAACCAGGGGAGCTGACCAGGTTCAGCACGAAGAGCTCCTGGCGGGCGAAGAGTGCGCGGTTACCGCCTGCCAGGCGGTTGTTCTTGGCCAGCAGGTCCTCTTCGATGCGAATCGTTTTACCCTGAGAGCTCGCGGGCTCGTCATGGTGATGGTGGTGGTGCTCTTCGCCCTGGGGGGCGGGGCAGCCGCAGTCGGTACACATAGCTAATCAATCTCCATTTGGCGAATTCTGAGTTCCTTGCCCTGCTGCACCTCGAGAGCGAATGCCTCACAGTGAGAGCAGGCAAGTGTGTACTGGTCCATGGCGCTCTCAAGACCGCACTGGCCACAGCGCCCTTTTCCTGCGATCGGCTCGATAATCAGTCGGGCAGTCTCCAGCATGGTGTCCCTGGAGCAGGCCTCAAAGGCAAACTCCACCGCCTCGGCCACAACCCCCGAAAGCGCCCCGATTTCCACGGTGACGGATAAAACCTTCTGCGCGCCTTGATCGAGGGCCGCCTTTTCGGCGATTTCGATGAGGCTCTGGGTGATACTGAGTTCGTGCAAAACGCCACTCCCTTACGCCGTAGCCGACTCTTTGACCCCGGTCCAGCCTGTCTGCTCGACATCCTTTGCGGCGATGTCTTCAGAGTTGTCATGTACAACCTCTTGTTCCGATGCTGAGGCGCTCTGCTGCAATGGGGCTTCTGGTCCTGTCGCTGCCCCGTCTGACGCCGGTTCGGCTTGACGGACCTGCAGTTTATCTTCCCAAGTGGACCGGGTGGTTCTAGGGTCATCCGGTTCCAGGTTAATCGTGCTTTTCAGCTCATTAGTGGCACGCTTGAATTCGGCCATCCCACGGCCCAGGGCCTTGGCGATTTCGGGGAGTTTCTGGGGGCCGATCACAAGAAGAGCCACGGCCAGAATCAGCAACATTTCCGGCATTCCGATTCCGAACATATCGATGCCCTTTAAAATGAGGGTTTTGGGTTGGGTGGATAACTGATGCGTCGGGCCATGCTTGACCTACACTATCCATCCGGATAAATCAAGAG
>CALZIZ010000520.1:0-905 GCA_945787465.1 uncultured Desulfuromonadales bacterium
GCTTGAGGTGCGTTTCGGGATCATGGCTGCGGTCATTGCCGGGTTCGGCAGAGTGATTGCCGAAGTCGGGGTGGCGATGATGCTCGGCGGCAACATCCGTGGCTATACCCGCACCATGACGACCGCCATTGCCCTGGAAACCAGCAAAGGCGAATTCACCTTCGCCCTGGCCCTGGGCATCGTGTTGATGACCGTCGCCCTGGCGGTGAACCTGTTTCTGAATTTTCTGCAGCAGAGGTGATTTAATGGACGAGCTATTGAACCTGCAATCGATCCAGAAGCGCTACGGCAACAAGCTGGCGCTGGACCTGGACCAGCTGAGCCTTGGCAGCGGCCGTCTCTACCTGCTGACCGGCTCCAACGGCTCGGGCAAGACCACCCTGCTTCACATCCTGGGCCTGCTCAGCCAGCCTGATGGCGGGCGGATGACCTTCGCCGGCGAAGTGGTGGCCTGGACCGATCAAGCCCTGACCCGGCTGCGCAAGCAGGTCACCCTGCTCCACCAGTCGCCGTACCTGTTTTCCGGCAGCGTCTTCAGAAACCTTGCCTTTGGCCTGAAACTGCGCGGTATCCACGGGACACTGCAAAAACAGGCCGTGGCCGAAGCCCTCGCCCTGGTCGGGCTTGAAGGATTCGAAAAACGTAAAGCCCAGGAACTCTCCGGCGGCGAAGCCCAGCGCGTTGCCCTGGCCCGGGCCCTGGCCCTGAAGCCGAAATTGCTGCTGCTCGACGAGCCCCTGGCCAACGTCGACCGGGAAAGCGCCGCAACCATCGAATACCTGATCGCCACCCTGCCAGAGCGGGGAACCACGGTGGTCATGTCGACCCATGACCCGCAGCTGCCCGAAAGGCTTGCGGGAGAACAGATTCAGCTGGTCAACGGCCGGCTTAAGCCGATCATGGCG
>CALZIZ010000520.1:1026-6142 GCA_945787465.1 uncultured Desulfuromonadales bacterium
GGAGCATGCCCCCCTCGCCGTCACCGGCTATATCCCGGCCGGCGGATCTGCCGCCGGGCTTGAGGTCAAACCTGGGACGGCGATCAAGATCATGACCGGTGCGCCTGTCCCAGCAGGTTGCGATGCCGTTGTTCCCATCGAGGAGACTCTCGAAGAAGACGGGAGGGTTCGCATTCAGGGCAAGGTCGAGCGCGGAGATCACATCCGCAACCAGGGCGAAGACATTGCCGCAGGAGTGCTGGTTATCCCTGCAGGGACCACCCTGCGCCCGCCGGAGATCAACATGCTCGCCTCCTTCGGCAAGGCCTTCGTCTCGGTCTTTCGCAGAGCCCGGGTCGCTATCCTCTCCACCGGCGACGAACTGGTGGAACTCGGCGACAATCTGACCCCAGAGCGGATCATCAACAGCAACGCCCTCTCCCTGGCCGCCGCGGTCAAGGAGATCGGCGCCGAACCGGTGCTGCTCGGCATCGCCCGGGACAACCGCCAAAGCCACCTGGAGAAGATGCGCCAGGGGCTTAAGGCCGACGTTCTGATCACCTCGGCCGGAGTCTCCGCCGGCGACCGCGACCTGGTACGAGAGATGCTTGACGAGCTGGGCGTCAAACCGGTTTTCTGGAAGGTCGATATCAAACCCGGGCGGCCGACCGCCTTTTTAATGAACGAAGACCAGCCGGTCTTCTGCCTGCCGGGCAACCCGGTCTCCACCATGATCACCTTCGAGGAACTGGTGCGGCCGGCCCTGCTCAAGATGATGGGCCACACCAAGATCATCAAGCCTTTTGTCAAGGCGACCCTGACCGAGCCGGTCCGCAAAAAGGCTGGCCGGGTTCACTTCTTGCGGGTCGCCGTAACCGCCGGCGAGCAGGGCTGGGAGGTTTCGAGTTCGGGGGACCAGAATACCGGCATCCTGCGCACCATGGTCCGGGCCAACGGTATCGCCCTGCTGCCTGCGGACCGGGATGTCTTTGAAGCCGGTGAAAAGGTGAACGTCGCAGAAATGTTTGAAGGATGATGGCGTCGCCATCCCAGGATTTAGTTGCCAGTTCATTAATGGATAGGGAACTACCGTGAATATCAGCAAATTTGTCGCACCCGAAATCATTTTCGGCCAGGGGTCGCTGAGTCAGATCGGTGAAAGCGCCGCCCGGATCGGGGCCTCCAAGGTCTTTGTCGTCAGCGACGAGGATGTCATCAAAGCCGGTTGGGTCGACAAGGCCCTCTTCTACCTGCGCAACGCCGGACTCGACTGCGTGACCTATTCTTCGCTGACCACCAATCCCAAGGATCATGAGGTGGTCGAGGGGCTGGCCCGTTACCGCGAATCGGGATGCGATGGCCTGGTCGCTGTCGGCGGCGGCAGTCCCACCGATGTCGCCAAGGCGATCGCCATTTTGGCAACCAACGGGGGCAGCTTGCGCGATTACGAGGGGATCAACAAAGTCATCCGGCCCCTGCCGCCCATGGTCATCGCTCCCAGTACCGCCGGGGCCGGTTCCGAAGTCACCCAGTTTGCGATCATCGTCGACTCGGAGCGCAAGCTCAAGATGTCGATCATTTCCAAATCCCTGGTCCCCGACATCGCCATCGTCGATCCGGAACTGCTTCGCACCGGTCAGCCGGAATCTGCGCCGGGCCGTGGCCGACCGCGAGGACATGGAAGCCAACACCAACATGGCCATGGCCAGCCTCACCGCGGGGCTGGCCCTGTCCAACGCCATTCTCGGCGCCACCCATGCCATGACCCACCAGGTCGATGGCCTTTTCGACCAGCACCACGGCGAAACCAACGCCTCGATCCTGCCCCATGTGATGGAATTCAATCTTGAAACCTGCCCCGAAAAATACCGCCTCATCGCCCATGCCATGGGCCAGAACACCAGGGATATGGACATCTTGAGCGGGGCACGCCAAGCGATCGCGGGGGCCAGCGAACTGCTGGAGGATATCGGCCTGGCCAAGGGGCTGGCCGATATGGGGCTCAAAGAGGATCTTATCCCGCTGCTGAGCCAGAATGCCTTAAAGGATGCCTGCCTGGTCACCAACCCCCGCCTCGCGACCGCTGCTGACATCGAGGCCATATTCCGTAAAGCACTCTAAGGGGACTAGTTTGTGGACAACAGGGAAAAGCTTCTTCAGCAGCTGACCGGCGTCGATTCATCGAAGCTCAATTACTACGTTGAGCTTAAAAAGCGCAACCGGGAAATCCTTCAGCAGAACAGCCGCCTGGAAATCCTCCACCAGCTGACCCGGGACATCAACATCGACATGTCCATCGAGGACATCATCGAGCGCACCTTCCAGAAACTCCCCGGGGCCCTGCCCTGCGACTTTCTGGGCCTGGCCACGATTCAGAAGGGCAAACTGACCCTCAAGGCGATGATGCCCAAGGACTTCTGCCGCGTCGAGTCCTTCCCCCACCACGCCCCGACCTGGCAGGTCATCCGCGCCCGAAAAGTCGGGGTGTTCGATCCTGCGCCAAGTTACCAGTCTCATCTTCAGCACAATCTTAATTACCCTGAGCAGATCAGGGAAATCGCCATTGCCCCCATGTTCGAAAGGGCCGAGGTGATCGGTGCTCTGCTGGTCGGAAGTGTAATAAAATCGGCCTACAACGAAGCCGAGCTCAACTTTGTCCAACACCTTGCCGACCAGCTGGCGATCTGCATTCAGAACGCCCGGCTTTACAAACAGGTCTCCCGAGCTAAAAAGGAATGGGAGGAGACCTTTAAAGCGGTCACCGATCCCATCGTGCTCATCGACACCGAGTACAACGTCCTGCTCCACAACGACCGCCTCCCGCCCGAAATGATGGAGATCTGGGAGCGGGCAAAAACCGAAAAGTGCCATGACCGACTTCACGGCTTGAAAAGACCCTGTCGGGAATGCCCGGTCGAAGAGGTCAAACGGAGCCAGCACCCCTATCACCTGCGCACCCAGACTAAATCGGGGCTGCTGTTCGACTTTTCTTACTACCCGGTTCTCAACGAGGAGAGCCAGGTCGTCGCCATCACCGTCTTTATGAAAGACGTGACCCAAAAGACCAAAATGGAAGCCCAGCTGGTCCACTCGGCGAAACTTGCCGCCATCGGCGAGATGGCTGCGGGGGTAGCCCACGAACTCAACAGCCCGATGACCGTCATTATCGGCACGGCCCAGATGCTGATCAAAGAGATCCAGAACGGCTCTACCATAGGGGAAGTCGAAGAGCTTGAGGATATCTTCAATTGCGGGCTGCGCTGCAAACGGATTATCCAGAACCTGCTGACCTTCTCCCGGCAGGACCAGGCCCCGGACCTTCTCCCGGCAGGACCAGGCCCCGGTGAGTGATACGGACCTCAATGGTGAAGTGAAACGGGTCTTGAGCCTGATCAAGTACCAGATCAACCGCAGCCAGATCCGGATCATCGAACAACTCGACCCCGACCTGCCCAAATTGACCATCAACGGCCCCCAGATCCAGCAGGTGCTGACCAACTTCCTGGTCAACGCCAGGGATGCCTTGAGCGGGATCGGCCGCGAAGACAAAATAATTGAAGTCATCACCGCCGAGCGCACAGTCAATGGCAAACGATGGGCGGTTCTCAGCGTAAGGGACAACGGCAGCGGCATCGCCCCGGAGAATCTGTCGAAGATCTTCACCCCCTTCTTCACCAGCAAAGAGGCGACCAAGGGCACCGGATTGGGGCTGTCGGTCTGCCTGGGAATCGCCGAGTCGCACCAGGGCACCATCGAAGTCGACAGCAAGCCCGGCGAAGGAAGCACCTTTTCGCTGGTGCTTCCGATAGAACCGTAGGTTGGCTCAAGGAGCGCAGCGACGGACCCAACAAAATTCCGCCGACCTTGGGCATTGTTGGGTTTCGTTCCTCAACCCAACCTACGAATCTTTTCGGATTTCTTGGTGGCTTGGTGGCTTGGTGGCTTGGTGGCTTGGTGGCTTGGTGGCTTGGTGGCTTGGTGGCTTGGTGGCTTGGTGGCTCACCCTGCGTCTAGTTTTGTAGGTTGGGTCAAGGAGCGCAGCGACGGACCCAACAAAATGCAGCAGGCACTGGGTACCGTTGGGTTTCGTCCCTCAACCCAACCTACGAATCTTTTCGGATTTCTTGGTGCCTTGGTGGCTCGGTGGCTCACCCTGCGTCTAGAAGCATTTTTCCAAAGGCGGTAATCCATTGTCCCAGATCCAGGTTTTGATCATCGATGACGAAGCGGATGTCTGTACTTTCTTTCGCCGTCTGCTGACCCGACGAGGCTATGGCGTAACGACGGCAGTCAATGAACCACAGGCGACCGGGGCCCTGGAAGAAGCCAGCTACAACGTGGCCCTGGTCGATCTGAAACTGCCCGATACCGACGGGCTGACCCTGTTGCAGAAAATCAAAGCCAGCCAGCCGGCTTGCGAGGTCATCATCATGACCGGCTACAGCACGGTCAAAACAGCGGTCCAGGCCATTCAACTCGGAGCCTACGAATACCTGGAAAAACCTTTCGACGACATCGATGAGATTGAATACGCAACCAGCCTGCACCAGGGCCCCGCGGCCGACGAAGACTGGGGCGAGGTAGCCGGAGCGGTCGGCTTTCAGGTCGGCAATTCTCCCTCCATGCGCCGCCTGACCTCTCTGGCCTACAAAATCGCCAACAAGAACATCAACGTACTGATTCAGGGCAAAACCGGCACCGGCAAAGAAGTCCTGGCCCGCTTCATCCACGCCGCCTCACACCGGGCCGATCAGCCCTTTATCCCCGTCAACTGCGGGGCGCTGCCGGAAAACCTGCTCGAGAGCGAACTGTTCGGCCATGAAAAGGGGGCTTTCACCGGGGCCAGCCAGACCCGCCGCGGCATTTTTGAGCTGGCCAACCGCGGCACCCTGTTTCTCGACGAAATCGGCGATGCCAGCCCGATGATCCAGGTCAAACTGCTGCGGGTGCTTGAAACCGGCGAGTTTATGCGTGTGGGGGGCGAACGGCCGATCCGCACCGACGTCAGGGTGCTGGCGGCGACCAACGTCGACCTGGAAGAGGCGATCGTGGAAAAGACCTTCCGTGAAGACCTCTACTACCGCCTCAACGTGGTCCGGCTTGAGATTCCGCCGCTGGCAACACGCAACATAGACAT
>CALZIZ010000521.1 GCA_945787465.1 uncultured Desulfuromonadales bacterium
GCTAACGCTGCTGAACCTGGTGCTGAATGCCGACGACAACATCAAACTGGTCAAGGCGGCGCTGGCGCAGTGGATTCCCGAGTAAACAAGGGCTGCTCCTCAAAGGCGTGAAGAGGAAGAGCGTGAAAACCGGCGCCCAAAGTCGGATCGCTCAAAAACGATGCCACTGCTGAAACCGGAACGAAGAAGAACTCGCCACCCTCATGCCCGGCAAAATGAATCGGCGCGTATTCCGGCTCCTGCCGGGCGCCTAGCACCCGGGCCGCGCTGGAGACTGCGGGCGAGACTTCTTTGTACAGATTCTGAGCCTCCAGAACCTCACGATTGTCCTGAAGAACATCCAGAAAAACCTTTGCAAACAGGGAATGGTCGCCGCCCCCGACATCGAGAACCGGCTCCAGACCACCTGAGGCCAAAACGGTTCGCGAGCGTTTGCCGGCCATGGTTTCGAGCCAGTCGATGCGCAGATCCTGAGACATCCCGGTTCGCAGAGCGGGCACCGCCGAGCGGGTCATGACCCCCGAGTAGCAGGAGTCGGCCACAACCAGCACATGCCTGGCGGACATGGTGTTGAGTACATCGGTGATGGTGATGTTGGAAATCCAGTTGGCGGTATTGTCCTCATGGGCATCGGTGGGCAGCCAGTGGCCACGGTTGTTACGCTCGTCCAGTTTGCCGTGGCCTGCAAAATAAAGCAGAAAGTTGTCTTTTTCGGAGAGGTTCTCGCGAAACTTATTCAACTCGGTCAGAATCTCAAACCGCTTGGCGTCCTCGAGCACCTTGGTGATAAACCCGTACCTGGTTTTGAGAACCCGCTCCAACTCTGCTCCTCAACCTTGCGGGTCTGGAGCAGCGAGCCGAGTTGTTGGTCTTTTTGCGCCACCATCTGCTGCAGTTGCCTGACGTGCTCCTCAAGCAGTGAGATGTCCCGCTGATAGCTATCCCTGGGCACGCTCTCCCGGGACTTCCGCAACGACTCCTGGTCTCGGTTGAGGTGTTCGCGCAGCTCCTCCAGCTCCCGCTTTCGCCGGTCCAGCTCCTTGCGCAAACCTTTCACTTCTTCCAGCAGCTCCTGGTTCGCAGAAGCTCCATCGAGACTCAGGCCACCCTGCAGCCCGGCAGCTTTTCTATACAGGCCGAGAGCGGCCACTTTGTCCTGGCGGACACCGAGCCCCTGCTCGAAAAGATTGGCCAGATTGATCTGGGCCCGTGAATAACCCTGGTCAGCGGCGCGCCTGTACCATTCGGCGGCAAGGCGGTAATCGGGGGAGGTGCCCAAGCCCTTTTCATAAATTTCGCCAACATAGGTCTGGGCGACCATATCCCCCTTCTCGGCCTGCTCCTCCCAGACATTCAGAGCGGTTTTGTAGTTGGCACGATCAAAGGCCACGTACTCGCCGCCCCTGATCTCACAGTCGATGGCGGTGGTTTTCAGCGACCTGCGCGGTGAGAGATAGGTCATCTGCCGGCCGATCTTTCGCATCTGGCCGGGGATCAGGCAATCGACCACCATCAGGTCTTCGGCACTCCTGGCGGCCGAGGCGCCCTGAGAGGACGCCAGCGAGCCCATCCCCCCGCCAGAGGAAAGCTGCGCCTGGCAGCCAAGCAGCAAACCGAAAACCAACAGATAAAATAAGCGCCTCATGCCTTTTGCCCTTCTTGTTAAAGGGACAGGTCAGAATTTGACTCAAAATTCGACACGCACACCAAGAGATCCGACATGGCTGTCGATATAGTCGTGCCCGAGTATGGTCCGATACTGGGCAAGGGTCTGCCAACCGTTGGGGAGAACCGCCGAAACACCGGCAGAAACTTCGAAAAAATCTCTGTCAGGTTTTTCGTCCTCGTATTGAAATTTCACCTTTGCGTCATCGTCGACAAAACTGAAGTTTTCAATACGTTGATCATTTTCGAACTCATGAACCCAATCGACGTTCACCTGTGGAAGTAGAACGCCAAATCCTGTGCTGACAGCCATCGATCCCATGAGACCCAGCCGGCCCTGAAGCGAAAATTCATCGGTTTCTTCGAAGACAAGTTCGAGCCCCGTGTCTCCCTGCTCCGAATATCCATCGAACCTGTTGTAAATCCAATCGAGCCCAAGCCTCGGGCCGATAGTGAGGCTGCCCATCCTCTGGTCGTATCCTGCCAGGATCCCGCCCTCGGCAGGTCCGGATTCATCAAATGGTTCACCCAAGCTAGGGTCCGAGTCGATTTTAAGTGCAGCTTGACGGGTGCGATCATATTCCTTGGAGGCATAACCGACTGTTGCCTGAACGAAAACACTCTCATGGGGGATTATCGACAAAAAGGCCAGAAGCCCGTAGGAATCATTGTCGAAATCACCCCCGCTATCAAAGTCCCCGTCGTGATTGTAATAGGTGAAGGCCAACCCCGCCATTAAGGTATCGGTAAACAGGTAGTCGGCGCCTAAAGTAAAACGTTTGATATCCGAGTCGTAGCCATCCTCGAAGGTCGTGGTATCACGGTCAAGATCCTCGTACTCGGCAGATAGCAGCAAGCTGAGCCCTGGTACCATTTCGGAAACAACCCCGGCCTCGGCATCAACTTCCTCTCCCCTGGCTTCCTTCAGGCGTTCCTGAACAATACCGGGTGCGGTTTGAGGGGTACTTGCTCCACCACCGGATGAAGTGCCAGCTCCAGGCGGTTGGCCACAAATGTTTGCAAGTCCAACCGTGTCTCCTCCTGCAGCTTCGAACAAACTGCACTGATTTTCCAAAAGGCTTTCAACCACTCTATCTAGGGGTTGAGCACCTGCAGACAGAGCAGAAACGAGCCCCCAAACGATCGAGATCACGATAGCAAAAACAAAACTCCACTGTCGGAAGGATTGAGCCCTAGGTTTGAGAAGCCGGCGCTCTGACCCAATTTCCGGGTTGACCGCTTCCCGACTAATGGAAAAATGACTGGTTCCAAACATAGCAAGGTCCTCCTGTAAGGTTGGGATTCAATGCTGGATGGAATGACAGGAAGTTGCTTTTGAGGAGTAGCGCCTATGGTGCTTTAACATCCCCGCCGCTGACCGGGCGGGAAAACAGCCTGTCATCTCATTCATGAATACGGCCTTATGGATGCCCCCCCTGGAAAATCCAAACAAATCCAAAAACTCGCTAAGATCTGTGTGCACGTTGCCAAAGCATCAAGCAGAAAAACCCTTTAAATCCCCTTCCTTTTTCTTTGGTTGGGCGTCTACTTGTCACAGCCTATCAAAAACCAAAAAATTTTCTTTACATATCTGGTCTATTTTTTGATCGATCTGGTCAAATCTCTCTCATAATGTCCCCTGTCAACCCAGACAAAACCAAAACCTTGCTAAAAACCGAGTCCCAGCTTCAAAGAAAAGCCCCTGCGGGGTAGACTTAAGAACAACGTTCTACAAAAAGAGGGGATTGAAGACCGAATGATGACAAACCTGAAACTGCAGATCATCTTTACCGACCGGGTCGGAATCGTCGCCAATGTGGCCACCCTGATGGCCCGGCAGTCGGTCAGCATCTCCTCCATGGAGGTTGAGGTCAAAGGAGACAAGGCGATCGTCTATCTCGAAGCCGTTCCGGACGCGCAGGCCGTCAGCACCGAAGGTCTGCTGGGGAGCGTTCGGCAGCTGCCCAACTTCCTGGAGATTTCGGTCATCCAGACCCTGCCCCAGGAAAAGCGCGAAAAGCGCTTCCAGGTAGTGCTCGACAGCATCAGCGACGGCATTCTGTCCATCGACGAAGACGGCCAGGTGACAACCATCAACCGGGTTGCCCAGCAGATGCTGAACTGCGAGGCCGCCCAGGCGGTCGGCAAAACGATCGGTGAGTTGAACCTCCCCGATGCCAGCATCCTGGAGTGCCTTGAAGAAAAGACCTACCAGAACAAGAAAAAGAACATCATCACCGACAAAGGCCGCTTTCAGTTTCTGGCCAGC
>CALZIZ010000522.1 GCA_945787465.1 uncultured Desulfuromonadales bacterium
CCAAGGGAGCCGATCACCCCCACTGCCAAAGACAAATGCCCCGTCTGCGGCATGTTCACGGCAAAATATACCTATTTCATCTCTCAGGTCCTGTTCAAGGACGGCTCCTACGTCACCTTTGACGGCCCCAAGGATCTGTTCAAGTATTATCTGAACCTGTCCCGATATGCTCCGGACAGGCAGCCTTCGGACATCGAGGCCATCTACGTGACCGACTACTACAGCCTGGAGCCCATCGATGCCCGCAAAGCCTATTTCGTTATCGGCAGCGATGTCTACGGCCCGATGGGTAAAGAGCTTATCCCGCTGGAAAAGGAAGGTGACGTCGAGGAATTTATCAACGACCACAAAGGAAAGATTCTCCGTTTCGAAGAGATCAACCAGAACATTCTGAATAAACTGAACTGAGCCGATGAGAAAGTCCACCCTCTTCCTCTGCTTTCTGGCCCTCAACCTGGTTCTGCTGGGCCTTGCGTGCGGGCACGCCCTGGTTGGCCAGCAAACGGCCAGGCCGATACTTACGGCAAAGACTGAACTGGTCAGGTCGCTCAGCCTCACCGACCTGTGCCTCTTTACCGAGGCGCGCTACACCCGGCATCCGTCCATGGCCGACCTGCATACCGCGTTTCAGGACTACCCCCTGTCCCTCGAACACTACCCCACCGGCTCGCTCGTTCTGCCGCCGGAGCACCTGAAAGGCAGGTTCTAGTCGCCATGGCCTGGTTCGACAAACAGCGCAACATCCTCGACTTCACCCTGGCCTCCCTGTGGCGGCGCAAGGGCAAGAACCTGGCGCTGGTGCTGGTCTACACCGCGGTGGTCTTTCTGCTCGCCTCGGTCATGTTCTTCACCCACTCGATCAAGCGCGAGGCCAAGCTGGTCCTGCAGGACTCACCGGAAATCGTGGTCCAGAAGCTGATGGCAGGCCGCCATGACCTGATTCCGTCGGACTATGCCCAAACCATCGCCGAGATCCGCGGGGTGGCCTCTGTGCGGCCCAGGCTCTGGGGCTATTACTATGACACCATCTTCGGCGCCAACTACACCCTGATGGTTCCCGAGAATTTTGCCCACGGACCGGGCAACATCGCCATCGGTCCCGGTGTCGCCAAAGTCAGCGAATCCCCGGTCGACAACATCCTGCCCTTCTGGGATCACCGGGGAAAACTGACCAGCTACCTCATCACAGAGATCCTCGCGACCGAATCGGAGCTGGTCTCTGCAGACCTGGTCCTGATGGCCGAGGAGGATTTCCGAGAGCTGTTCGGCATGGCCCCCGAGCTGGCCACCGACCTGGCGGTCAAGGTCCGCAACCCGCGGGAGATACCGGTGGTGGCCGCCAAGATCAAAAAACTGCTCCCCGACACCCGGCCGATCATCCGCGACGAGATACTGCGCACCTACGACTCCGTCTTCAACTGGCGCAGCGGCCTGCTGGTGGTGATCCTCGCCGGTGCCGGGCTGGCCTTTGTAATATTCGCCTGGGACAAGGCCTCAGGGCTGAGCGCCGAGGAGAAAAAGGAGATCGGCATCCTCAAAGCCATCGGCTGGGAGACCTCCGATGTAATCCAGATGAAATTCTGGGAAGGCGCCGCCCTCTCCCTGAGCTCTTTTCTGATGGGGCTGCTGCTCGCCTACGGCCATGTTTTTCTGACCTCCTCGGTGTTGTTCGAGCCGGTGCTCAAGGGCTGGGCGGTGCTCTACCCCGAGTTTCGCCTGGTCCCCTTTATCGACCCCTTTCAGGTCGCCACCATGTTCTTCCTGACCGTGGTCCCTTACACCATTGCCACCATCGTCCCCTCCTGGCGGGCGGCGACGGTGGACCCGGATGCGGTGCTCAGGAGCTGATGCCATGATCGAGCTGACCGACGTGAAAAAGATCTTCAACCAGGGCAAGCCGCCGACCTCCGGCCGCATCCGCCTCGAGCTGAAAGAGGACAACCCCCATGCCAACCCCGGGTTCCCCGGAGGGGAGATTACCAGCCTGCCCGAGCGGTTTTTAACCGAAATCCGCCGCCGCACCTTCGGCTTCATCTTCCAGCAGTTTCACCTGGTCAAGGGGTTGACCGCACTGGAGAACGTCATGCTCCCCGCCTACCCCCTGGGGGAGCGCCATGGCGAACTGAAAAACAGGGCTATTGAACTTCTGAAGCTTTTCAACCTCGAAAAACGGGCCAGATCGAAGGTGGAGTGGCTCTCCGGCGGCGAGGTACAACGGGTGGCTATCGCCCGCGCGCTGATCAACAACCCGCAGGTCATCATCGCCGACGAACCGACCGCCCATCTGGACACGGCCCTCTCGGCGGAATTCATGGATATTCTGGAGGAACTCAAGACCAACGGCAAAACGATTATCATCGCCAGCCATGACCCCCTGGTGTGCGAGGATGCCTGTATCGACAGGGTGGTGAATCTGCGGGATGGGATGGTCAGTGATTGGTGATGGGCAGTGGGCAGTGGGCAGTGGGCAGGGACGGGTGACGGGTGCCGGGTGACGGGTGACGGGTGATTTGTCGTTTAGGACAACATTTCGCCTTTAATTCAAAATTCAAAACTAAAAATTCAAAATTTCTCGTTTTAATTTGGAGGCATACCAGATGACCAAACGCACGCTTTTTTTCACCATAACACTCTGCCTGGGGTTCTGCATCTCCGAGGCCGGGGCAGAACAACCTCCGACCTGGAACGATGCGGCGAAGATCTTCCAGAGCCGTTGCGTCATCTGTCACCAGGGCTTTGCAGCGCCAAACGGCCTGCATCTCGACACTTTTGAGGGTGTGCGTTCGGGTAGTGAAAACGGGCCAGTGGTTGTCCCTGGCAAACCTGGCGAAAGCGAGCTGATTCGCAGAGTTCGTGGCCAGAGCCTGCCGCGCATGCCTCTTACCGGGCCCCCCTGGCTCAGCGA
>CALZIZ010000523.1 GCA_945787465.1 uncultured Desulfuromonadales bacterium
CTTGTCGATTTTGATGGTATTGACCGAAAAACGCTTCAGGTGGGCCAGAGACGAGTAGCCGGTGCCGAAGTCATCGATGGAGATGTGAATCCCCAGGTCGCGCAACTCGTTGAGGATCGCAACCGCGTAGTCGGGGTTCTGCATGACCACCGTCTCGGTCACCTCCAGCTCAAGGTAACGGGCCTCGAGTCCCGCCTTTTCCAGAATTTCCTTGACGGTTTCGACCAGCCCATTGTGCTGCAGCTGATGCCCTGAGAGGTTGACCGCCACCCGCACCGGCGGCAGGCCGGCCTCCTGCCAAGCGCGATTCTGCTCGCATGCCTTGAGCAGGGCCCACTCCCCGACGGAAAAGATCAGCCCCGTCTCCTCGGCAATGGGGATGAAATCCCCCGGTGGAATATTACCGAGTTCAGGGTGCTCCCAGCGCAGCAGGGCCTCCATTGCGGTTATCTGCTCGCTTTCCATGTCAACCTTGGGCTGATAGCATAAACTCAGCTCATTCCGATAAATAGCGGTGCGCAGGCCGTTTTCGAGCGCCAGGCGTTTTTCTGCATCCAGATCCATGTTCTGGTCATAAAACTGAAAGTTGTTGCGCCCCTGGGACTTGGCGTTATACATGGCAATGTCGGCTTTTTTGATAAGGCTCGGAGGGTCGGTGCCGTCTGTCGGATAGATGCTCACGCCGAGACTGGTCGTGATAAACAGCTCGTGGCCACCGAGGTTCATCGGCTGGGCCATGGTCTTGAGAATCTTGTCGGCAACCAGGCCCGCATCCTCGCGCCCCTTAACGCTGCCAAGGACCACGGTAAATTCGTCACCGCCGAGACGCGCCACGGTGTCGGTTTCACGCACACAGCCAAGCAGCCTGCGGGCGGTTTCCTGCAGCATCAGGTCACCCAGGGTGTGCCCCAGGGTATCGTTGATAATCTTGAACCGGTCGAGGTCAAGAAACAGAATGCCCACCTGCTCGTTCTTGCGCTTGGCCAGGGCCTTGGCCTGTTTCAGGCAGTCAATGAAATAGAGCCGGTTGGGCAGCCCGGTCAGCATATCGTGGTGGGCCATATGGTAAAGCTGCTGCTGGGCCTGCTTGCGTTCGGTGATATCCCGGCAGATGGACCAGACCGATACGGGCTGGCCGTCTTTAAAGCTGCAGGTCAGATCCCCCTCCACGTCGATAATTTGACCGTCCTTGCCGACAAGCTGCCCCTCCAGGACATTCTGCTTGCCCCCTTCAGTAGCCTGGCGGAAGGCGGACAGGCATTTGGCGTGATTGTCCGGGTGGATGACATGGTCAATGTTCACCTCTTCGGCATCCAAAGCCTCATAACCGAGGGCCTTTTTCCAGGCCTGATTGCCAAAGACCAGACGACCTTTGGTATCGGCGCTGAAGATCAGGTCATTAGCAGAATCGAGAAAATTGACCAGCCGCTCCTCGCTTTCGGCTACAGCACGATTTTCGCGACGGATTACTGACATCAAAAAGGCCCCCACCACAGCGACGGTTGCATTAAGCAGGCTGACCCAGAGCCACATCAGCACCAGAAACAGGGCATCATGGTGGAGCCCCTGGTCCACAAAAGGCATGGCCACCTCGCAGAACCAGTCGTAGTACTCCCCCATCAGCAGCAGACCATAGAACAAACCGCCTACAGCGCCGAGCACCCAGACATCCCGCTGGCGTTCGATCAACACTGCCGCTTCGAGGGTCGCGATCAGGTAAACCGGCCAGAACCAGCTGGCCCCGCCGCCGCTGAAATGGACCAGCAGGGTGATGAACAAAAAATCGAGCAGCACCTGAAAATGGTCGATATAGCGGATTCGGGCGGCTGCAGCAGAGCCGAAGAGAAACAGCAACTGGGACTGGTTCAGGAAAAAACCGTATTCGCTGAAAGAATAAAACCCTAACGCGAAAAGGCCGTATATCCCGGTAAGCAGCAGCAGCAACCAACGGGCCTTGGCCACCAGGATCGTCCGGCCCCGGGCCTCGGTAAACTTTTCCCTGACCGGTTCGCCTTCAGTCCTGGCAAGCCTCAACAGCCTGCGGCCGAAGGTATCAAACCAGGACGAATCGACTATTTTTTCAGAATCCATGAGGGCCCCTTGACTTCAGTAATGCTTTATCCGTAACAATCCCGACTTTTTGCTTGCAATCCTGGTGCCATTAGCCCCATGGTCATCCCTTTTGGGGGTTGGTCAAAAGAAAAAAAGGCCGGCACAGTGCCGGCCCTGGAGGCATGATATTGCATGGTAGACAAGGGTTTATGGTGCCGGGGGTACTAATGCCGGTGTCCCCCCTCAAGGTCGAAGACCTTCTCAGCCAGGGTGTAAAGGAAAAGACAGACCGCCAAAGCGCCTATGACCAGAGAAATTTCGGTTGCCGAAGGGACATAACGCAGCAAATGGTGACCTGACCCGCCGCCGTTCGCCCGCATCGGCACCAACTGACCTGCGATGACCAGGTCATAGCGCATGAAGAAAATCCCCAAGGTTGAAAGCAGGCCGGCCAGCATCACCCCGAAGACCGTCCGGGTGCGTTTATTGGCGAGGATAAAAAACGGTATCAGCAGGCCGATCAGAACTTCGAAAAACCAGAAGTTAAAAGCCAGCGGGCCGCTGATCAGCGCCATGGTCGCCTCATACTTT
>CALZIZ010000524.1 GCA_945787465.1 uncultured Desulfuromonadales bacterium
CATAAAAGATGCGGAAGCCAGAGTCGGACGCCCGGGCAGCCCCCGAAGCGTTGCCGGGGTGTCACGCCGCACCACCCGCAGGACCGTCCGCAGGCATCACGCCGTAGGGCACCGGGTCAGGGTTCTGCCTGTCGGCTATACCACGGTGGTGGTCAGCGGCACGACCTATTACGTTTATGACAGCGTTTATTATCTACCTCAATATGAAGGCAATCAATTGGTCTACATCATGGTCGAAGAGCCTTAGTTCGCGATGGCGGTTAACCTCCAGGGAGGTAAACTTGAAATTGAACGAAACCTGATTCTCGTAGCTTACACCAGACAGGAAAAGTTAGGGTGGGGCCCGCCCCACCATGTTCGAGTCCGACCCGTTTTCGGTGGGGCAGGCTCCAACCCTACAAAAATAAAAAGGAGGCATGAAAATGCTCTACCGCCGACCCATCGTCTTCATCTCTTTGCTTCTATGTACGGCCTTGGTGATCTGTGCGGGGATGAGCAGCGCCCAGGAAGAAGCCCAGGCCATCAACCCCGAGGCCGAAAAGGTCCTTCTCGCGATGGGCAGCTACCTGGGAGCTCTGGAGCAGTTTACCTTTCATGCTGAAAACACCCGCGAGGAGGTGACCTCCGCCGGGCAGAAATTGCAGTATGCCCTGGGCGTGGATGTCAAGGTGAAGCGACCCGACCGGGTTGCCGCCCTGGTCGAAGGGGACAAGGACAACAAGCAGCTCTTTTATGACGGCAAGACCGTCACCCTTTTTCGTCCGGCAGAAAACTTCTACGGCACCCTGGACGCTCCGCCCACGATCGACGAAGCACTCGATTTTGCCCTCAAGGCGTTTGCCCTCAAAGCCCCCCTGTCGGAATTGCTCTACAGCGATCCCTACGCCGTCCTGTCAAACGATGTGGAAAGCGGAGCCTACCTGGGACTGCACCGCGTTCAGGGTGTGAAGTGCCATCACCTGGCCTTCCGTAAATCGGATCTCGACTGGCAGCTTTGGGTCGAACACAAAGGCCATCCCCTGCCCCGCAAGGTTGTTATTACCGCCAAGCGAGTTGCCGGTGCCCCTCAGTTCACGGCCCTGCTCAACAACTGGAACCTCACCCCCAGCCTGCAGGACAGCGACTTTACTTTTTCACCGCCCGAGGGTGCAGAGAAAATTGAATTTATTCCGGCAAGCCATGTCAGCGACCGGTAACCATCAAGGGGGAGGCTATGAAAAAGCTATCATCACGCCAATCGCTCGCCCCGGCCGCCTTGCTGCCGCTACTTATGCTGTTTTGCTTTACCACGCCAGTATTGGCGCCCACAGAAGTTTTGGCTCAAGATCAGGCGGTGCGAGTTAACGCTGTCCTTAGTCCGCCCAGCGGATGGCCCCTCAACAGGCCTTACCGTTACAGCATCGGACAAAAAGAAAAAAGCAAGCTCGCGGTAGGAACCGCCGTGACCGTATTGCCTCAAAACTGCAACAAGGTCCACCGGCAAAATCAAACTCTTTACAGCTGCGGTGGGGATCAATTCAAGCCGCACTTTTACGGAGATTCATTGGTTTATGTGGTTGTCGAAATGCGTTGACTGCAGTTGAATTTAAACAGGAGAAGTTGCAGAAACGGTCGGACATCGACTCAGAGAGTTAAACCGAAAGGAGAAATCTGATGATTCCAAGAAAAACCTTCTGGCTTCCGGGACTTTTGGTTATCCCTCTCTTCGCTTTGAGCCTCCTGCTCATCCCGGAGGCACAAGCCCAGACCGAAGCAATCATCTACCCCAACAAGGGGCAAAGTCAGCAGCAGCAGGAGCAGGACCAGTTCCAATGCTACAACTAATTGCCGGCGATGCCGGCAAGGGCGCCGCGATCGGGGCCGCTGCAGGCGGACTCTTCGGCGGCATGCGGCGCAGCGACCAGAGGGCCCGGCAAGAGCACGAACAACAGCAGTGGGCACAGCAGGAAACCGCCCAGTACCAGGCAGGGCGCAACAGCTACAACCGGGCCTATGCAGCGTGCATGGAAGGCCGTGGCTACACGGTGAGATAACCGAGGAGGACGACATGAAAAGATCGCTACTTTTTCCACTGATCCTGATGTTTTGCCTGACACCTCTTGCCGCAACGGCCGACAGTTTTGACGGGTCCTCCCCCCTGCTCTGCGCCCTGACCCAGGCTGTGGAATGCATGCCGGAAAGCGGCTGCGAGAGCCGGTCTGTCGAGGATGTGAATCTTCCGCTCTTTGTGCGCATCGACTTCGAGAAAAAACAGCTCAGCGCCGCGGGAAATCCTGAAAACGCCAGGTCGACAACCATCCAGAACATGGAACAAAACAACGGCATGACCATCCTGCAGGGAGCCGAAAACGGCCGGGGATGGACCATCGACATGAACCAGGAGACCGGCAAGTTCACCGCGGCCATAGCAGAAGACCGGGCCGGCTTTATTGTATTCGGAGCCTGCTTGCCCTTTAAGAACTAGCGGGGACCTCCCCGAGAAGCCAGTAAGAGCTTTGTTGTCCTGCAGTGGAGAATGTTTTGTCTATCGGGTTCCAAATCCGAAGAATGGTCCGACGGCTTTTCCCCGCTGTTCTGTGGCTATTGCTGGCCACCCTGCCCCCAGCCTCCTGGGGGCAGCTCCCGGGCGATGCGGCTAAGCCCCAGGCTGTGCCTGTTACGGAACCCACCGAGACCCCGGAACAGGCTGTGGAACGGCTTAAGGAGACCCTCGCCGTTGCCCGCCAGAGCCTCGCCAGGGGCCAGGCCCTT
>CALZIZ010000525.1 GCA_945787465.1 uncultured Desulfuromonadales bacterium
CTCCAGGGCCGCCGCATAGGCCTGCAGGGCCTGCTGCGCATCGCCCTGTTCGAGCAGCATGTCGCCGAGCAGTTCGCGGGCCGGCAGCACCGCACCGGGGGTCACCGGGCTCTTGTCGACCGAATCCTCAAGCTCGGCCGCCTGGCGCATCAGTTCCAGGGCCTGCTGCTTGCGGCCTTGGGCCAGGGCGCTCCAGGCCGCAACCGTCTGCCGCTGGGCCTCGACCAGCACCGCCCAGTAGGTCTGGCCTTCATCCTCAGAGCGCCTCTGGGCCTGCTCCAGGGCCTCCAGGGCGGCAGCGGCCCCTGCCCCGTCGCCGGTTCGGACCGCACCGAGCCCGCGGGCAAAGTGCGCCATGGCCTCGAACCAGGGGTACTTCTCCCAGGGGAACCCGCCAAAGGTTCCCAGGGTCAGTTCCGCCGCCCCCTGCCAGTCCCTGCGTTCGAGGGAATAACGGGCCTGGGCGGCTGCGATGCCATAGGCTGCGATAAAGTTGTCCTGGTACTTTTTCACCCCGTTGACCTGCTCGAGAACCTGCCGGGCCTTGTCATCCTCGCCCTTTTGCAGGTAAGCGTAGAGCAGGTAGTCCAGGGCGTGGACGTAGTGCAAGGAGGTGGCATCGCCCACCGGTTGCCTGGCTGCGGCGGCCGCCGAGCGCAGGTTCCAGTCGATGGTCTCGGGCCACAGTCCCAGCCGCACGAAGATGTGCGAGGGCATGTGCAGGGCGTGGGGGATTTCGGGGGCGATATCGGCATAGGCCCGGGCCGCCGTCAGCGCCCTTGGAGCCAGCGGCGGGTTGTCGCAGGCGTGGATCAGGTAATGGATGACCCCCGGGTGGCGAGGCTGACGGTCGAACAGGGCCTCGAGAATCGCCCCGCTCTCACGCTGGTGAACAAAGGCCTTATCGGTTTTGGGCGCGGTTGAAAGATGCGCCAGGGCATAAAAGGCCGCGGCATCGGTATCGGCGGGGTGGCTCTGGTAGAGTTTTTTCTGCGCCGCCTCCCAGGCCTCAAGCCGCGCCTGGTAGCTGCGCTGCGGCCCCGGGGCGTAAAAGGCGCCGAGGGCCTCTATGTAGCCCCGCTCCCTGGCGCCAGGCCCTTCGAGGGAGCCGGCTTTTTCGATATCCTGCCAGCCTCGCTGCAGATCGTCGGCCGAGGGCTGGCCCGGCCACAGCGGGTGCAGCCTGCTCATGGCCCGCCCCCAGAAGGCCATGGCGCACTGTGGATCGGCCTTAACGGCCGCCTCAAAACGTTCGGAAGCCTGTTCATACATCATGTGATGCAGCAGCTTGAGGCCGGCCTCGAACAGGGGCCCGGCTTCGACGCTGCAGGAGTTGGCAAAGGACACCTCGCCCAATGCCCTATCGCTGTCGGTGACGCCGGAGGCTTCCGCTCCTGCGGTTAAAGCCAGGCAGGTCAGCAGCACAAGGGCTCTTTTCAGATTATGGGTCAACATAGAAGACCTCGTCATTAGGGCTGAACTCTATCCATGTTCAAATCTACCAGTCTCTTGCCCCCATTCAACTGCAGCAGCCAAATATCCCCAGGCGATGTAGTATAATTTTTTCTGCAGTGAACAATGAATCCATCAGAGTCAAAGGAGAGGACCATGGAGACCCACAGCAAGGGGATCGGCTACATTTTATGGATTTTCGGTTTTATGGGGGCCCATCGCTTCTACTACGGACGACCGGTTAGTGGCACCATCTACTTTTGCACCCTGGGACTGCTGTTTATCGGCTGGATTGTCGATCTCTTTCTCATCCCGGGTCGGCGTGCACAAGTTTTATCTTGGCAAATGGATTCTGGGCATCATCTATTTCCTCACTGGCGGCCTCTTCCTGGCCGGGATCGTCTACGACTACTGGACCCTCAACCGCCAGATCAGCGAGGCCAATGCCGCCCCTGCGGGCGCCTGATGCCGAAAAGCTTCGCCCATCATCAGCAGTGTCCGGTTAGTAAGTTGCCTTTGTCTCTGGGGCATTATCTGATATGCTCGCGCAAAACCGGTTTAAGGGCGTGACATGTGATGAGTGATGTGTGTGGCGTCAAGGTTTCGCCCTTTACATGTTACACATTACAAATTACGCATTTTGCTCTTTTATGGCCAGTCGAGCGTAGGTTGGGTCAAGGAGCGTAGCGACGGACCCAATAATTGCCAGCGCTGAGTCACCTGTTGGGTTTCGTCCCTCAACCCAACCTACCAATGTTCCAGGTGTCTGTGACAAAGGGGGATTTGAACGGTTAAGGCATGCCACTCTCAAAAGGACCTACGCCATGAAATACATCGCCCGCTTTCTCGTTCTTATCATGCTGACAGGCGCCGGCCTCTGCGCCGCTCAGGCCGTTGCCGGCGACCGCCCCCTGAATATCAACAACGCGACGAATGTCACCATCATCAACGGGCAGGTCTTTACCGACGGGTTTGAAGGCAATAAGACCATCCAGGGTTCAGGCAACAGTGCAACCACCAAAAGAGACATCGCCGAGTTTCGCACCCTCGTCCTCAACATCGGCGCCCAGGTCAGGGTCCGCCCGGCAGAGACAGCAAGCCTCTCCCTTTCGGCCGACG
>CALZIZ010000526.1 GCA_945787465.1 uncultured Desulfuromonadales bacterium
CAAGAAGCAGATGCCTTTAACGTATCAATTTCAGGAAACTCGGTCTATGAATGCGGGCGGTATGGTGTGTATTTTCTTTGGACCCGAGACAGCAAAGCCCTCTGTGCCAATATGTCTGAGACACTTACCCCATGCTAAATTAGTGTAGGGCGGGGAGGTGAAATCGGATGAAAAGCATTGCATTGCTAACGGACCAGACGAACATGACTCCAGAAACAAAAGAAGACAGCATACCATATCCAGAGGTTTCCGAAAAAGCACAACGACGTAAGTATTCAGCCGAGTACAAGCTGCGCATCCTTAAAGAGTTTGACGCCTGCACTCAGCCCGGCGAAAAAGGGGCCTTGCTCCGCCGGGAAGGTCTTTACTCCTCGAATATTACCCACTGGCTACGACAGCGGGACGAAGGAGGCTTGGAGGCACTTACACCGAAAAAAAGAGGCCGAAAAGCCTCAGGCAAAAATCCATTTACCGAGGAAAATGATCGGCTGCGCCGGGAAAACGAACAACTCCAAAAACGTCTTGAAAAGGCAGAACTTATCATCGACGTTCAAAAAAAAATCTCACAGATACTCGGTGTTCCCCTGAACGATCCCGGAAAGAAAGGGAGCGATTGATGGAAGCTGCCGAAACTTTGGCCTCAAAGATAGGGGCGAAGCCTGCATGCGAGGCATTGGCGGTTCCCCGTGCCAGCTTCTATCGCCGCAGAGTCAATGAGGTAGCCATGCCGGTATCGCCATCAGAGAATTCGTCACCGCCTCGGGCGCTGAGTAATGACGAGCGAGAGGATGTTCGCGATATTCTCAACTCCGAACGTTTCGCTAACATGGCTCCTCAACAGGTTTATGCCACATTGTTGGACGAGGGCCATTATCTATGCTCAACTCGCACCATGTACCGGATTCTCGCGGAAAACAACGAGGTCAAGGAACGGCGTGACCAGCTCAGGCACCCCAACTACACCAAGCCCGAACTTATTGCCACAGCTCCAAACCAAGTATGGACCTGGGATATCACCAAGTTGCGAGGGCCCCAGAAGTGGACATACTTCTACCTCTACGTCATCTTGGACATTTTCAGTCGCTATGTCGTCGGATGGATGGTCGCCACCCGAGAATCGGCTGGACTGGCGAAGCGGCTCATCGGTGAAACATGCGATAAACAAGAAGTTTTGGAGGGGCAGCTTACCCTGCATGCAGACCGGGGACCATCTATGAAATCCAAGGCAGTGGCCCTGTTTTTGGCCGATCTGGGGGTTACGAAAACACACAGCCGCCCCTATACCAGCAACGACAATCCATATTCCGAGTCCCAGTTTAAGACCATGAAGTACCGGCCTGAATTTCCAGATCGGTTCGGGAGCATCCAAGATTCCAGGGCTTTTTGTCAGGACTTCTTCCCTTGGTACAACAAGGAGCATCGCCATTCAGGTATCAGTTTACTGACGCCAGAAATGGTCCATTGCGGAATGGCTGAAGCCGTCCTTCAGGAGCGGAAGAAGACGCTATTGGCAGCCTATGCATCCAAACCCGAGCGATTCGTAAATAAGGTTCCGTCGCCGCAGCCCTTGCCAAAAGAGGTGTGGATTAACCCACCCAAACAGAGCGAGACGGATTGACAGTAATTTCTGAAAAAAAGTGTCTCAAAACCATTGACACATTCCGAAATAGTCGGATCGACAGCTCAGAGGTCACTGTAGGAGCGGATTTATCCGCGATTGGATTCTGCGCCGAAAGGCATCGCGGATAAATCCGCTCCTACAGCACCTAATCCATACATCGATGTGATTTCCTTAAGCCAGAAGGCGTTACCCAAGTGCGCAATGAGTCGGTCGTCCTCAATGCTACTAACCAAGGAGTGAAAATTCGGGTTAATTTCTATGCTCAAGAGCTTGGCGTGCTGCGGCATCGCGCGCAGTATCGCTCGAGTTGTACCTCCTGTGCCGGAACCCAGCTCAACGATAATCTTAGCTGAAGCGATGGCGGCAGCCTCCAAAATGCGCCGCTCAAGGAAACGTGAGCTGGGAATGATCGACCCAATCTGAAGAGGATGTTTCATAAATTCCTGAAAGAAGGCGAGCCGGCCATTTATTAGGGAATTAATTGGCTTCATATTTGCCATCCACCGACCTCTATCAAATTCTTTATTGATGTCCCCTAACGATAAATAGTTTTTATAGACTTTATCCACCCATCATTCCTTGTCAAGCGTTCAGAACAGCTTTCATTTGGCGTAAGCAATTGAAAACATATGCGTTTGTTGTTGGATTACACCCCAGTCTTTAAGCTTATTATAGATTGGATACCTTCCCATGCATATTATCGCCCAAGGCTATCTTGTTAAATATCTAAAATGTTCTTGCTAAACGGACCGTTCCTGCGGACCTACGAACATTGGAACATATTGGAGGAGGACCACTTCTTTTGTCTGATAAGTTGTTTCAGATTATTTGGGTAGGTCGGAAAGGGGTGAGATAGCCATATCCCCACAACCCCTGCATTCCAAGAAAGGGCCATTCCAACAGGTTGTCAGTTTTATTGTTTCAACACGCTAGTCCAAAACTATGCCCTTTCAGGGCAAGACTTTAGTTTTCAACATAATCGTCGCGTAGCGACATAAAAATTGAAGAGATTTTGCGACTTTCAGTCGCCATCCAACCTATGGAATTAAGTCCATAGTGGTTGAGTCGTTCGGTTAAGTCGTTAAACAAAAGAGCCTGCGATGCCCAGAAAAGCAAATGCATAAAAAGGGAGTTTTTAATATATTCCCAGCATTTCATATAATCCAAAACCAACGCGGCGTGACCCTGATGATCGTGCTGGTTATGGTCGTCGTTGTCGGTCTAGCTGCTGGTATGACCGGGTCGACATGGAGGACGGTGGTGCAGCGGGCCAATGAAGAAGAGTTGATGTGGCGCGGGGACCAATACCGCAAGGCGATCGAAAGCTATGTCAATTTCAGACATGGATCAGTTTCAGGTGGTAAATTTCCCACACTTTCGACCAAAGGCGATAAAAAACAGAGCACGCTTTTGAATAAGTATCCCCGGAGCCTGGAAGCTCTTCTTAAAGACCCTCGCTCATTGAGTCCCGTTCGACACCTTCGTCAGCTATACCCCGATCCCATGACCGGTGAGGATTGGGAGCTGGTCAAGGCTCCAGGGGGCTGGATACGGGGAGTGCGCAGTACAAGTCTGGGGGAGCCATTTAAAAAGGAAGGCTTTCCTAAAGAGTATGAGGATTTTGCAGGTGCAGCTAGCTATAATGAGTGGGAGTTTGTGTTCGATATAAAAAAGACAAATGGAATTGATAGTTAAAATTTCTCGCCCCAGCAGTGAGGGAATTC
>CALZIZ010000527.1 GCA_945787465.1 uncultured Desulfuromonadales bacterium
CCGTTCGTCCCCGGGTGCTGCCCATGGCCTGTTCGGTCCCTTCGGCGCCGATATCATAGGCCTCTTCTGTGCTGCCATAGGAAGAACCCGAACCGACCCGGGCGGCGATCTGATTGGCTTCTGAGGTCGAGGCCTGTTTAAAGTCGAACTTGCCACTGTTGTCCCAGGCCTTGTTGATCGCCGCCGATCTTTGCTGTGAGGCCATGGCCTGGGTCCGGCCCTCCGTTTTGCCCATGGCGGCCCCCTCCCCTGCCGAATGCCGCTGAATCGAGCCGGAAATATTGCTCGACATCATCCCCATCACCGAGCCGCCACCCAGACCCAAGGCGCCGACAATGACCGTGGCGAAGAGCCCTGCAGCGCCGCGCAGCTTGCCGAACAGCGCCAAGGTCTTGGTCGTGGTGTCAGGAAAGTTCAAAAAAGCCGAAAGCCCCAATTTGGACTGGCGCACCTCCTCGTAAAAATCGACCGCCATCTCCATCCCAAAATTATGAATCACCGCATCGGCAACGCCCCAGGCGGTCACCCAAACAAACAGACCGATGGTGACCAGGAGCATCTTCTTAAAGACCGGCGTTGGGAAAGGCCGTGATCGCCGCCCTCATCCCGGGAATCCACTCGTTGGCCGCCACAAAAAAGGCCGTCCCGCTTGAGGCCACCCCTCGGTTGGTCATGATCGCCATGGCTGTTTCGGGCGCACCGTCCTTGACCACTTCAAAGAGGATCCGGGAAATATCCCCCTGCCGCACCACCTGCTCTGGAGTGACTGCAACCCCGGTCACATTCTTGATGGTGCTGGCCACCAGGTCCTTACAGCGGGTCATTTCCGAGGCATTGGCAGGAGAAAAGAGCGCCTTGGAGCAGGCCCCTTTAAGAGAGTTTGTGTAGTTGGTCGCATCGGAGTAAAAGGCGTTCAGGGAGGTCCAGGCCTCGGTGCACGATTTGGTCACCCCTTGGGGGTTGGCCGCATCGTAATAAGTGGTATAGATCGCCGGGTTTTGGGCCGAGGCGAACAGGGCCAGGTAGTCCGTGGCGTTGCTGGACAGGTCCTCGTAGGTAAAGCCGGGCGCCGGAGGCCCGGGACGGGCCAGCTCGAAGAGGACGCAGTTCTCCACGTACTTTCTCATCGAATGGGTGGCATTGGTATTTTTGAGCCCCTCGAGAAGGGCTGCACTTGAGGCCTGAAAGCCCAGGCCCCCAACCCCCTCCTTGATCGCTGTTCCTGGCGAGGCGGCCGTATCGAGCTTATCGACGATCAGGTGTTCAATGGTATTCGAGGTTCCGGCAATCATCACAATGGCACTGGGAACCCCGGAAATGGTTTCAAAGCGGTTCAGAACCTCATCATAGACGGTGACATTGCCGGTCTTAACGATCATGGAGACAAAGAGGATCCCGCCCAGAATCACCGGGACCATCCAGGCAAAGGGCGTTCCGGGCTGGCCTGAGAGCAGCTTGATATTGTAGGCGGCCCCGCCGAAGAAAAGCCCGATCACCGCCATGGTGCCGACAAAGGTGTAATAGCCATAGTCGGAAAAGATCAGACTGATGGTTTTAAAGGCCGTGGTCACCGGACGAAAGCCGGTATAGGTGTAGATTTCAGCATCGATGGCAAAGGCCCCTGAAACCGAAACGACCAACAAAAGAAGAAGAACAAAAGGAATGACCAGGCGCTTCATAGCTGTCTCCCGCGATTGAAAAATGAATCCGGATGATCCAAGCACAAACTCCCACCCAAGAGCCTGGCTACTTACATATTCTTCATGGCCCTGCGGGCGACCGCCTCACCCATGCGCTTGGAGGCCTCGTTGTAGATCTGCTGCTGGGTTGCCCGCAGGTTGGCCACGATCTGGTAGATCCCGGTCAGCTCCTGGACCGATCCGGTATAGGAGATCTGCAGGCCCTGGTACATGCCGTCGATATCGTGTTTCATGGTGGTTGCCAGCCCCTGAATGTTGGGCGTCACCGCCTCGAGTTTGCAGGCATAGCCCTCGAAAGAACCCGAGGCGTTTTTTTGTTTCTGCATCAGCGAGAGGATTTTGCTCACCAGCTGGCCCGACTGGTTATAAAGATCCGCGAGGATCTGCAACGCATAGGCCCTTGCGGTTACATCGGCCAAAGAAGCGATGGTCGCCTGCTCCTGGTTGGTGCCGATCGCCCCCGCTAAGACCAGGGCGATGGGCAGCGGTTTGGTTTTCATTTTGGAGGCGATCGAAACCATTTGATCGGTGACGTACTGACGCAGTTTCTTGTTGGTGTCGGTCACCGCAACGCACTGCCCCTGCGGGGAGGGAGGGCGAATAAAGATCTCCCCGTCCAGGAGGGTCTTGGGGTCCTTGCCGTTATTTTCCGAGCAGGGCTCAAGGTAGTGGGCCAGGTAGCCCCCCTGGCTGCCTTCGAGATAGATATCGCCGACAAATCCCCGGATCAGGTTGGTGTAGAGGTCGGAGAGACCCAGCTTGGTCCCCACCTTGGCGATCAGGGACCCTTGGCTCAAAAGCACCTCCTGGATTTCTGCGGGGCAACCGGCCATCATGCCGCCAACGGCCTGGGTCACCTCTGAAGGAGGCGCAAGGTAGCTTTTGGTGGCATCCCAGGCCCCTGCAGGATCGGCGAAGACCATCTTGCCGGCGTTGAGGATCTTCTTGCCGCCTTGGTGGGACTCGGTCAGCCCGGATTCGGTCATAAACTCCTGCATGGCATTGGTAAAGACCTCCGACTGCGCCCCTGCCGCATCGGCGCTAAACGCCACCAGAGCCTTGGAGGCCTTACAGTCATCGAGCTGAATTGAGTTGAGCATGTCACTCATGGCGCCCATGTCCTTGGTGACCTGGGAGCATTGGGGGCAGTAGGCCTGCAGGGCCATATCGAAGGCCGCCGCAGGCGCAGAGGCCAGAATGTTCTGCAGCTTTTCAATCAGGTAGTCGAAGTTCAGATAGGAAAACCCGCCCATAAAGGCATCGATACCGCCGCATCCGGCCTTAAGCCTTGGGGGCTCGACCGTCCACAGGTAATCCTTTTTTACCGGCCAGCGGGCAGAAAAAGCACCGGCTGTCGCATAGCCGCGTTTCTGCCCTTCGAAAAAGCCCGGAGAGGTTTCGGTTTTTTGATCAATCCAATCATCGACCCAGCCCGCCGCAAAGCTTGAAGCCGAAGAGCAGCAAAGACAGAGG
>CALZIZ010000528.1 GCA_945787465.1 uncultured Desulfuromonadales bacterium
CTCGACTATACCTACATGGTCGAAACGGCCCGCATGGTCCTCGAAATCTCCGAGCTGGTGGAAAATGAGCTGGGCATCAGGTTCGAGTTCGTCAACATCGGCGGCGGCTTCGGCATCCCCTACCAGCCCGAGCAGCAGCCCCTGAACATCGACGCCATGTCAAAAGAGATCACCGCCCAGTTCGACGCCTTCAGGCAGAAGCACGGCTACGCCCCGCGGATGTACATGGAAAGCGGCCGTTTTATGACCGGCCCCCACGGCGCGCTGGTCACCAGCGCCATCAACCACAAGGACACCTACCGCAAATACGCCGGCGTCGATGCCTGCATGTCGGCCCTGATGCGCCCTGCCCTCTACGACGCCTACCACCATATCGACGTGGTCGGCAAAGAGGATGCGCCCAGAAGTGAAGTTTACGACGTGGTCGGCTCGCTCTGTGAGAACAACGACAAGTTCGCCGTTCAGCGCGAACTGCCCCCTATCGAGGAGGGCGACCTGTTGGTCCTGCACGACAGCGGCGCCCACGGGAAGACGGCAGCGTCGAGCTGATTCGCCGCGAAGAAACGGTAGAGGACTATTTCGCCACCCAGAACTTTAACGCCAACAAGTTCACCCCGGCAAAAGGCTGAGGCTCTTTTGGACCAGGCTCAAAAAAAGTGGGACGGCTTCAGGGCCGTCCCTTTTTTCTTTCTCGGAAATATCAACGATTCAACCAATACTGCCCGCATTTGCCACCAGACAAAAGATTACTTGAGGCAGCATTCGAAAATGTAGAAGTAAAGGCCGAAAATAACCGACGAAAGAGCAAGGTTTTTAAAAACAGTGAACCGCTGGCTGGGGAAATCCACCTTGCAGTGAGGATAATCTGTTATGGGACTAACCGTCGTCGGGTTTAATGGGCTTGCCATGACATCCTCCTTACTCCGACCGGTGAGACGGCCGAAGAACCAATCTTATTCAAGGTTAGCAGAGCCTTTGCCCCTGTCAATTCCTGCTTTTGGTCAAAAAAATTCCTCCCCACGGGAGGATCGCTTTATCACGAATCGGCATTATTCTACGTCCCCTCAAATGTTTTTGTGGGGGCTTTCACTACAGGAGGAAACCTCCTCGCACCCCTCGGGCCCCCAGTGTTGGCGCTTGCCCCCGACCCGCACGTCAAATTCGGTGCCGGTGCAGAAGACAATCCTGCCCCGCTCGTGGGTACCAAGGTTTTCGACATAAATCTCTGCGCCTTCCTCAACCGCCTGACAGCACTTCGTAAAGTCGTTGGATTCCATAATCTGCTCCTCTCGCCGCCGGTGCTCGCCTGTTCTATATCTTTTATTATACACCTGCCCCCCCTTTAGGGCAGCTACGACAGCCACTTTACTTTTGATCGACGGAAACGAAGCGGACCGGGACATCGGCCTTAAGGGTCGCCGGGATCAGGCAGCGCCCGGTCTCGTTACAGGCCTGGGCCCGAACCAGGACCTCGAGCATTCCATCCGGGTGATCCTTTGGCAACCGGTGGGGCACAACAACGGCCGCAATCGTCACCTTGCCCCGGTAGACCTCCAAGGTGCCCCCCAAACCGGATGGCACCTTGTGCCCCTTCGGATAGCGGGGCGTCACCCCAAGCTCTCCCCCTGATAGCCCGATTGTCAATGTGGTGGGAACCAGCGTGGCAAGAGATGCCGGGTTGCTGTTGATGTGCCAGCCCGCATCGACGGAGACCACCACCTCAAGGGGGCTCGCCTGCCCCGGCGACAGCGAGGCTGGATTCAAACTGGCTTCGATCCGGACCAGGTCGGAGGTCCTGGGTAAGGGCGCAACGGTTTTGGGCAGAGCAACATCTTCGGGCAGTCCGCCGTGCCGGTATTCGTAAAGCCCCCAAAGCATGTAGGCCAGTGTCCGGGGGTGACGTTCCAGGAGGCCGGCATAGGACCGCAGGGTTGCCGCAGCATAGGGGACATAGCGTTCGAATCCGCTTCGCGCCAGTTGCACCAGAGCCCTCACCGCCAGGCTGTTGCCCGTGGGAAAAGCCCCATCGTGGGTGTCCTTGATGCGGGCCAGCAGGTGGTCGACGCTCGGCTGGGAATAGTGAAAGCTGCC
>CALZIZ010000529.1 GCA_945787465.1 uncultured Desulfuromonadales bacterium
CCGCGCCCCTGGGCAGCAGACCATCCCTCTGGCGCTCACCCCGTTTCTACCCCTGGAGCGCCAGCAGCAGCCTGAAATCGCTGCGGAAATCGAGGCGGTCCTTAACGCCGATCTCGATCTTTCGGGGCTCTTCAGCCTGGTCGATCCGGCCGCCTTTCTCTCCGATGCCGAACGCCTGGGGCTGGTCAGCATCGATGTCGATTTCGAGCAGTGGCGCATGCTCGGTGCCGATGCCCTGATCAAGGGGGCCTATTCGGTGCGAGGGGACGAGCTGGTACTCGAAGCCCGCCTCTATGACGTGGTACGGCGGCGCCTGCTCACCGGCCGCCGTTACGTCGGCCAGCTCAAAGATCTGCGGCGCATGGCCCACAGCTTCGCCGACCAGATCCTCAAAGGCCTCACCGGCGAAGCCGGCCCCTTCAACACCCGAATCGCCTACGTCTCCAATAGTACCGGGCGCAAAGAGCTCTACCTGATGGAGATCGACGGTCACAACCCGACCCGTATCACCGATCACGACTCCATCGTCCTCAACCCCGACTTTTCCCCCTCAGGCAAGGAGTTGATTTTCACCTCCTACCGCGCCGGCAACCCCGACCTCTACCGCAAAGAGATCTATACCGGCAAGGAAGCGCGCATCTCCCACCGCAAACCCTGTCAAAGGACGGCAATTCAGAACTCTACCTGCTTGGCACCGATGGGCGTATCCGCGAGCGGCTGACCGACCAGTGGGCCATCGACGTCGATGCCAGCTGGAGCCCCGACGGTGATCAGTTGGCCTTTGTCTCCGACCGCCTGGGCAACCCCCACGTCTTTATCATGGACGCCGATGGTGGCACCCCACGACGCCTGACCAGCGGCGGCAAGTACAACTCGACCCCGGCCTGGGGCCCCTCTGGTGAACTGATCGCCTTCAGCCGTCAGGAGGGAGGGCAGTTCGACATCTACACCGTTGCCGCCGACGGCAGCGGCGAGAGGCGCCTGACCTTCGGCCCGGGCAACAAGGAGCATCCCCGTTGGAGCCCCGACGGTCGGTTTCTCGTCTACTCTTCCGATGCGGCCGGAGCCAAGGGGATCTACATCATTCGCGCTGACGGCAGCGGTTCCCGGCGCATCTCGCCTTCGGGGGGACAGGCCAGCCACCCCGCCTGGTCGAGGCAGTGGTAAAGAGTTTGTTTTTCACGCCCGGTCCTGTATAATGCTCGGGTTTTACCCCTGATATTTATTACAATCTGAATCCGTTTCGCCCAAATCGAACCAAAAGGAGTGGAAACATTATGAAAAAAATGACTATTGTGCGTCTTGTGCTGTTGGCATGCATGACTGCGCTGCTAGCTGCAGGCTGTGCGAAGAAACCCGTGGTGACCGATGATCCCGGCCTCGACGGCTACGGCAGCGAAATCCCTGTGGTTTCCGAAGTTCTGCCGCAGCCCGAGGTGACCGGCATCGATGAACGGGCGGTGACCGAAAGGGGCTATGGCGAGTATGGAGAAGCCGTTCCTCTGGAAACCGACGATGCCGCCGTTGCCGGTCTCGATCGCATTCAGTTCGATTTTGACCAGTACACCCTGAGCGTCGAGGCCCGCGAAACCCTGGCCAAAAATGCAGCATACATACAGGCCAATCCCGGGGTTCAGGTGCGTATCGAGGGGCACTGCGACGAGCGTGGCGCCGACGAGTACAACCTGGCTCTCGGTGAGAGACGCGCCCTTGCGGCGATGAACTATCTGGTTTCCCTCGGTATTTCCGCAAACCAGCTGTCGGTTATCTCCTACGGCGAGGAGTTGCCCCTCGACCCCTCCACCTCGGAGGAGGCCTGGGCCAAGAACCGGCGTGCCGAGTTCAAGCCCCTGCGCTGATCGACCCTGTTGAAGACCCGAGGCCGCGCAACGCGCGGCCTTGTTCCGTTTGGCCCCGAATGGTTTGGAGTTGATGACCGTGAGACGAACAATACAGGCGATTGTGCTGCTGGCCCTGCTGGCAATTGCCGCAGGCTGTATTCCCAGTCAACAGCAGCTGCGCATGGAGCAGGAATTTTCCGAAATGAAGCGCCGTCTGGCTGCCACCGAACGCAGCCTTGCGACCCAGGGCCAGAACAGCGAACTCAGCGAGCGTCTCAATGCTCTGGCCCGCAGCCAGGCCGACCGTCAGGCCAATCTCGATAACCTGCGGGTTGACATCCAGTCCTTCAACGGGCGCTTCGAGGACCTCAGCCGCCAGCG
>CALZIZ010000530.1 GCA_945787465.1 uncultured Desulfuromonadales bacterium
ACGTTGGAGACGATGTGGGTGACGTGGGAGTAGCGCTCGAGCACCATCAGCTCATCGACCTCGACGCTGCCGGGCTTGCAGACCTTGCCCAGGTCGTTGCGCTCAAGGTCGAGAAGCATGACGTGCTCGGCGCGCTCCTTGGGGTGGCCGAGCAGTTCATTGCCCAGGCGCTGGTCTTCTAGGCCGGTGTAGCCTCGGGGCCGGGTGCCGGCGATGGGCCGGGTCTCGGCCAGTTCGCCGCGCAGGGAGACCAGGCGCTCGGGGGAGGAGGAGATGATCTCAAGTCCCGGTGAGCGCAGCAGGCAGGCGAAGGGCGAGGGATTGATCTGCCTCAGCCGGTTGTAGAGGGCGGCGCTGCTGCCGGTGTAGCGGCCATCGAAGCGGCAGGAAAGGTTGGCCTGGTAAATGTCGCCGCTGGCGATGTACTCCTTGGCCGCACCAACCATGACCTCGAACCGCTCCTGGGTGACCACCGGCTGGGGGATTTCGATACCCGAGGGCGCCCCGGTTTCTAGTGGCGTTGCAAGTGCCTTGTGTACCTGGCGCTCAAGGTCGGCCAGATCCACCTCGGGGTCGAGGGTGGCAAGGGTGAGCACTCCGGTCCTATGGTCATAGACAGCGGCAAGATCAATCCAGTCGAGCCACAGGTGGGGCACCGGTAGATCGCGATCGGCGTCCCTGGGCAGATCCTCGATCCAGCCGGCGAGGTCGTAACTGAAATAGCCGGAGTTCACCTGCACCCTCGATACGCACCAGCCCTTTAGCATCCAGGCGGTACGATTCGCAGCGACGTAGCGGCACAATGCTGCAATGGCCGGTCTTGCCGGCAGAGTTGAGGGTTTCGAGGAACCCAGGACCTCCGGGACAGATCCGCTCGGTCAACGCCAGGGGATCGAAGGTTTCGAGGGAAAAGCTGTGGCTGTAAATTGGCATGAAACTTATCTCTCTATTTTCACTTTAATGCCAAAAACGAAAAAAGGGTTAACCGTTTCCGGTTAACCCTTTGATTTCTTGGTGGAGCTAGGCGGGATCGAACCGCCGACCTCTTGAATGCCATTCAAGCGCTCTCCCAGCTGAGCTAAACCGCCGACCTCTTGAATGCCATTCAAGCGCTCTCCCAGCTGAGCTATAGCCCCGTTGTGTTCAACGAGGACGTTTATACAGAAAGCCGTCGAAAGTGTCAACAGGTTTCTTGTGAAAAAAATCGAACCTCGTCCTTTTTATTTTAATCCAATGGAAAAACGATGATTTAGACCATCAGGCTGATAAGGGAAAAAACCGCGGCTCCGATCAGGAAGGGATCACACTGGCGGATCCTGCCCTGGAACAGTTTGATTAAAACGTAAGAAAGCAGGCCGAAGGCCAGCCCCGTGGCGATGGAGTAGGTCAGGGGCATGAGGACGAAGGTCAGAAAGGCGGGGGCTCCCTCTTCGAAGTCGTAGAAGTCGATCTGGCCGATTCCGCGCATCATGAAGATGCCGACCACCATCAAGGCAGGTGCTGTGGCATAAGCAGGCACCGCGCCGATCAGCGGGGTGAAAAATGCGCTGAGCAGAAACAGCCCGGCGGTGACCACGGCGGTCAGGCCGGTGCGGCCGCCGTCAGAGACGCCGCTGGCCGATTCGATATAGACGGTGGTGGTGCTGGTGCCAAGCAGCGAGCCGCCGACCGTAGCCAGGGCGTCGGCGGTGAGCATGCGGGGCAGTTCGGGGATGTCGCCTTTCTCGTCGACCATGCCCGCCTCGCGGCAGACCGCGAGCATGGTGCCGAGGCTGTCGAAGAGGTCGACGAACATAAAGGAGAAGATGCTGGCCCACAGGGAGATCTTGAGCGCCCCCATGATGTCGAGCTTGAAGGCGATATCGGCAGGCGAGGGGGGCAGGGCGATCAATCCATCGGGGAAGGGCGACTGTCCGCTAAGCATGCCGACCAGGGTCGTGCCGAGGATCGCCAGCAGGATGGCTCCGCGGATTTTCTTGGCCTCGAGCAGAATCGCCAGCCCTAACCCGAAGAGGCCGAGCAGCACCGCTGGCGTGAAGGCGCCGAGCTGGACGAGGACAGCGTCGCTTTTGACGATCAAGCCCAGGTTCTGCATGCCGATAAAGGCGATAAACAACCCGATGCCCACCGAGGCGGCAAGTCGCAGAGAATGGGGGATGGCCTTGACGATGCGTTCGCGCACCCCCAACCAGGTCAGCAGCAGAAAAAACACCCCGGAGAGAAAGACCACTCCTAAAGCTGTAGCCCAGGGGACCCCTTCGCCAAGGACCAGGGTGTAGGTGAAAAAGGCGTTAAGACCCATGCCCGGCGCCATCATCAGCGGGGCATTGGCCCAAAGGGCGATGAGCAGGGTCGCCAGGCCTGCCACCAGGCAGGTGATGGTGGTCAGCGCCCCCTTGTCCATCCCGGCCTGGGAGAGGATGTTGGGATGAACGAAGATGATATAGGCTGCGGTCAGAAAGGTAGTGACGCCGGCGGTGATCTCGGTGCGGACGTTGGTGCCGCGGCTGTGCAGGTGGAAGAGTTTTTCGAGCATGGTTGCCTCCAAGAGGTTTTTTGGTCTTACCAAACGTCGCTTTTATAGCACGAGAAAAATTGTCGCCGCAATTATCCAAAGAATAAAATTGGATAACCTGCTTATGCACTTGGCTCCAGTAAATGCATGGGAGCCCCCTGGGTCTACGTGAGACCGTTTTAGGCCCCCTCTCCCTTGAGGGAGAGGGTTGGGG
>CALZIZ010000531.1 GCA_945787465.1 uncultured Desulfuromonadales bacterium
TGGGTGTCCCTGGCCTACGGGGACCCCGGGGACGAAACCCTCGACTGCCGTAACACCATCGATGTCTTCAACGGGCGAGAGTTGTTTCGGGAGATCCCCGAGCGGAGCTGGGTCCTGGTGGACTACGAACTGCAGAGCATTCTTATCGAGGAAGGGTTCTTCGGTGATGCCGATGTCTTCAAGGTGGTGGCCTGCGAGGATGTAGAAACCTGCTGCGAACTGCGCGACCGCCTCAATGCCGACCCCGCCGAGAGGGTCAGACGCCAGAGCCGTCTGCGCCCCGCATCGACCAAACCGGCGGCGCTCGGCGAAATCGGCCGAGAGCTCGAAATCGGCCGGCAGCTCAGCAAGGCGGCCCGCTGCAGAGGCTGCCACAGCATCGAAGGGTTTGGGGCAAAGCACGCCCCCGGCCTCACCTGGAAGCGCTACAAGTACGAACCGGGCTGGCTGGAGCACTACCTGAGAGATCCCTACCGGATGCGCCCGGCCCTGACCGGGCTGATGATGCTCAAATTCACCTCCCCCAACGCCGTACCGAACCTGCAGGAGCCTGAGATGAACCCTGGGCCGACTACGACTGCTTCGAATGCCACACCCGCCTCTACAAGGAGAAGCCGCTGACCTTTGAACCGACCCCGGTGCCCGCCCCTCTCGGCCGCGAAATTGCGGCAACCGGCAGCATGGGCATCTGCCTGGGCTGCCACGGCTTTGGTGATTACCGGCAGGTCCCCATCCCCGCAGACGAACCAGCCGCCTACGCCTTTGCGCCGGATCTGCTGCTCGCCATGGAAAAGCTCGAAACCAACTATTTCATCAATTACCTTCGGGACCCGCCTTACCTGCAGCCCGGCTCCCGCATGCCGAAACTTGCCCTGAACAAACAGCAACTCGAGGAGTTAAGAGAACTGGTCCTCACCGTAAAGGAGGCCATCGCCGCAGGGCAGCTGCAGCCGGTACACAACTATTACCGCATGCAGAAACGAACCGGGGAAGCTGCCAAACCCTGAACTCCCACGGCTAAGACGCAAATCTTCGCTAATAAATTCCCTCCCACAGCAGCTTACCCGGGGGCGCTGAGGCTGCAGCTGAGAACCACCTTGAAGCTCTTCACTCCAGCAACAAGCCTCATAACTGTAAATTTCAGGACTCGGTCTTTTGCTATTGGCGCCGCCCCCCCAATTGCATTAAGATGGAGAGTTTGACGGCAGGCACTTTCCGCCACAAGCGATTACTTACCCCTGGAGGTCAGACCATATGAGTACCGATAGTAAAAAAATCATCTATTCGATGATGCGGGTCAGCAAGAATTACGACAAAAAACCGGTCATCAAGGACATCTCCCTGTCCTACTTTTACGGCGCCAAGATCGGCGTGCTGGGCCTTAACGGCTCGGGCAAAAGTTCGCTGCTGCGAATCATGGCGGGTGTCGATAAGGAGTTCAACGGCGAGGCGGTGCTCTCTGAAGGCTACAGCGTCGGCTACCTGGAGCAGGAGCCGCAGCTCGACGACAGCAAAACCGTGCGCCTGGTGGTCGAAGAGGCAGTGCAGGAAACCGTCGACCTGGTCAAGGAATTCGAAGAGATCAACCTCAAATTTGCCGAGCCGATGAGCGATGATGAGATGAACAAGCTCATCGAGCGCCAGGGCGAAGTGCAGGAAAAGCTCGACCACCTCGACGCCTGGGACCTCGACTCGCGCCTCGAGATGGCCATGGACGCCCTGCGCTGCCCCCCCGGCGACGCCTCGGTCAAGGTTCTCTCCGGTGGTGAGCGGCGCCGGGTGGCGCTGTGCCGCCTGCTGCTGCAAAAACCCGACATTTTGCTCCTCGATGAGCCGACCAACCACCTCGATGCCGAAACCGTCGCCTGGCTCGAGCACCATCTGCAGCAATACGAGGGGACGATCATCGCCGTCACCCATGACCGCTACTTTCTCGACAATGTCGCCGGCTGGATTCTCGAGCTCGACCGCGGTCAAGGCATCCCCTGGAAGGGCAACTACTCGAGTTGGCTCGAGCAGAAGCAGAACCGCCTGCAACGCGAAGAGAAGGCCGAAAGCGCCCGCCAGAAGACCCTGGAGCGCGAGCATCAGCGCCTATGAAAAACTGCTCGGCGAAGAAACCGAGAAGCAGGCCAGGGACCTCGAACTCTACATCCCGCCGGGCCCGCGCCTGGGTAACGTCGTCGTCGAGGCCAAAGGGGTGAACAAGGCATTCGGCGACAAGCTGCTGGTCGAAAATATGAACTTCAGCCTGCCCCCCGGAGCCATCGTCGGCATCATCGGCCCCAACGGCGCCGGTAAGACCACCTTGTTCAAGATGATCGCCGGGCAGGAGCAACCCGATGCCGGTGACATCAAACTGGGCGAAACGGTGCAGCTCGCCTACGTCGACCAGAGCCGCGAACTCGACTCCAGCAAGAGCATCTGGGAGGAGGTCACCGGCGGCCAGGAGCAGATTCAGCTCGGCAAGCAGCTGGTCAACTCCCGGGGCTACGTGTCACGCTTCAACTTCTCCGGCTCTGACCAGCAGAAGAAGGTCGGCATGCTTTCAGGTGGCGAGCGCAACCGGGTACACCTGGCCAAGATGCTCAAAGAAGGCGCCAACGTCATCCTGCTTGACGAACCGACCAACGATCTGGACGTCAACACCATGCGCGCCCTCGAAGAA
>CALZIZ010000532.1 GCA_945787465.1 uncultured Desulfuromonadales bacterium
AAACGATCACCTTCAGCAAAGAAAATGAATACCAGACTGCAGACATTAAGGCCGACCTGGAGAATCGCCAGGCCGTAGAGGATCCCGACTCCCTGGCAAAACCGGGCTACCGTGAGCAGGCGCAGGCCCTGGTCAAGAAGAAAGGCAAGGCCGTCGAGGCCTACAAGTCAGCCGCCCTTGCCGGGGAAAAAAAGGGGAGGAACAAAGCGCGCAAAAAAATCCTCGCCTTGAACAAGGATCTCGACAAACTTCTGGAAAGCGTGAAGACCGAGAATGGCGGCAGGGTACCGGACTGGTGGGAGAAGGAGATTTAGACTCACCGGGTCATGGGACAAAAACAAAGGGGCTGCCTCGATAAAATGGGGCAGCCCCTTTTTGGTTGGATCATCTGGGTCTGGGGTCCAAAGATCTTCGACTGGTTCGATGCGTAGGGTGGGGCCTGCCCCACCACATTTCCCGTTTGCCGATCATGGTGGGGCAGGCCCCACCCTACAAGGGCACTAATCCGACGTCTTCATTCGTCATTCCCGCAAAGGCGCATATCCAGAAGCCTTTTCGAACCATTTCTTCGCCCTATTCCTCCTTCCACGAAGCCGCCCCGCTGCGAATCCGCCCGGGGTTTTCCTGCTCGACCTTCTCGATGGCGCCGGTGCTGGTCTGCATGAGCACATTCGAGCCCATGTGCAGGTTCGGGGTGGTCACCAGGCCCGGGGGGTCTATGCCGGTGAGGATGATTTTTTTCTGGGTGTCCACCGTACCGTCGGAAGCCGATCACCGTCTTTTTATAGGCCGTTCCGGTCTTGTAATAGGGGGCATAAAGCATACTGTTGCCTTCGATTTCACAGATGTCGCCCGAGGGCGTATAGGCGGTATAGGTGAGAATATCCCCCAGCAAGGCGGCCTGGCCGAGGTTTCTTTCGCGGGTGCCAAGGTTGCGGTACCAGCCAGCCTGGTAATCGACGTCGTTCGATGGTTTGTCCATAAGCTGCACCAGCTCGTCGAAGGTGCCCTGGCTGACGTTACCGGTAGGATCAAGCAGGGTGAACCCTCCGTCGTAGACCTCGACCCCGGTGACATTAAGCAGATCGGTTGCTGCGACGGTGCCCCAGTTGAAGGCCTTGCCGCCGGGTAGCACGGTGTAGGGCTCTTTTATCCCGTAATAGGACTGGGGATCGTCGGCCGTGGCGGCGTTGTTGATGTCCTTGCGATTGAAAAACCTGCCGGTTCCGAAATAAACCCAGCGATCCATTCCTTCGGACAAAGCGACGGTCGGTGCCGCAACGATCGGTTGCCCGTCATGCACTGCGCCCAGGTCGATCAGCGTCGAGTCGCCGTCCCAAGTGGTGGTGTTCGTGGCATTGTCGATGACAATGCGTCGCAGCTTGCCACCCCAACCTGACGAGAAATTTCCCGAGACAGTACCGAAATAGACCGCATCGGCCTTGTAATCGAAATCGTAATCGATGGTGATAGGGTCAGAGACAAAGCTGTTGGCATCGAGGCTGGCAAAGGTATGCGCACCCGCCCTGGAGGCACCGCTGCTGTCAAGGGTGTAGAGCTGCTTGTCGGTGGCCAGCTTTTTCAGATCGACCAGAAACAGCTTCGCCCCCTGGTTGCTGGTGCCGTCGGAGAGAGCGCTGCCGATGGCACCGCCGGTGCCATGAGGCCCCGAACCAAGCACCAGATACCACTCGTTGCTGGCCGGGCTGGGTGCCACCAGCAGATCCCCCCGGTCGCGCATGGGGATCATCGTCGGGTAGACGGTGGTGAATCCCATCCCGGGAAAGGCCAGCTCGCCGAGCAGCTTGGGGGGCACCTCGGGGTTGGTGATGTCCATCACGATAAAGGCGGAACTCATCACCGGCTCACCGGTCTTGCTGTTGTCGCCGTTGGTGTCGGGGGCAATGGCCCCGCCGCCGAACCGCATGCCGGTCACCATGATCGTGCCCCAGCCGTTGGGGTGGTCGGCATCGGCGGGGAAGATTTTGGCGTCAAAGATGCGTGGTTTGAGGTCGACGTAGGCGACATGATAGTTGGCGTTGTAGCTTGGGTCAGTCAGCCAATAGAGGTGAGGCAGCAGGTTGAAGGGCACGTAGGCCCAGAGTTCGGCGCCCAGATCGGGGCCGCTCGTATCGTTGAAAGGCGTGGCGGAGGTGGGATTGAAGCTTTTCCAGAACTTGTTCTGGGTTTTGTCAAAAAAACCACCGTTAAAAGCATGGAGCATTCCGTCGTTGCCCCCCAGGTAAACGACGTTGCGACGGTTTTTCCATTTGCTGTAAAAAAGGCTGTACGAGCCGTCGTTGTAGAGCAGGTCGTAATCCTCCGCCAACCAGAGTCGGCGAGGAATGCACGATGTCGCCGAGGCGCCAGGTCTTTTCGCCCTGGTTGTTGAAATCGATGCGTCGGTTGCGAAACGCGGGTATGGTGTACGACGGGCTGGCGTTGACGTGAAGCCCCTGTTCCTGGCCGCGGATGTAGTTGATAACCCGTTTGCGCTGAAGGGTCAGAAAATCGCTGAAGTCCGTCGAGGGAACGGTGATGCCGTTCAAATAGGCCGGAACTGCGGTGGAGTCGAAGGGCGAAAGGCCATGGAGGTAGGGCAGGATCGAGGCCTGGGTCTCGACAAAGGGCACCACCTCCCCTGTCGCTGGCACCATGTTCTGATTTGCCGGGATGAAGGTAAAAATATGTCGCTTTTTCGTCGCACCCAGATAAGAGGGGCGTTGCGATACCGCGTCGCTTTCGGACAGGCTGTTCAGCCAGTCTGCCGCCGACCACAGGTAGTCGATGGGCACGTCCTTGACCGGCCCCGAGGCGACCGGGGTTGACAAATTATCTGGGGCCCCGTCGCCGTTGGCATCGGCGTATTTGGCGACCATATCGGCGCTGAACTGGACGATCAAATCACCGGCCAGGTCGAGCTTGGCATTGCCGTTGGTGTCTTCGCGCATGTTGCCGTCTTTGTCGATAAAAAGGGCGCGGGTCTCGCCGATCCAGTTGACGATATTGCCGTGCTGATCGCTGTATTCGGGATAAAAGATCGACTGGTAGACGGCCCCTTCGCCCGAGCGCGAACTCGATACGACCGAAGCGGCCGTGCCCGAAGACGAGCGGCGCAGAATGTCCGCGAAGGACTTGTTGAGCTGCTCCTCGAGTTTGAGCGGGTTGGTGAC
>CALZIZ010000533.1 GCA_945787465.1 uncultured Desulfuromonadales bacterium
TGGGCCATCTATGCGATCGTTGGACTCGGGTTGGCGTTTTTCGCCTATAATCGCGGGCTGCCGCTCACGGTCCGGTCGATTTTTTATCCGATCCTGGGGGAGCGGATTTACGGTTTTTGGGGAAACGTGATCGATGTCCTGTCGGTACTTGCCACGCTGATGGGGCTGGCGACCTCCCTGGGGCTCGGGGTCAAGCAGGTCAATGCTGGATTGAATTTTCTGTTCGGCATCCAGGTCGATGTAACGACCCAGGTGATCCTGATTGCCGTGATTACCGCCATGGCCACGTTGTCGGTCATGTCCGGCCTCGATGGAGGCGTAAAGCGTTTGAGCCAGTGGAACATGGGCTTGGCTGCAACCTTGATGCTGTTCTTGCTGATAACCGGGCCAACCGTCTATATCCTCAGCGGGTTCACCCAGAATCTCGGCTATTATCTGACCAAACTCCCCCAGGTCAGCCTCTGGACCGAGACCTTTCGCGGTACCAACTGGCAGGGCTCCTGGACAGTCTTTTACTGGGCCTGGTGGATTTCCTGGTCACCGTTCGTCGGGATGTTTATCGCCCGCATCTCCAAGGGGCGCACGGTTCGTGAATTCATCCTCGGCGTCATGTTGATCCCGACACTCTTGTCGTTTGTCTGGATGTCCGTATTCGGCGGTTCGGCGATCTATCTGCAATCCTCTGGCCGATGTCGCAACGGCTATGTTCGTCATGCTGGAACACTTTCCCCTAACAGACCTTCTCTCCCTGGTGGGAATTGTGCTCGTAACCGTGTTTTTTGTCACCTCGTCCGATTCCGGGTCCTTGGTGGTGGACCACCTGACTTCGGGAGGCAAACTCGACTCCCCCGTCCCGCAACGGGTTTTCTGGGCGATTATGGAAGGGGCGGTCGCCGCAGTCCTGCTGCTTGGCGGAGGATTGACCACATTGCAAACGGCAGCGGTCAGTACCGGTCTGCCGTTTGCCGTTGTGCTGCTGTTGATCATCTATGCCCTCTATATTGGTTTTTCCCAGGAACTCTACGTCGAAGACGCGGTCACGCGCAGACTCAAGCGGGTCGAAGAAGAGCATCGCATGTCGACGGCCATCGAGATGGCAGCCAGCGATGAAGACTGATTGATTAGCCAATCAATCAGTACGGCTCCTGCTGCATGAGGGTAACCGCACTTGTAGCCATAACGGTGAACAAGGAAATGTGATGATTGACCTGACAAGGTTTTGCTGTTTTCTGGAGGTCTTTGTAACCTGTTGGGCTGGGGCCGCGCAGGCTGCCGATGGTACGAGGGCGGTGTGTGCTTTTTCGGGCAATCTCGGCGAAAAATTGCGCGAGCGTGGCTGGATTTGCCTTTATTAAGATTGACAGGTCGCCAGGGAGTGGCTAACGTTGCTGTACTGCAGTTGAGAGGGGCGGATTGGGGCCGATTTTATGGCCGGCAGGGGATGCCTCAAGTGCCGCAGGTGCAATCCTACTAAAGCAATTTCCTATCATCTCGAAAAATAGCGACAGAACCAGAAGAACCTGATTTTTCGCCTAAAACAGTCCATAGGGCGAAAAAAATGAATTGAGGGGGATAGCTTAATGTATAAAATTGTAGCTCACCCAGGGAGCGCGCATAAAGACGATTTCCTCTCCGTGAGCGTCCTGCTCGCGACTCTTGGCCGAGCTGAGGTTTTCCGCCGCGAACCGTCCAGCGAAGATCTGGCCGATCCCAACACCTATGTGGTCGATGTTGGGATGGAGTATGATCCGGTAAGACACAATTTTGACCACCATCAGGACCAATCCCTCCCTTGCGCATTTCACCTGGTAATGCAACATCTGGGGCACCATGAGTCCGCCATGTTGATGTTTGAGTGGTATACCCACATGAGCATGATGGACGTCAGGGGTCCGCACCAGACCGCTGAGCACCTCGGAGTCGACACCAGCGTTCTGTTCGCCGCATCCTCGCCGATCGACGGCTATATTCTCGCCCGCTTCTCCGACCTCGCCATGCTGCAGCAACAGGATATCCTTTACGATCTGATGAAAGACCTCGGGCAGGACCTGATCGCCATGATCGGTCAGAAGATGGTGCGGCTTGAACGCCTCAAAGCGGAAGCAAAACTGATCCGGATGAAAGGTTTTAAAGCGGTCGTCAGCACAATCACCGACAATCCGAAGCTATCGATGGACCGCTATCTCCGCTTCATGAATGACGACCGTATCGTGATGA
>CALZIZ010000534.1 GCA_945787465.1 uncultured Desulfuromonadales bacterium
CAGGAGAACTTCATCCCGGAACAGGACATTGTCAACAAGGGGCTGATCGAAATCTCCAGGGAACTGCATCTGCCCCTGGTGGCGACAAACGACTGTCATTACCTGACCCGGGAGTCGGCCCACGCCCACGAGGTCTTGCTCTGCATCCAGACCGGCAAGACCATGGACGATCCCAACCGGATGCGTTTCTCCAACGATGAGTTCTACGTCAAGACCCCTGCTGAGATGGCCGAACTCTTCAAGGCCACACCGGAGGCGATCAGCAATACCGTCGAAATCGCCCAGCGCTGCAATCTTGAACTCGACTTCGATACCTACCACTTTCCCCAGTACGAAAAACCCGCCGACAAGACCCTCGATGACGTTCTGGCCGAAATGTCCAGGGAGGGGCTCGATGAGCGCCTGGCCGACATCCGCAACCTGCGCGAGGTCTCAGCCGAGGAAGAGCAGCGGTATCGTGAACGACTGCAGACAGAGCTCGACTGTATCAAGCAGATGGGTTTTCCAGGGTACTTCCTGATCGTCGCTGACTTTATCAACTGGGGTAAGGACCACGATATCCCTGTCGGCCCGGGCCGTGGTAGTGCCGCTGGCAGCCTGGTCGCTTTTGCCATCCGCATCACCGATATCGACCCGATGCCGTACAATCTGCTCTTCGAGCGATTTCTCAACCCCGAACGTATCTCGATGCCTGATATCGACGTTGACTTCTGCATCTACGGCCGGGAGAAGGTCATCGATTACGTGCGCCAGCACTACGGTGAGCACAATGTCGCCCAGATCATCACCTTTGGTACCATGCAGGCCAAGGGGGTCATCCGCGATGTCGGCCGCGCGCTGAACATGACCTTTGCCGAGACCGACCGGATCGCCAAGCTGATCCCCGGGGTTCTCAACATTACCCTCAAGGACTCGCTGGCGCAGGAGCCGAAGCTCAAGGAGATCATCGACAAGGAGCCGAAGGTCAAAGAACTCTTCCACATTGCCCTCTCCCTTGAGGGGCTGACCCGGCACGCCTCGACCCACGCCGCAGGGGTCGTGGTGACCCCGAAACCCTTGCCCGAATACCTGCCCCTCTACACCGACCCCAAGTCGGGCGGGCAGGTGACCCAGTTTGCCATGAGTTATGTCGAGCAGATAGGGTTGGTCAAGTTCGACTTTCTCGGGCTCAAGACCCTCACGGTAATCGACAACGCGGTGCGCCTGATCCGCGCCGGGAAAGATCCCGATTTCGACCTCACCCTGGTTCGAGACGACGACAAGGCGACTTACGAACTTCTCTCCAAGGGGGAGACGACAGGGGTTTTTCAGCTAGAGTCCTCCGGGATGAAGGAGTACCTGGTCAAGCTCAAACCTTCCTGTTTCGAGGACTTGATCGCCATGGTCGCCCTCTACCGCCCCGGCCCTCTCGGCTCGGGGATGGTCGACTCTTTTATCAAGCGTAAACACGGCCTGGAAAAGTTCACCTACGACTTTCCGCAGCTCGCTCCGATTCTCGATGACACCTACGGGGTTATCGTCTACCAGGAGCAGGTTATGCTCATCGCCCAGGTTCTGGGCAATTACAGCCTCGGTGGCGCCGACCTGCTGCGCCGGGCGATGGGTAAGAAAAAAGCCGAGGAGCCTCGGTGGCGCCGACCTGCTGCGCCGGGCGATGGGTAAGAAAAAAGCCGAGGAGATGGCCAAACAAAAGGAGATCTTCCTCAAGGGGGCCAAGGAGAACAAGCTCGACCTGAAGAAGGCCGAGGGTGTCTTCGACCTGATGGAGATGTTTGCGGCTTATGGCTTTAACAAGTCGCACTCGGCGGCCTACGCCCTGGTGGCCTACCATACCGCCTACCTTAAGGCTCACTTCCCTGTGGAGTTCATGGCGGCTCTGCTCACCGAAGACATGGAGAACACCGACAAGGTGATCAAGAACATCTCCGAGGTGCGCTCCATGGGGATCGAGGTGTTGCCCCCCGATATCAATGCCTCGGACCGTTCTTTCACCGTGCATGATAAGCAGATCCGCTTCGGTTTAGGCGCCGTTAAGGGGGTGGGGGCTGCGGCCCTCGAATCAATCATTGAAGTCCGGCAGGAAGAATCCTACGCCTCGCTGCAGGATTTTTGCGAGCGGGTCGATTTGCGCAAGGTCAACAAGAAGGTCGTCGAAGCACTGGTCAAGTGCGGTGCCTATGATTCACTTAACGGCAAGCGGGCCCAGTTCATGGCGGCTCTCGAAGAAGCCATGGAAGTCGGGCAGAAGGTCCAGAAGGAAAAGGCCACCGGGCAGGAATCGCTTTTCGGCACCGAGGAGATTATTTCTCACCGGGGCAATGGATACGGAAAATTGCCTGAAGTGGACGAGTGGGCCGAGAACGTGCTGCTCACCTTTGAGAAGGAGGCGCTGGGATTCTATATCACCGGCCACCCGCTGGCCCGGCATAGCGAGGCCATTAAGCGGTTCGCCACCTGTGACACCTCCGGGCTACCCGAGCGCTCAGATAAAGAAGATGTCAAGGTTTGCGGTATCGTCTCCGGAATCAAGGAGTTGACCACCAAAAAGGGCGACCGTATGGCCTTTGTCACCCTCGAAGACCTAAGCGGGTTTGTTGAAATGGTGGTCTTCCCCGAAGTTTACCAGGCTTCGATGGAGCTTCTCAAAAGCGAGGAGCCTCTGCTGGTTTATGGCACCCTCGATGTGGGGGAGGAATCCTGCAAGCTTCTGGCGACGGAGGTTGTGTCGCTTCGAGACGTTAAGGAGCGGCTTACTGAAAAAGTC
>CALZIZ010000535.1 GCA_945787465.1 uncultured Desulfuromonadales bacterium
GGTATCCATAGAAAACCTCCAAATGTGTACTGACTTGTGGTACATAATAACGAATGAGCCCAAACAATGCAATGAACCGGACGGAAAATACGTCTGTGATAAATTTCCGAAAAATGCGGTGGTTCACGGAAGTGGGGTCGGTGGTTAAATCGGATGAAAACTTTGTCCGAAAAGAAAGCTATGCTCCTTATCGGCCCCATTTTGGTAGCCAAAAGGGCCATTTAAGCGTAGATGATGACCATTGTTGGGACGGTTCAACCGTGATGCCGGCTGGTTAGTCAGATCCGACCCCGAAAGCAACACAATCCGCAAACCGTCATTTCCACAGAGTTTTTAGGCGGAGATCCAGCCTCTAAATTCCATAAAATCTGGATCCCCAATAGAATCACTCGGGGATGACAGGTCGAGTTGAATGTTACGGCTGAAGATCTAGGAGGATTAGACAGGTGCTTGTCTTTAGCCTGCCATTTTCCAGGTTCTCTGTGGCTCGAGGGCGAGAGAGACAGATTTTAAAGGAGCGATAACTATGAAACTCAAATGCTCGAAACAATGGATCCTGATCGGCATGCTGTTTCCTGCTGTTTCCCCTCTTCACCATCGCAGGGGCGGCGGGCGCCGACCAGGCAGAAAAACGCAGCACCCTGGCCGACCAGAAGGAGGTTGCGGTGACCATCTATAACGAGGATCTGGCCCTGGTTCGCGAGCAGCGCCAGGTCAGCCTCGATGCCGGTGAGAACCTGCTGGCGCTACGCGAGGTGAGTGCTGCGATGCGTCCGGAGACGGCGCTGCTGCGTAAACTTCAACCCGCAGGGAAATTCTTCCTCATCGAGCAGAACTTCGATTTTGACCTTCTCACCCCGCAGAAACTGCTGGAAAAATACGTGGGACGGAAGGTCCAGGTGGTGCGCAGTCATCCCCAGACCGGGGCCGAGACTCTCGAATCGGCCACGGTGCTTGCTGCCAACAACGGCGTGGTGCTGGCCATGGGTGATCGCATCGAAACCGGAGTGCCGGGTCGGCTTGTTTACCCCGATGTGCCGGCCAATCTGCGAGATCGCCCGACCCTGGTAGTCCAACTGCACACCGAAGCGGCTGGCGAGCATCTGCTGGAGCTGAGTTATCTCACTGGGGGGCTGGCCTGGCAGGCCGATTACGTCGCCGAACTCAATGCCGCCGACGATCGCCTCGATCTCTCCGGATGGGTCACCCTGAGCAACCGCAGCGGCACCGGCTACCGCAACGCCCGTCTGCAGTTGGTTGCCGGCGATGTCCACCGGGTGCGCCCCGAGATGCGTATGGCCCGCGACATGCTGGCCGAAAAGGCCATGCCCATGGCCGCCCCCCAGATGAAGGAAGAGGGCCTGTTCGAGTACCACCTCTACTCCCTCGATCGTCCCACCACTATCCGGGAGAACCAGAGCAAGCAGGTCGCCTTGTTGAGCGCTTCTGAGGTCCCGGTGCACAAGGAGTTTCGCCTGCAGGGCAGCGATTACTATTATCGCAGCAGTTACGGTGATCTGGGCCAGAAGCTCAAGGTCGGGGTCTTTATCGAGTTTGCCAACCGCGAGGAATCCGGGCTGGGGCTGCCCCTGCCCAAAGGCACGGTCCGGGTCTACAAGCGTGACAGTGGTGGAAATGCCCAGTTCGTCGGCGAGGACCGCCTTGACCACACACCGAAGAACGAACGGGTGCGCCTGAAGCTGGGTGAAGCCTTCGACCTGAGTGCCGACAAGAAACAGACCGATTTTCGCAAGCTCGGCGGCAGCGGGCGCTACAACTATGTGTTCGAAAGTGCTTACCGCATCGATTTGCGCAACGCCAAGCAGGAAGCCGTGACCATTCGGGTCGTCGAACCGATGCCAGGCGACTGGGAGGTGGTCGAGGAGAGCCTGCCCCACCAGAAGGCAACCGCCGGAACGGCGATCTGGGAGGTCGAGGTGCCCGCTGAGGGGGAGGCTGCCTTAACCTATCGGGTGCGGGTCCGGTATTGAGGCCTGGTTCCGGTACGGCCGGTTTGACATGCCCGGCCGCTTCTATATACTGAAATCATTGAAATAAC
>CALZIZ010000536.1 GCA_945787465.1 uncultured Desulfuromonadales bacterium
ACATCCACCACCGGGCTGTCCTCGGCATCGTCAAGCAGGCGCGAGTAACGCGCCACCCCCAGCAATCCCCAGCGGTCGGTCATGCTGTACTGCAGAGCGGCCCCAAAGGCCACATCTTTGAGCCCGGCGTCCGCTTTGAACGGCCTCAGGCCACTGCGCGCCGCATCTGCTGCATCGATCTCGAAGTAGGCCTCCATGTAATCGTCACTGGCGTAGGAGGTCGAGGCGAAAAGAATCAATTGACTATCCTGGTTGAAAGGTTGGGTGTAGGCACCGCTGAGGTCCACCAGGTAGCCATCATGGCCATCTGAAACATCCTGGGCCCCGGTAAGCATGAAGCTCCAGCGGTCAATCTTGATCGAACCGAAGGCGCCGACCTCAGTCGCCGCGTCCACCTTTTCCAGCCGATCAACCCTGTCGCTGTCCACATCGTCCCGCTCTTTTCGATAACGGACAACCAGTCCGGCGTGCAAATCCTTGTCCGGCACCAGGTTCAACCGCAAAGAGTTGCCCAGCAGGGAGACAAACATGCCGTTGCCCCAATTGTACCTGGCCTGAATCAGGGGAGCGGCTTCATAATCGTCGGAACCTTCATAGTCCGGTACCATCCCAACCCCCAGGCCGATCACCCCTTTCTGAAGCCCTGCCTCCTCGGCGATGGCCAGGTCACTTTCCTGGGCCAGCGCCGGCCCAGCGACCAGCAGGGCTAGAACGCTCAGAAAAACAACCGCAGTGGCGAAAAACCTTTTTTCCCCGATGACCGTCCAGTCCATGGTGTGACACCTCCTTTAAAGCCGATTCTGCCTAAGGTTGGCGATGAGCATGGTGGCGATAAAAACCAGCTCTGGATAAAATCCTCTAATAAACGTACCAGAGATTTAACAGAGAGCAACCCGCCAGAAAAAGACCTTCCAGACCTGGTGCAACAGGAGCTACTTTTTCAGCCTGGTGAACTTTGCCCCCTTGAAAGAGACATCGGCCATCAGTCCCTTGACGCCAAAGACAAAAGCGACGATGGGGCTTTTCACCGTTGTAGTATCGATGCGCTGACCGCCCCCAATATCGATCATGGCGATATTGCCGTCGACGCCGGCCTCCCAGCCCTCACTGTCCCGAAACTGCCGCAGGGCCTGGTCGGTCATGAAGGCGATGATGACGTCCTTGGCCTGGGCGCCGATCTGCAGACCGAAGGAGCCGGCAAGGATGTTGTAGTAGTCCACCGTCGCCCCGCCGACCCTCAAGGCCCCTTCGCCGTATTCGCCACCGATCACAAACCCGGCCTTAATCACCCTGGGCATCACCAGCAGCCCCTTGGCGTTTTGGGCGAACTCCCTGGCGCCCTTGACCTCCTGGTAAAAAAGCTCCAGGGCGACGTCTACGCTGACGTCGATTTCCCTTGCCGTGGCGGCGCTGGAGGCCTTGCCGTGGCGGCGCTGGAGGTTGCCGGCAGAAAAAGACTGGCCACCATAGACAGAATTGCCAGAAACCCCCAAAGGCGAGCAACAGGCCTGAAGTTTTTCTCGGTCGGTAAATTCATGTTCTTGCCCTCCTTGCAGGCTGGAATGATGGCATCGGGTGCTGCTGGCCATTTTTTGAATCGCTGTTGTTCTCTATTATGATACCCCAAACTCACAATCCTTAAACTCCGCTTCTTCAGGAAAGAAAAAACTGCCATCTCGAATTTGGATTCGCGGTTTATTAATGTGGCAAGGGACTCTCCGTCGCACAGCCTCGCTAAAAAGGCAGCAAAACGGGCCTACGGCCTACCTCCCCTTCTCCAAAAAAAAATCGTATCTGTCTGTTTTGACAACCTGAGTTTGAATGCTAACCTTTATTGGCAACATTTTTTCTGTTAAACATTTATTGGCAGCCCCCAGGGGTTTTCTGCAAAGCCGATTGCCGCACCATCTTTTAGGGAATCCGGCAATCCATTATTGAAATATGGTCAATAAATTTGATCAAGGAGGCTAAAAAATGAAAAAACCCGTTCTTGGAATGCTTGTCCTTATGTTGTCCAGTGCCCTGTTGGCCAGTTGCGCCGGCAGGCAGGACATGATGCAACCGATGTCCTTTACCCCGGCTGCTATTCCCGGCGGCCAGTATGAGTCGAAGCTGACCAATGCCCAGGTTATTCTGGATGCATCGATGACCATGGGCCTGCACAATCAGAAGGACCTGCTTGCCGCCAAGAATCTCGTCAGCAGCATCAACCGCAGCCTTCCGTCTGGCCTGGCCGTCAACAGCGGCCTGCGCACTTTCGGACACAGCGACAAGCAGTCCTCCAAGACGACCGAACTGGTCTATGGGATGGCAAAACACTCCCAGAGTGGTTTCCAGGCCGGTCTCGACAGTGTCAAGTCTGCCGGCGGGACCAGCCCCCTGCCCCAGGCGATCGAAGCTGCGGGTAGCGACCTGATGAAAGGCGACATCGGCAAGTCCGCGATTATTATCGTCAGTGACGGCCTGCAGATGGACGCAGCGCCGGCCGCCATGGAAGCCCTCAAAGGTAAGATGGGCGCTGACATCTGCGCTTACACCGTCCAAATCGGAGACGATGCCGCAGGTCGGGCACTGCTGGAGAAAATCGCCCAGGCAGGACAGTGCGGCTTTGCCACAAACGCCAATGCCCTTTCGTCTCAAGCCGGGATGGCGAGTTTTGTTGAAAAAGTCTTCCTCACCCAGAAAAGGGTTGCGGCGCCCGCTCCTGCACCAGCTCCGGCTCCGGCCCCCAGGGATAGCGACGGAGACGGCGTCACCGACGACCGTGACAAGTGCCCCAACACCATACCGGGCGTTGTGGTGGACGAGAACGGCTGTGCGGTGAAGTACACCCTGCGGATTGAATTTGATTTCGACAAGGCGGATCGGCGACGACAACTACAACAAAGGGCTCTCCAAGCGCCGGGCCGTTGCATTGGTGGATTACCTGGTGCAAAACTTCGGGGTGAAAAGCTCTCATTTACATCCGCGCGGTTTCGGCGAAGAGCGGCCTATTGCCAGTGACGATACAAAGGAAGGCCGGCAGCAGAACCGACGCGTTGAATTCATCTGCTGCGTGGTGATTCCACCGGAAAAATAAAAGACTGAGCACAACCTGACAACAAACGGGCCAGGCATTTGCCTGGCCCGTTTGTCACAAGCGTTTATGCGGCAAGCGCGAAACGAAAAAGATGATCAACGAACTCCCACCGGCATGCCCTTTAGTCGTATTCTAATCTCCCGAAGACTTCCGCGCAATTTCCCTGGGAGGCTGTCCGACAATAAGGGCCGAAGCGAAAACCCAGAAGCTTGAGAACAGATTTTGGCTCGTTCGAGAGCTCATAGCCGTAGCTATGGGCCGAAAAGGAGCTGAAATATGGGCCAAGCAGCTGGGTTTGTAGCCGGTCATGGATTGTCGGACAGCCTCCTGGGCAAGATCACAAGTGACACGACCACGCTGCGCCCCCTG
>CALZIZ010000537.1 GCA_945787465.1 uncultured Desulfuromonadales bacterium
TCGATCATCACCTTCTGGTGCGACTGGCCATCGACCATTTCAAAAAGCGGGCAATGCGACTTGGATATCCTGGTATTGATTTCCAGCAACCAGATCCGATCGGTCCTGGCATTCCAGAAAAACTCGACGTTAAAGGGGGTATTGTCGAGGCCGATGTGTGAGATGACCTTCCGGATCACCTCGGTCATTCTTTGCTGAACCCTGGCGGGCCATCGCGACGGGTACTGATAGCGGGCGAAGCTTGAGCGGTGGGTCCTCTCCCGGACCGAATCGACCGTCCCGTAGACGACGACCTCCCCTTGGCAGACATAGCCCTCCACGGTGCATTGCCGTCCGGAAGAGATGATCTCTTCGGCGACGCAGAAATTCCCGTCGACTGCAGCGATCTCGGGAGGAAGCCGCGCCTGAGCCAAGATGTAGTTGAAAGGCTCGGCGATCCTGGAAATATTCTCGCGAATCACCGCGAGGGACTGCCGCAAATCCTTGGCATTGCTCACCTTGAACCCCAGGTGGGAGGAGTGGGACTTGACCGGCTTGAGCCAAAAGGGATATTCCAGATCGAGCTTCGCCGGCGAAGGCTCTGCAAAGGGGTTCACCACGGTGAATTTCGGCGTGCACGCGGCTGCCACCTTGCGCTGCTCGAGGCGACTCCAGTACTTATGCTCGCACATGAGGACGCTTTCCAGTGAGGGGCCCGGCAGGCCGAATTCCCGGCGCAGCAGAGGAAGAATGGTGCTGGTCGGAAAATCCCAGTAACCAACGATCGCATCGATGGCTCCGTCGAAAGACTGCAGCGCCTCTATTGCCTCGCGCAAAAGCCTTTCCACAGGGTATTTTTCCGCGTGGACAATCTCGTCGTAGTTAATCAGCCCATGAATTCTGTAGGGCCCCCCGTTTTTGAGCCGCTGCATCAGGGTCAGATTGAAATTGTCCAGACCGACAACAAAAATGTTTTTTTCCTTGTCCATACCAGAAGGGCCAACCCGTGCGGTCATTGGCCAAACCCGAAGAGGGAAGAGTAACCGGCTGCCAATGGCCTTGTTTTAGGAGAACGACCTCGTCCCTATAGAAACCGTAACTTCCGCCTACCAACTGTCAAGAAGAGAAGAACGACCTCGTCCCTATAGAAACCGTAACTTCCGCCTACCAACTGTCAAGAAGAGATTAAGGTGCATTTTTTAAATCCCCAAATTGCAAGCATGGCACCAGTCCCCACTGAGGCCGACCCTTTAGGTGGCGGCCTAAGATGGCAAACACTGATTATGAGAAATCCAAAGGAGGTTGCGGCAATGAAATTCCAGATGATTCACACCTGCATCCGGGTCATGGACCTGGAGAATCCTTGATACAGACAGGGGGGAAAGGGTTACTTCGCCTGTGTCTCCCTATCCCTGACTTTTACGACAACTTCCAGGGGTCATTCTGATCGCCAGATCGGATAGCGCATCAAATCTCCCTTGCCTCTTTGTGATGGGGGATGGAGGGTGTTGACGGCAGGTGGTAATGTGATAATTGGTTTTACAACCCTTGGGTTTTCGGGTGGGAAAGCATCCCTGAGCTGTTGGTTGGAGCACTCCGGCCCGAAGCCTCCAACCCGTTTAGAGTTCCAATAAGGACTCTGCCGACATGAAATCGCATTCCGAAACCAACAAAAAGAAGCTGGCCCGTGCCCCGCGCCCCGAACCGGAGGGGGGTACCTTTCCCTCCCTCCTCAAGGCCCGGGTTATCTTGGAAGCCTGTCCGCCCTCCCTGTCCGATCGGGACAAGGCTTACGACGTTCTTCGCCTCAGTTTTTCCTGTTACCACGCCTTTCAGGCCCTCAGCGTGCCCGACATCCAGGATGAGGGCGAGTTCAGCCGCAAGCGAGAGCGGGTGCCCGCGGATGAATTTGCCGGCTGGCTTAGGGAATTGACCGCGAAGCCGGTCAATCTCTACAAAGTCTCCGTCTCCTGCACCAGGGAGGAACTGGAGAGGTGGCTGGCCGAGGCGGAGGCCTTGGGCTGTAAGTCCATCTTTCTGGTCGGACCTGACTCCAGCGAAAAGCGCTACAAAGAGGGGGCCCTGCAGGTCGGCGATGCTGCCAGGATCGCGCGTCAGAAGGATTTTGGGTGCGGTGGGGTCATCATCCCGACCAGGCGTCGGTATTTCGCTGCCAGGCCAGCCTCCGTGGACGAGGTGGACCGGATCGTGAGAAAGGTCCGGGAGTTCGGCCTCTCCTTCTTTTCCACCCAGATCCTCTACGAGAGCGAGTGGATGTGCTGCCTGCTGCTGGACCTGGTGGGGCGGCTGCAGCCCAATGAGATGCCCAAGATCTTCCTTACCTTCTCCCCCTTCGTCTGTTCCAAGGACCTGGTTTTCGCCCAGAAAACCCTGGGCGTCTACCTTCCGGCGGACGTGGAGCGCCTGCTGCGGGGGGCGCGGAGCATGCGGGAGGCTTCTATCTCATACCTGCTGGGGGTTTGGGAGCGGATCTACACCTTTGCGCATGAAATCGGCTTTCCGCAGGACAAGCTTGGCGTCAACGTAGAGTATCTCGATTCCCGCAATCCCCGGAACGTTGACGCGGCTTTCGAGCTGGCCGAGGA
>CALZIZ010000538.1 GCA_945787465.1 uncultured Desulfuromonadales bacterium
CGCGAGGTCTACGCTGAAGTCCCACCCCGGGTGGAGTATTCGCTGACTGAAAAAGGCTTGACCCTGGTGCCGATTCTGGAACTGATGTGCCAGTGGGGCCAGCAGGAGCACCGAGATCAGGAGGAATCAGGACCCCTTTGCGAGGCCTCCTGATTCCCACCGAAAACCCAGCCGACCAAGGGACTACTTACACCCCCCGCTCCTGATCGAGGCGCAGGCGGATTCGCTTAGCCCAGTAATCGAAAGCATCCTTGGCATCGACCAGTTTGCCTTTGAAGGCCCGCTGCCCGCCGGCCCGGCGGTCGACGGCGGCGCCCAAACGCTCGCCGGTTTGCGCATCGAGGATCTCCACCTCGACGGCTGCCTGGCCGACCCCGATACTGGTGTCGGAAACGGCCCGTTTGGTTCCGGAAATAACCATCCCCACAGGTATGATGCTCGAGAGGGTGCCCGAAACCGGTTTGCCCGGCACTACATCAGTGATGGCGGTCCGAATGTGCATCACCCCGGGACCGGGTTGATCAACCAGCTCATAACCGTCCTTGAGGGCATCAACCAGGGCCTGGTTGAAGTAATCCGACAGCTCTTTGAGTTCGTCAGGATCGAGGCCTTGGTATTCAGAATCAGGGTTCGGCCAGATCACCACCCGGTCCAGCATCACCCGGGAATAGGGTTTGAGGTCAACACCCGGCTTGCGGTACACCATGACAGCCTGCTCTTCGGTACCCATGGTCAGTCCGCTGTAGTCCCCGAGGAACCCTGAGAACTCGGCCTTTTCGATTTTATGCGCCGCGCAACCGGCGATAAGAAGCAGGGCCGAAACTAGCAGTAGCAATCCGAGTAATGGCGTGGACTTTTTCATTTTTCGTCCTCCTGAGGCTTTGCAGGGGCAAAATGATTAGAGCGGCGACAGAGACATCCAAGTTCTGCATTCAGCATAACAAAGGGGTCCTGGATTTCACGTCAAAAGTAAAAAACCGGCCACATAAGCCGGTTTTTTTGCCCCCGAGACCATCAATACTCACGTCAGGTCATCAGAAATCGCCCAAAACGCGGCATCTGGCTCCTCACCCAGATTCATCCGTTTGATGAGAACCCCGCTCAATTTGACCAGGGCACTTTCCTTCAGGCTGAGGCTGAGCTCCATACCGGTTCCGGCAAACGTACCCTGGAACTCGAGGCAACCCTGCTCGGCATAACCAAGGAGGCCTATGGGGTCGCCGCTGAAATGGAAAAACTCCAGGTTTCCAACAACCTGGGTGTCCTCCACGCGATACCGGCCAGTGTAGTAATAAGTGGTGTTGCCGCCATGGATTCTCCCCGCATCAAAAACAAAGGTTCCGGCGGCATGATTGGCGATATTTGACACGTTGGAGCGCCACTCTCCGGTCAACTGCTCTGGTTCAGTTTCAGTTTATCAGGCCACCGGACAAGCTCAACCGCCCTGAAGCCAGCGGGAGGCTTGCCCGTTCTTGACTGTCATACCGAAGGGGTTAAACTTTTTTTACCCTGAACGAGCAGGGTGACTCAAAGAAAGTTTTTCGAGTGAAGCAAATAACCATCGCCTTGAAAAACAGCCTGGGCGACATTGACGTCATGAAGCAGGCCATAGAGAGCTTCGGCCAGGAGGCTGACCTGCCTCAGGAATTGGTCCATGAGGTGAAGTTTGCCCTCGAGGAAGTCGTCTCCAACACCATCGGGCACGGCTTCGAGCCAGGCAGCGAGCAGAGCCTGACAATACGCCTGAGGCTTGGAGCCGGGAAACTGGAAATTGAGGTCAGAGATGACGGACAGCCCTTCAATCCACTTGAGAGGCCCGATCCGGACCTGCAACAGCCATTTGAAGAGCGACATATCGGCGGGCTGGGGATTTTTCTGCTCAAACACATGCTCAGCGACAGCCTGACCTACCGCCGGGAAAAGGGCTTAAATATCCTGACCATCGAAAAGAGTCTTACAACCCGCAACTCGCCAACCCCCTAGGAGGAGTCATGTCCCTCACTGTCAGTTCCAAGCTGAAAGCCCCGGGAGTTTACATTCTCTCCCCGGTGGGCTCCCTGGACACCAACACCTACCAGATGCTCGAAAATAACGTGAGCGCCATTCTCGAAGAGTCTCCCGGCACCCTCGTGTTCGACATGGAGAAACTCGATTATATCAGCAGCGCCGGGGTGCGGGTGGTTTTGAAGGCCAAGAAGTTGATGAAAGAGCATGAGGGCAACGTGATGATGCTCAACCTGCAGCCCCAGATAAAAAAGGTCTTCGAGATCATCAACGCCCTGCCGACCCAGCAGATCTTCTCCAGCGTCCAGGAACTCGACGCTTACCTGGACAAGATGCAAAAAGACCCAGGCTGACCGCTCGATCTGTTTAACTTGATAGGGACGGTCGAAAACCTGCTTCACAGATCGCCCCTCCTGGTCAATTTCGCCCTGAACTGCAGAACTGCCGGAGAACCGATCTGCCCGGCGAGTTTCATGTTAGGCGCCGTGACCTCCCCCGAAAGACTGATCTGCCCTTCGTCGAGGTTGCCGAGGAGTTCCATTCGCTCACCGCTATAGTGAGTGAAAGTGAAAACCGCTGTAATCCTGGCCTCCTGCAGCTTATACTCGCCCGAATAATAGTACCTGGCATCCCCCCCGTAGATCCGCCCCCTTTTGAAGTAAAACACTCCAGCACCATGCTTCTCGACCTTCAAGGCCTTCGATTCCCATTCCCACTCACCGGTCCAGAGTCCTTCGATCATAGGAATTCTCCTTGTCTG
>CALZIZ010000539.1 GCA_945787465.1 uncultured Desulfuromonadales bacterium
GCACTGTTGGCTTTCGTTCCTCAACCCAACCTGCAGCTTTCAATGGCTATTATTCGTGTCCATTCGTGCAATTCGCGGCAAAAAGAGAATTTTGTTTCCACTAAGAAAGTAGAATCGATCCATGGACCTCTGGCAGCAACGCCTCAAGCAAAGTATCACCACTCCTCAGCAGTTGGCGCAGCATTTTGACGTCGATGTCGCAGCTCTGGAAGCGGTCGTTGAGCGCTACCCGATGCGCATCACCCCCCACTACCTGGGGCTGATCCGCGAACCGGGCGATCCCATCTGGCTCCAGTGCGTGCCCGACCCCAGGGAGCTTTCAGAGGAGGGGCTTGCCGAAGACCCGTTAAATGAAGAGAACCTTTCACCGGTACCGAACCTGGTGCATCGCTACTCAGATCGCGCCTTGTTTCTGGTTTCAGGAACCTGCGCAACTTATTGCCGGTTCTGCACCCGTAAGCGCAAGGTCGGTTGCCCCAGCATGCGGGTGTCGTTTAACGAGGTGCGGGCCGGGATCGATTATATCGCTGCGACCCCGCAGATCAGCGATGTTCTCCTGTCCGGCGGCGATCCCCTGTTGATGTCAGATCTGCTGCTCAAGGATATCCTCGATCGACTGCGGCGGATTCCCCATGTTCAAATCATCCGTATCGGCACCAGGGTGCCCGTTACACTGCCTGAGCGGATTACCGAGGGGCTTTGCGAGGTGCTTCGCCAGTATCAACCTCTTTACATTAACACCCATTTCAACCATCCCCGGGAGATTACCCCCGAGACCGAGGTTGCCTGTGCAAGGCTTGCCGACGCAGGTGTCGCCCTTGGCAATCAGACGGTGCTGCTGCGCGGGGTCAACGACGACGCGCAAACCTTGCTTGAGCTGATGCGGGGGTTGCTGAAAATCCGGGTCAGGCCCTATTACCTGCATCAGATGGATCTGACTGCCGGCACCGGGCATTTTCGAACTCAGGTTGAAGAGGGGCTCGAGGCCCCGGGATGGCGATCCCCCAGTATGTGATTGATCTGCCTGGGGGCAAAGGGAAGGTGCCGTTGTTGCCCGGCCATCTTCTGCAAACCGGCGAAGAGTTGGTATTGCGCAGCCCTGACGGCGCGCGGGTGGCTTATCCGAATCATCGTTAGGGGGGGCGGAGCATCAAGCTCCGCCCCTGGGCTAACAACCTGTTACCTGAAGGGCATGCCGGCTTTTACTGCCGGGTTGCTTACTTGTTATGCTGGGGGTTGATTTTGTAGAGGTGATAGCCTCCAAGTTGGACGGCCAGGGCCAGGCTTCCCAGGGTTGCAAAAAAGACAAAAATACCTTGCATGATGGTCTCCTTTGAAGCGGGGCTTTGCTCATTGCCCCTTCTGAGTCTTCGTAGAAAAGTGACTTGAGCGGCTCACTCGGGCACTTATATGTTCGAGTGTTTTTCTTGTGGAAGGAATTTAGCAAACACTGTTCCAGAAAATCAAGGTGCTTTTCGCTTTCGGGGATTTTTTGTTGGAAGGGCGGCTTCGACGCCGCCGCCAGGCGCCCAGGGGCATATCTTTAAAACTTTCTCAAGGCTTGTTTTTATTTGTTTTTCCGCGTTATCGCTGATTCTTTCTTGAAAGTCGGCGATATGGCTTTAGTCGCAGGTCGGAAGATTTTTATGGGAGAGAGGGGGGCGTGCGGAAGGATGTGGACACTGGCGGTGGGGTTGGAGTAGAACGCTGTCACAGGTCTTCGGGGGTAAAAGCGACAACATCATCGATACTGTTGGCGTCGGTGAGCAGCATGACCAGGCGGTCGACACCGAGGGCGATGCCAGCCGCTTCGGGCATGGCGGCAAGTTCGCTCAGAAATTTTTCAGGGGTGGGGTAGGGCGATTTGCCTGCGGCGCGACGTTCGGCTTCTTCTGCGGCGAAACGCTCGCGCTGCTCGATCGGGTCGGTCAGTTCGCTGAAGGCGTTGGCCAGCTCCATCCCGGCGATATAGAGTTCAAAGCGCTCTGCGACCCGGGGATTGTCTGATTTTTTTTTCGCCAAAGCGGCCATGGCCGCAGGGTATTCGATGAGAAAGGTCGGTCGGCCCACCCCGAGGTTGGGCTCGACCTCAAGGGCGATGATCTCGTCAAATCGCCCGCTGGCAAGGGCCTGCTCAAGGCTGATGGAGGCGTAGCGGGAAAAGGCTTCGGCGGCGCTGAGGCGCTCCCAGGGCGAGGCCAGGGCAATGGCTTTGCCTTGCCAGTGCAACTTCTCCTTCTGGACCAGTTGGCGCAGCAGCGCCTCGCATTCGTCCATCAATGCATGGTAGTCAACCCCTGCGCGATACCACTCGAGCATGGTGT
>CALZIZ010000540.1 GCA_945787465.1 uncultured Desulfuromonadales bacterium
ACCATTAGCAGAAATGGCCGACACCAAACACACAGCCGATATGTCTCCACCACAAACCGGCCTGAGCATCAACAGGGCAGCGGATAACTCGCTTCTGGTGGAACTGCAGGGGGCCTGGACAATCGAGGCTGAATTACCTGGTCTCGAGGGCCTCCGGAGCGCGCTCGCCGCTGGGCCACCGCCCGCGCGACTGACCTTTGATGCCTCCGAGGTAACCGAGTGGGATTCGGGACTGCTCACCTTTCTGCTCAAAATCAATGAAGAATGCACACAGAGTCAGGTCAGGGTGGATAAGAGCGGCCTTCCCTCCGGAGTCCAAAGGCTTCTCGATCTCGCCACCGCGGTCCCCGAACGCAAAGGGGCGCGACGGGAGATAAAGCGCGAATCCTTTCTGGCACGAATCGGCAAGCGAGCCATCGAACAGCAAGGTACGATGACAGAAACGCTCTCTTTTGTCGGCGAGCTGGTTCTTAGCTTCGGACGGCTTTTGCTCGGCAAAGCCCGGTTTCGCCCCTCGGAATTGTGGCTTTTTGTCCAGGAAACCGGCGCCCAGGCCCTGCCCATAGTCACCTTGATCGGCATTCTGGTCGGGCTGATCCTGGCCTTTATCGGCGCCGTGCAACTGGCGATGTTCGGAGCCCAGATCTATGTGGCCAACCTGGTCGGCCTGGGCATGGCCAGGGAAATGGGAGCGATGATGACCGGCATCATCATGGCGGGGCGAACCGGTGCCTCGTACGCTGCCCAAATTGGCACCATGCAGGTCAACGAGGAGATCGACGCCCTGAAAACCCTCGGCATCTCACCGATGGACTTTCTGGTGCTGCCCCGGATGATCGCGCTGACCCTGATGATGCCGCTGCTCTGCATTTATTCCGACCTTATGGGGATTCTGGGTGGCGCAATCGTCGGCATTGGGTTGTTCGACATCACTCCCACCCAGTATTTTAACCAGACCATGGAGGCGGTGCCGCTGGTCCATTTCTGGGTCGGTATATTTAAAAGCACCATTTATGGAATCATCGTCGCCATTGCCGGCTGCCACCGCGGCATGCAATGCGGCCGCAGCGCCTCGGCCGTCGGCGAGGCCACCACCTCGGCGGTAGTGACGGCGATCGTCTGGATCATTATCTGGTGTTCGATCACAACCATTATGTTTCACGTCATCGGAATCTGAGGATTATGAGCGAGAAAAACTCCAAAACTCCGGCAGCTCATATCAGCGTGCGCGACCTCACCATGGCCTACGGCGATTTCGTCATTCAGCGGGATCTGACCTTTACCATTGGTCGGGCCTTGTCGGACTGAAAAGCCCTGCGAAAGGCCAGGTCTTTTTTGAGGGGGTAAGCTTGTGGGAAGCAGAACCCGAGGATCGGGACCGCCTTATGCGCCGCTGCGGAGTCCTTTACCAGAGCGGTGCGCTGTGGAGCTCCATGACCCTGGCGGAAAATGTGGCTTTGCCCCTTCAGACCTACACCGATTTGAGCCAAAGTCAGGTGCGGGAGCTCATTTCGTTGAAGCTGGCACTGGTCGGGCTGGCCGGCTTTGAGGACTATTACCCCTCGGAGATCAGTGGCGGCATGCAAAAGCGCGCCGGTTTGGCCCGTGCCATGGCGCTCGACCCCGAAATTCTCTTTTTCGATGAACCCTCGGCGGGCCTCGACCCGGTCAGCGCTCGGCTGTTGGATGATCTGATCCTTGAACTGCGGGAAAGTCTCGGAGCCACCGTGGTGATCGTCACCCATGAACTGGCCAGCATATTTGCCATTGGCAACAACTCGGTCTTTCTCGACCCAGATACTAAGACCATGATCGCCCAGGGGGATCCCAACCGCCTGCTGGCTGACCCGCCGGATCCGAAGGTGCATAAATTTCTCACGCGAGGTGAGTCATGAGCAAAAAGGCCAACCCAACCATCATCGGTGCCTTTGTCCTGGGCGCGATTGCCTTAACTGTTGCCGGGGTTCTGTTTTTTGGCAGCGGAAAGTTTCTCACTGAACGCAGGCCCTTCGTCCTCTACTTCGAAGGTTCTGTAAAAGGACTCACGGCTGGCGCCCCCGTGAACTTCAGGGGGGTGAGAATCGGCTCGGTCACCGACATCAAGGTACTCTTTGACCGAGAGGATCTTTCGGCTCGGATCCCAGTTTATATAGAGATTGAACCGGAGAGATTTTCCCAGGCCTCCGGAGGCCCCGATACGAAAAGAGTCCTCACTGCTACCGAGCAGCGAAAATTCATGGACCGTATGATTGAACATGGCCTCAGAGCCCAATTGCAAATGCAGAGCCTGGTAACCGGGCAATTAATGGTCCAGCTCGATTTTCTTCCGAACACCCCTGTCAGGCAGGTCAACGCAGACACCAGTGTTCTGGAGATTCCGACCATACCCTCGGATATGCAAGAAATAGAGCGAACCCTTGATACCGCCATCACTGCATTGAATGAACTCGACCTGGATAATATTGGCAATAAGTTATCTTCGACCGCAGACGGCATTGATAGGCTGGTAAAT
>CALZIZ010000541.1 GCA_945787465.1 uncultured Desulfuromonadales bacterium
CAGCAGCTTCAGCGATGATCCCTTGCGGGTCTTGCGCGGGATCAGGCTGGTCACTACCCTCGGGTATCACCTGGAAGATCAGACCTTACAGTTGATGCGTCAGGCAGTGGAGAAGGTTTCCCAGGTTGCTCCCGAGAGAGTCCGCACAGAACTCGCCCTGATCTTCTCTTCAGCGCAAGGGCATTATGGCCTCAAGCTATTATTCACCCCGGGGCTGATTGAAACAATTTTTGGACCAAGTCCTTTCGGACTAAACCTTACTCCGGGGTTGGTTGAGACAGTAAACCTTGAAAACGGGCTTGTACGACTTAGCCAGGAGGATACAAGCGGAGGGATCGGCAATCTGTTTGCTGCTGAATTTGAGGATGGATTTTCCCGCGTTGGGTTTCTTAAGCTTTGCGCCTTTTTAAGGGGCTACCAGCCGCAGGATCTCGAAGCCCTGTCCAACAAACAGCTGCGCCTGAGTCGCAGCAATGCGCGTTCGCTTGCCTGCCTGTACCAACTTGAGCCGGACCTGCTGCTGTCCTTGACCACGCTGCCCGATCGACAAAGGAGCAGAGCCCTGTGGGCCGAAGGCCTTGGCCCCAGCCCAGTCGACTGTCTGCTTTTTCTGGGGGCCCTTGTTCATCCAGGCAAGGTGAAGGTCGAGCTGTTGGCACAGGTGCTGGCCGATTATCTCAGCTTATCGGCGCAGGGCAGAATACCCGACCTGCTCGATGGCCGTCAGGTGGCAAAACTACTTGTAATACCACCAGGTCCCATGCTCGGTGCGGCACTGGAAAATGTGCGCCAGCAGGAAATCCTCGGCCAGATCAGCACAGATAAAGACGCCCGTAACCTGCTTTTGAAATGGGCAAATAAAAACGTTGACAAAGGGCAGGGGCCTCCCTATAATCCGGATCTCAATTAGCGGGAATAACTCATCCGGATCTCAATTAGCGGGAATAACTCAGTGGTAGAGTGTCAGCTTCCCAAGCTGAAGGTCGCGGGTTCGAATCCCGTTTCCCGCTCCAAGGATTTCAAAGGGTTAGGCGATTTGCCTAACCCTTTTTATTTGTAAAAACCCCCTTTGGGTTCCTTTCTGGGTTCCCCTCTGCAAAATTTCGCACCCCCAAATTGGGCTTCTTTTTTTTCTATTTTTTTTCGCATTCCCTTGTTTTCATCCAGGTGGCAACCGCCGAATACAACCAACCGACGGCACCTGCGGAGAGCTTGATTCGTTTCGGGAATGTTCCTGCTTTTTCCATTCTCCAGATTGTCGTATTGGACAAGCCGGTAATGGCCTTAATCTCTTTAGGCCGAATAATTCGCTCAAAAACCTGATTTGGCTGGCTCTCGTTCATCTTGACCTCCTTGCATGATAGATGTTGGAAAGGTGAACTTCTTTTAGCTCGTTTTGGTAGGCTAAGGGGCAGGTTATGGTTCAAGTGTTGCCATCATGTTTCGGCAGTTTTCCCCTTCACTTAAATAACTCCTGCAGGGGGTGACATTTTGGACGAAAAATTTGATCACCTTGCCGAGCCTCAGGTGATTTTTATCGAGCAAGCCATGTCTGACGCAGAAAAAAAGGAAGAATCCCTTGGTGGCGAGTTGCGCAAGATCATCCATGTCGATATGGATGCTTTTTTCGCCGCTGTTGAGCAGCGTGACAACCCTCAGCTGCGTGGCAAGCCGGTCGTGGTCGGCGGCGATCCGGACGGCCGCGGTGTGGTCGCAACCTGCTCCTATGAAGCGCGACGATTCGGGATTGGTTCGGCGATGTCCTGCGCCCGCGCCTATCGGCTTTGTCCCCAGGCGATTTTTGTCCGCCCCCGCTTCGACGCCTATCGAACTGTATCCCTGCAGATCAGGGAGATCTTTCATCAATATACCGACCTGGTCGAACCCCTGTCGATCGATGAGGCTTATCTTGACGTCACCCACAACAAGCAGGGCATCCAGTCCGCCACCTGGGTGGCCCAGCAGATCCGGCAGAAGATCAAGGAAGAGACGGGACTGACCGCCTCGGCCGGGGTCTCTTACAACAAGTTTCTCGCCAAGATTGCCTCGGATGTTCAAAAGCCCAATGGGCTGACCGTGGTCACGCCCGAGCAGGCAGAGGCGTTTATTGACAAACTGCCGATCCGACGTTTTCATGGCGTAGGACGGGTGACCGAAAAGCGGATGCTGAATCTTGGAATTCGTACCGGGGCCGATTTGCGCCTGTGGTC
>CALZIZ010000542.1 GCA_945787465.1 uncultured Desulfuromonadales bacterium
CGTCGTTGAGAACGGCACTGACGGCACGAAAGTCGCCATCAAGCCGAACCGGGACGTCCCCTCCGACTCGCTCCAGAATCCCTCCGACCCCGATGCCGGTTATTGCGGCCACAAGGGGAAAGGATTCCAGATGCAGGTCATGGAGACATATTCACCGGACAAGGATTCACCGGACAAGGATCAGCCGGACCTGATCACCTACGTCAAGGTGGAAGCGGCCCATGAAAGTGACGCCAATGCCCTGCTGCCGGCCATCGAGGGCGCCCGGGGGCGAGACTTGGCCCCGACCGAGCTGCTGGCGGACTCCCTCTACGGCAGTGACGAGAATGTCGAAAAAGCCAAAGCACAAGGCGTTGAGGTCGTCGCTCCTGCCATGGGGACCCGGGAGCAGGCCATCACTCTGGCTGATTTCCAGTTCTCCGCAACGGACGAGATCATCGCCTGTCCGGCCGGTCAGCTGCCGCAGCGAATAAAGATCGGCAAGCAGGGCGGCATGGTCGTGCACTTCGCAAAGACTGTCTGCGACAGCTGTCCCCAGCAATCAGGTTGTCCGGTCAAGCGGGAGAAAAAGCGATGCACGATCAGCTACGATGCCAAGTCGTTACGCTTGGCCAGACGGCGCAAACTGGAACAGACACCAGAGTTCAAAGATCGGTATCGCTATCGAGCCGGTGCCGAAGCAACCATGTCCGATTTGGATCGCATCACCGGAATCAAGCATCTGCGGGTCAGAGGCATGCCTCAGGTGAGACTCGCAGCGACCCTGAAAGCAACTGGATTGAACATCCATAGGGAAAAACAACCAATAAGCAGTAAAAAAGCCGCTTAATCGCTCCAAGACGATCATATTTCAACGGTCAAAGAGCACCTGCAGGCTGTGATCGGACACTTAAGAACATTTGTCAGCCAATTTCGCTTCGGCAACGACCTCCCGGATGAATTTCTGGGCATGGCAGCCAAAACGAATTTGCGAGTGCATCATTTCTTGGAAGTTCAGCAAGGCTTATTTGGACCGACCCTGACAAGACGGTGGGGTAGAATAGGAAATCGCAGGTATTCTGAAATTGTCATGTTATTTGACCATGACAGAGAAGCGGAAGAACAGGGGAAGAAGATTCTTTAGACCAAGATTGAAAAGGGCTACGAAATTATCGCCAAAGGATAAAACCAACGCCGAGGTGAAGAACCTCAATAGATACTCTTTTCCTCTGGAAGTTCCAAGGTAATCCCCGAACTGTTGTCCCAGAATTCAGGGTTTGCAGGAAGGCCCATCTGAGCATCAGAAATCCCCCCTTTTTCAATGCGAGATGACTATTGGGACAGTTGGCCCCTGAGAGGCATCAGCCCTAAATCCTTTATTGGTTATCAGAGAGTATGGGAACCTCTCAGGTTTCTTATTTTTAAAAACCATAGAGCAAGTGTAGCTTTAGAATAATAGAAAACAGCGTCTTGCCGATGCCCCAATCCCCCCTTTAGAGGGCCCCCCCAGACTCATCTCCAACATCCAAGCTCTTGTGACTTCAAGAGGTCTTGGTTAAACTACATGAGAAGAAAAATAAGTGTCGTCTCAGTATTTTTTTTCTGATTTTTCAATGCCAGGGAGGGCCTTTTCGTGACCAACCCGCCTCATTCCATGCCTGGAAGGCTCCATACAGACGCACCCAGAATTTTTATCTCCTACGCACGGAAAGACGGAAAGGAATTTGCTCTGGAGTTGCACCGCCGTTTGACGGAGGAGCATGGTTTTTCTTTGTGGCAGGATCTTGCCGACATGGAGGGTGGCAAGGACTGGTGGCAGCAGATTTATGAAGCCCTCACCGGCGGGCAGGTTGAATATCTGGTTCTTGTCATGACTCCGGCGGCGGACAATTACTAAATCGTCCGGAGGGTATGGCGTCTGGCCCGACAGGAAGGGGTTTGTGTTATCCCGGTCATTGCCTCGGAGGAGCTCAATATAAACACCCTGCCCCATTGGATGAAGAAAACCCATTTCGTCGATCCTGATACCCCCGAGCAGTGGACGCGGCTTATCCGTACCCTGGAGAGCCCTTGCGAGGAG
>CALZIZ010000543.1 GCA_945787465.1 uncultured Desulfuromonadales bacterium
CTCCACCCTCAGGTGGAGGCGGAACCATGTCTGCGCTGAACAGCAGTCGTGACTCAAGGGGGTCGAGCCAAAACAATGACATGCGTTTCTTTTTCATGCTGAAACGAACTCCATGGCTTGCCAACCCTGGTGAAATGGCAGGGCCCCACCCGAGAATGCATCGAGAGGAACCGCAAAGGTAACGATGGACACGGCCAAGGCCAAGGCCCGTTGATTACGGGTTAACATATTGAAAATGGAACTAACTTGAAGAGATCTTTTTCATTTGTTGGATTGAACGGGGAGGGGCGATGGAATAAATTCCCCCAGAACATTTCAGGTGAACAACGAAAACCATAATCCTTGCCGTGGTGCAATAGACATTTTAAGTATTTCGGCACTTAGGACTTTTAGTTGCAAAACCCAATCCAAAAAGGAATGCGCCTCTTCCTGCCAAGGAGGCGACGGCTCTGCGGCGTAGTCCTGGCCGGCAGGGCCATTGGTCAAATTTCTTCTTTTGCCATTTTTCCTCTGGATCCACGGGGGCCTGCATCCCGCGCCCCCCTTGGGCTCGCGCTTTGCCAGCAAGCATCTGTGAGGCCACGCCAGAGGGGGGAAATCATCTGGCCCTTTGCCACCTGGGCAACATTCTTGCATCCGGCCTTGCTTGAAAAGAATCTGTCAAAGAGCGTTGACCCGTAGTGATTTGACCAAATTGATTCAAACTCAAAACAACTGGCCATAAACTGAAACGGCCTGTGCTCCTGATTAAAAGAGCCTGCTTGCCTTTGAAGGCCTGAAGAGAAATCGAGAACGATTCGGTTCAGGAGCAAGGTCTATTACCTGACAACAGATGCCCCGGGTGTAAGATTCTATTGCCAGCCTATCATTTTGGAATTATGCGCTATTTCTATCTTCTAGTATTGCTTTTGCTCTCGTTGCCCGATACCGGGGTGGCAGGGTCGGCCGTCGACCAACTGGCACCCGAGGTCTCTAAAACCGAGCCGGCGCCGGGTTCCGTCGATGCTGAGCGTCCATTTCTCAAAAAGAAAAAAGGCCGCCTGAACTTCGAAAAAGCCTTTTTCTGGAATCGCATCGGCGCCTCCTCTTCGTCCTCAGACCCGATGGGGTTAAGCGACCTCGAGGAAGGGGATCTGGCGGAATTCTCCGGCGAAACCACGGAGATGCCCCCGATAACATCCCTCTCCCTCGCCAGGCTGTACGAGCTTATCCTGTTAAAAAATCGCCAGATCCAGATGCAGAAGACCCAGTGGGACATCAGTTCGAAGATAACAGGCAGAAAAACTCCGTCGAGGAGGCGGCCAGCAGGGATTTCACGACCACGTACTCTGAGCGCGGTTGGGATTATAACGCGGCGGTGCAGAGCCTTTTGCCGACCGGAGCCAAAGTCAATGTCGGTTACAACCTGCGCGAGGAATCCAATAGTCTGACCCGTACCCTTACCGACAAGGATAAGGAATACAGCATGTACCTCGGTGCCAGCATTACCCAGCCTTTGCTGAAAAACGCCGGTGTTTCAACGACCAAGGCAGGGATCTACATGGCTGAGGCTGATGCCGATGTGGCGTTTCAGGAATACCGTCAGGAGATGATGCGCACCCTGGGTCATGGGGCGGTGGCCTACTGGAACTATTACCAGGCCCAGGAAATGCTCAAAAAGCGCGAGGATTCTATCAAAATGGCCGAGCAGATCCTCAGCGACAATCGCGAGCGGTTGCGGATCGGCAAAATGGCTGAAACCGAGGTTCTTGAATCGATGGCCGGGGTGGTTTCCCGCAAGGCTCTGCTGAGCGCAGCCCAGCAGCAACATCTAGAGACCATGAACAAGATTCGTTCCCTGTTCTCGGTCGCCGTTGCCCCTGGCACCACGCCTTTCGAAGCCGTGGAGCAACCGGCCGTGGAGAAGGTCGCACCCGACTATCACGTTATTTTGCAGAGAGCTTTTGAGTTGCGCCCCGAGTACCTTGCCGCAAAAAAACGGGTGGAGCGGGCCGGAATCAAGGTGTTTTACACCAAAAACCAGAGCTGGCCAGAGCTCGACCTGAAAGCGAGTTATGGTCTTAACGGGCTCGATTTCTCCAGGGGAGACGCCTGGGACGAGGTCACCGATGGCAAGTTCGATACCTGGTCTGTCGGTCTTGAACTGCGCCTGCCCCTGATGGGCAACGGCGAGGGGACCAGTGAGCTGCGCAAGGCGGCGCTGGAAAAGAAACGTGCCCTGCTTGCCCTTAAGTCGATTGAGGTCGAATTGGCCAATGAGGTCGACACGGAGGCTCA
>CALZIZ010000544.1 GCA_945787465.1 uncultured Desulfuromonadales bacterium
GCCGCCGGCGACCAGGCGATCATCGATGCGGCAACGGTGCTGCGCACAACTTTCCGCCAGTCCGATATCCTGGCGCGGCTCGGCGGCGATGAATTCGTCGTCCTCACAACCAGCACCGACAATGAGGATGAAAAAGCCCCGTCCTCGCGGCTTGAAGCAAATATTGACGCCTTCAACAACGGTCAAAGCCGCCCCTACAAGCTGTCCATAAGCCTGGGCGTGCTGCGCAAACCCTCGAACCAGGCAGCCACCCTCGATAATCTGCTGGTTCGCGCCGACCGTCAGATGTATTTGCACAAACAGCACAAAAAAGAAGGCTGTGTCCCAATTAGCTGTTGCAAGTTCTATGATTGAAGTACCCGGCCAATGATCTAAGAGGTGCAGTCATGGATGCCAACGGCTTTAAACTTTGGATATACCAGTTTGAAACATTAACGACCAGGCAACGACAGGAGGCCAGACGGCGGTTTAGCGAAGAGGCTACGTCTAACGGTGCGTTATCCCTTCGACTGGAAATTGAACCTCCGGAAGGCTGTCCGCACTGCCAATCACCGTATTTCCGGCCCTGGGGGCAGAGCCACGGTCTATCCCGCTACCGATGCCTCAAGTGCTATCGAACCTTTAACGCACTCACTGGCACTCCTTTGGCGCGACTACGACACAGGGAAGCTTGGGGTGCCTATGCCGTTACGCTAATTGACGGCCTGCCGGTACGACAAGCAGCTCAGCGCGTAGGGGTCCACAAAAACACAGCATTCTTGTGGCGACATCGGTTTTTGCAACAACCAACTGCCCACCAGGCAGAGCACGAGTCGGGTATCGTCGAAGCCGATGAGACCTTTTTTCTCGAATCATTTAAGGGGCAAAGGAATTTGCCGCGTCCGGCGCGAGCCCGAGGTGGCGTCGCTGGCAAGCGCGGCATCAGCGCTGAACAGATCCCTGTGCTCGTTGTACGCGACCGCAGTGGACATACCGCCGACTTTGTATTGCCGCGACTTGATTCTGACTATGTCACGGAGGCCCTGCGCCCACTGATCGACTCCGAAGCCATCCTGTGCAGTGACGGTGCCGGCGTCTATGATGTTTTCGCTCGGGAAACAGGCATCACTCATCAAACCATTAATGTCCATCAGGGCCGGCGTGTGTTGGACGGCGTGTTCCACATCCAGAACGTCAATGCCTACGACAGTCGTCTGAAGAACTGGATGCGTCGCTTCCACGGTGTTGCAACCAAGTATTTGCCACATTGCCACATTACCTTGGCTGGCGGCGTCTGATTGAGCGCTACCGAGACGCGATCACCCCTGCCTTGTGTATTAATGAAGCTTTGGGTCGTCCGGTGTTTCAACAGTTAATTGGGACATAGCCAAAAATAAACGCTGTCGGCCGTATGAACCGACTTCAATTGAATCCCCTTGTCGAGAACTTTGTCCTGAACGGTCAATGCTTTGGCTTTCTCCCAGACGGGATCCAGACCCGAACCGTCAATAACCGGTGCCTGATCAACAGTCACCGAAGGGAGCACCTGAGCTGAGGCAGGAAAGACCACTGTTAAAATAGCCATTAACGACCAAAACAGCATTCCGACAGTTTTCTTTTTCATCTTCATCCTCGATTCCATGTTTGGTGGTTTGTTTAGTAAACTTCTCGTTTTGCAAGCTCAATGCCAGGAAAAACTCTTCGAAACGCTCCCAAGCAATTAAAAAAATGGAACACTTATCCCCCCTCAAAGCCCCCTGCCTTGCGCTCAAAGATGATCACGACGCTTTTAGCCGGTTACCATCCAGAAACTATGTGTTGCATTAACCCCGTTCGCTACCGAGCCGGTAGCGAATTTTTTCTTTCTTGCCCATTAAAAAAGCCCCGCACGAGGCGGGGCTTTTCTTCATTTTCAGATCGGAGATTTGTATATGCTTATTGACCAGAGGCTGATTCCGCCTGGGCGCGAGCCTGGGCGAGCTGCTCCTCGAGAACCTCGTCCTCACGGCTTTTCTGCAGGGTCAGAGTCAACAGCGCACCGGCGATCAGCATGAACCCTGAGAAGAGAAAGGACAGGGTAAAGCTGCCGGTCTGGGTCTGGAACATCTGGGACAGTCGACTCAGGACGAAGCCGCCTACGCCCCATGCGGTAAACAGGATACCGTAATTCATGCCGAAGTTTTTCAGCCCCCAGAATTGCTTGGTTATGGAGGGGAACAGGGCCAGATTGGTACCGTAGTTAAAACCGATAAAGGTGGCAACCAAAACCAGCAGGGCAGTATTGGGGGTCGCGGCGCCGACCACGTAGATGGCGCTGAGCATGAGCACCGATTGGAGGAACAGCATGATTACGAGAGT
>CALZIZ010000545.1 GCA_945787465.1 uncultured Desulfuromonadales bacterium
CCAAAGCCGTCAAGAGCAGGAAATGGCCGTTCTGCAGTTTTATTGTGAAACCTTTGCATTGCAAGGGGCCTGTCTTTACCTGTTTGATGGCGATAAGGGGGAGTATTGTCCAGCAGCATTCTACGGGATGCGCGAGACTTCTCACTCCTTTTTAAAGGAGCACCCCTTTATCGAGGAGCTTGCGGCTAAGGACTGGGTGTTTAATGCACAGGATGAGCACTCCGAAGAGCTTTGGGGGGCCCTGGAGTTTTTTGAAAAGCAAAAGGCATCCTTTGCAGTGGGGCTGCAATTTGGTCAAAATCTTGAAGGGTTTGTTCTTCTGGGAGACCAAATCAACGTGGGAGAACAACTCTTTTACGAAGATTACGATTTGATGAAGGTTCTGGGAAAGCAGGCCACCTCGATTCTTCTTAATCAGAGACTCTCCGCCCAGCTTTCCACCGCGCAGGAGATGGCTGCTATCGGTAAGGTTTCGGCCTTTGTTATGCATGACTTGAAAAATCTGGTTTCGAATCTGGCTTTGGTGGTGGAAAATGCCAAAGACTACATGGACGACCCCGAGTTTCAGCATGACATGCTTGAAACTCTGGAGAGTACAGTGACCAAGATGAAGGGCCTGATCGCCAGTTTGAAAAACATGGAGGGAAAGGGGAGTTTGGATCTGTCGGACGCCGATCTCTTTGAGGTTGTGAGGGACGGTTTGGCTTTAGCCGGGGGGAACAGGTTAGAGCTCGTTGGCAACCCTGTGATGGCTCGTATGGACCCGGTTGAAATACAGAAGGTGGTTCTTAATCTGGTTGTCAATGCTCGAGAGGCAAGCCCCCAGGGAGAGGCCATCCTGGTCGAGGTGGGACAGGGTAGTTCCGAGGCTTTTGTGAAGGTGAATGACCACGGTTGCGGTATGTCTCAGGATTTTATTCGCACGCGCCTGTTCAGGCCCTTTTCGACGACCAAAAAGAAGGGGTTCGGGATCGGTCTGTACCAGTGCAAACAGGTGATTGAGGCCCATGGCGGGCGGATCGAGGTTGAGAGCCGGGAAGGGCAGGGGACGACTTTTGTTGTCTATTTGCCTCTAGGAGGCTGTCGGGCTTAACATGAACCTACTGCGAAATCGGCTGATCGGCCCATATTCTCGACATTTTTCGACAAATAGCCCTGCTATTCGCTCTCAAATTCTCGAAAATCTGGCCTCGAACATCCAATTTCTCGTTACGGTCCGTCAAGTCCGACAGCCTCCTCATGTTTATGAATGCTTTTGAATTGAATGCAATTACCGAAAAAATCATTGGTTGTGCAATCAGAGTCCACCAAGAGTTAGGCCCAGGGCTTTGGGAGTCAACTTATGAGAAATGTCTGGCATTTGAGTTGTCCGATAGAGGCCTTCAGGTTGAGTCACAAAATGCTCTGCCGGTTACATAGCGAGGGTTAACTTTGATGGCGTCGCAAAAAGTCCGATCTACTGCGTTGCAGCGGTTTTTCAGGACTTCGACATACCATATGTATGCCTTCACCCCTGAAAAAAAACTACGCCTTGTAGATCGAAATTTTTGCTTAGCCATCTCATGACTTTTTGCGAGTCCATCAACTTTAGACTGTGGCTATCGAATTGATATTCTGGTTAATAGACTTATTATCGTGGAATTGAAATCTGTTGAAAAATTGCTTCCAATCCATAAAGCTCAACTGCTTTCTTATTTATGATGGAAAAATTACTTATTGTTGATGACAGCCCCGAAATTCGTAAGCAGCTTAAATGGGGGCTCGGCAAAGAATACAAGGTCATCCCTGCCGGTAGTGTTGATGAGGCCTTGGAGTTGTTTAAGGCCCATCAGCCAAAGGTGATGACACTGGACCTTGGGTTGCCGCCGGATGCCGATGGGGCGACCGAGGGGCTGCGATGCCTGGATGCCGTTTTGGGACTAAATCCTTCCACCAAGGTGATCGTCCTCTCCGGGAACGAGGAGCGGGAGAACGCTTTGAAGGCAGTTTCTCTGGGGGCCTACGATTTTTATCAGAAACCGATTGAGTTGACTGAATTGAAGGTCATCCTCAGTCGGGCGTTTCATCTGGCCCAGTTGGAGGGGGAGAATCGGCGCCTTCAATCTGCCGTAAAGGGGCAGGGTAGCGGCATGCATGGCATTTTCGGCCAGTGTGTGAAAATTGAAGAGATTTTTGCGACCATTCGTAAGGTGGCTACAGCTGATATCCCGGTGATGATCCTGGGGGAAAGCGGTACCGGCAAGGAGATGGTTGCGCGGGCCATTCACAACCAGAGTCTTCGCAAGGACGGCCCCTTTATCCCGATCAATTGCGGGGCGATCCCTGAAAATTTGCTTGAATCTGAGTTGTTCGGTCATGAAAAGGGAGCCTTTACCGGGGCTCAGGCGCGGGT
>CALZIZ010000546.1 GCA_945787465.1 uncultured Desulfuromonadales bacterium
ATTGACCACTCCTTGTAAAATTGTTCATTAGCAACCAAAACAGGTTGCCACGGTTACCATAACTGCCGTAAAAAGGCAATGATTTTTGAGGTTTTCCGGCCGCTTGCGGGAGGTGGATGCAGTGGTTTCACAAGGACGATCGTCGGGAAGTATTAGGATTTCGTTTAATTCGTCAGGCTGCCTCGCAGCGGATTCGTGTTATTCTTTAAGCAATTAACATTCCAATTCCATTGTAGGAGAGGTGGCCATGAAAAACCCCGGTGTTGACGAAAAACGCTCCCTTGAAGTGGCCGAGGCGTCGCGGGAAACGACTTGGGAAAAGCCGAGCTTTGTCAAAGAACTGTTCATGGGACGGCTGCAGACCGAACTGCTCTTTCCCTTTCCCCTGCAGGCCGAAGGAGACCGTCAGGGCGGCGATGAAATCATCGCGAGGCTGAAAACCTTTCTGGCGCAGAAGGTCGATGCCGACCGTATCGACAGGGACAAAGAAATCCCCGAGGAGGTGCTCGATGGGTTGCGGCAGATGGGGCTGTTCGGCATCAAGATCCCCAAGGAGTACGGCGGGCTGGGGATGTCCCAGATCAACTACAATCGCATCATCCAGCTGGTGTCGAGCCATTGCGCCTCGACTGCTGTGATGCTTTCGGCCCACCAGAGTATCGGCGTGCCCCAGCCGCTGAAGATGTTCGGCACCGAGGAGCAGAAGCGAAAATACCTGCCGCGCCTGGCCGCAACCGCGACCCCTGTCGAGGACGGGGCCGCCTACCTGATCAACGGCGAAAAACTCTGGATCACCAACGGCCCGACCGCCGACCTGCTGATCGTCATGGCGAGGACCAACGGGCCCGAGGCTGAGCAGCCCGAGATCACCGCCTTTATTGTCGAGGGCGGGGCAAAGGGGCTTAGCGTCAAGCACCGCTGCGATTTCATGGGCCTGAAAGGGATTCAGAACGGCCTGCTGCGTTTCGACAATGTCCGCGTACCCAGGGAAAATCTGCTGCTTGGCCCCGGCGAGGGGCTGCGGCTGGCGTTGCGCACCCTGAACACCGGCCGGCTGACCCTGCCTGCGGCCTGCGGCGGAACCATGAAGCAGGCCCTGGCGATGGCCGTCGACTGGGCCAACAAACGCGAGCAGTGGGGGGCCCCGGTGGGGCGCCACGAGGCGGTGGCGGCCAAGATCGCTGAGATCTCGGCCAATATCTACGCGGTCGAGGCGATCACTTGGCTGACCTCGGCGATGGCTGATCGGGGCGAAATGGACATTCGCCTCGAAGCGGCCATGGCCAAGCTCTTTTGTACCGAAACCATGTGGCGCTCCCTCGATATGGCCCTGCAGGTGCGCGGCGGCCGTGGTTACGAAACCGCCGATTCCCTGGGCGGGCGCGGCGAGCCGGCCATGCCCATGGAGCGGTTGATGCGCGATGCCCGCATCAACCTGATTATCGAGGGGACGAGCGAAATCATGCGCCTGTTCATCGCCCGTGAGGCCCTCGATCCGCACCTCAAGGTGGCCGGGGCTTCGGCCACTTCGCAGAAGATCGACTACCTGGGGGCGGCGAAATTCTATGCCGGCTGGTATCCCGCCCTGTGGTTGCCCCGTTTTACCAGAACCGAGGGGCTGCAGCTGAGCGGCAGCCTCGCCTCTCACCTACGCTATGTCGACCGGGCCGCCGCGCGTCTGGCGCGGGACCTGTTTCACATGATGGGGCGCTACCAGCAGGGGCTGCAGAAAAAGCAGCAGGTGCTGGGCAGGCTGGTCGACAGCGGCGCCGAACTCTTCGCCATGAGGAGCGCCGTGCTCGCCTGGGCCGCAGGGCCCGGCAGCCGCCCCGGCGAAACGGAGCTGGCCGATCTCTTCTGCCGTCAGGCCCGCAGGCGCCTCAAGGCGCTGCACCGAGCGATCTACTTTAACGACGATGCCCTGGCGTACCGGACCGCCCGCCAGGTGCTCGAGGGGCGTTATCCCTGGCTTGAGGACAATATGCTTAGCACCTGGAAGGGCGGAGTCGAAAAATCATGAGTAATTCCTGGGATGTGGTTATTTTGGGTTCGGGGACGACCGCTTTTGCCGCAGCCTTGCGGGCGGCTGAGCGCGGCAGCAGGGTGTTGATGGTCGAGCAGAGCAAGCTCGGCGGTACCTGTGTCAACTGGGGGTGCGTGCCGAGCAAGACCCTGATCCACAAAGCCGAGGCCTACTTCGAGGCCAAGCGCGGGCAGGATTTCGGTCTCAACCTGAGTGCCGGATTTCCCGACTGCCGGAAGCTGATGGCCGCAAAGCAGCGGGCGGTGGAACTGCTGCGCCGCGAACATTACCAGCAGGTGCTTGAAGGTCACCCCCTCATCGAGGTGCTGCGGGGCCACGGCCGTTTTCTCTCGCCGCGGGAGCTACTGGTCGGCGCCGATATCATCGTCTCCGACAGGTTTCTGATCGCCTGTGGGGGCACGCCCAGGGTGTTGCGCATCCCCGGGCTCAGCGAGGTCGGATATCTCACCAGCTATTCAGCACTCCATTTGCCCTGCTTTCCCAAGTCGATGATCATCCTCGGTGGCGGGGTAATCGCCCTGGAGATGGGCCAGATGTTTGCCCGATTCGGCACCGAGGTGACGATCCTCGAGCGCGGTGAGCGGGTCCTGAAAGAGTTTGACCCCCGCCTGACGACGATCTTTGAGTCGATTCTCGCCGAAGAGGGGATGTCCCTGCTCTTCGGGGCGGCGGTGCAGAGGGTCTTTCGGGACGGCGAGGATTGCTGCATAGAAGCCGAAATCGCGGGGCAGGCACGGCTGTTTCGGGGCCAGCGCATCATG
>CALZIZ010000547.1 GCA_945787465.1 uncultured Desulfuromonadales bacterium
GCCCTCGCGGATGATCACCTGCTTGCCGATGACGGCCCCGGCCGTGACCGGTTGCATGTGGGCAAGGCCCTGCTCTTCGACAAAGACCACCTTCATCCCTTCATGATCGACCAGGGCGTAGAGGGGAATGGCGACCACATCCTCGAGGGTTCGACGCACAGCCTCGACCCGCACGATCATCCCCGGGCGCAGGGTCATGGCCTGGTTACCGACTTCGATCTTGGCCCGGTAAGTTCGGGTCAGCGGGTCGGCCCTGTAGGCCAGATGAATAATGGTGCCGCGCCTGGTTTCGCCCTGACGTCCGTCGATGCTCGCCTGGGTTACCTGCACCTGATCGCCCACCTCCAGGTAGGGGATGTCTTTCTCCGGCACATCGACCAGCACCTTGAGCCGATCAACCTGCACCACCTGGGCAACGGGGTCACCGACAGAAACATATTCCCCGCGGTCAACGAGCAGCGCATCAAGCACACCGGCCACGGGGCTCTTGAGGGTGCTCTTCTGCAGGGCAACGCGGGAGAGGCGCAGATTGGCTTCGGCCACCTTGAAAGCCTGCACGGCATCATCGTACTCCTGAACGCTGACCAGCTTTTTCTCCACCAGCCTCTGGCGCCGTTCAACGTGCTGTTTCTGACGGTCGTACTCGGCTTGGTTGCGTGCCATCTGGGCATCGAGGGTTTCAGGGTCGATGCGCAACACGGCCTGCCCCTGGGTCAAGCGCTGGCCCTCTTCGGGGCCGATCCAGCGCACCGGCCCGGCAATTTCGGCCGCCAGGGTCAGGTCCTCCCATGCCTCGAGGGTCCCCGGCAGGGTGAAGGTCTCCTTGAGGTCGCTGGCGGTGATGGTGGCAAGGGTCACATGGGTCACCTTTTCCTGCTGCGCGCCCTGCCCTGCCGTCTCGCTCTTGGCCTCATTGCCGCAGCCAGTCAGAACCAGAAGCAGGCAACCCAGGGCCAGAAGCAGACAGTTAATTTTGCTCATGAGATAACTCCTCATCAAAAGCTGTCACAGTAATGCCGAGCCGTTCGAGATTGCTGCCCATGGCCCGGTAGAGGCTTGCCAGCCCCTTGTTGTAATCGGCCAGGGCGGTAATCCGGCTGATCCGATCCTCGAAGCGCCCGGCGACCTCAACCCTTTCCAGGCTGCGTTTGACCTGGATGAGAGCATTGATGACCTCGGTTTCGACGGTCGTCTCCAGCCGCTTGACGCCATAGATTGCCTGGCGCTTTTCCAGGCTCGATCTCTCGAGCCGGGATTTTGCAGCCCGGTTGCCTAAAGGGTAGGAGAAACTGACCCCGGTAAACCACTGGTAGCCGTCGGCCCCAGCCAGGCGATCAAAAGAGTCGACATAATCGCGTTGAGACCCCCCGGCAGCCCCCGGATCCCCGGAAAGCCCGTTAACCCCCAGGGTGGCCTGCAGGTCGAGCCTTGGCAGGGTCTGGTTGCGGTCGAACTCGAGACGCACGGCCCGGGTTTCCACCGCAAGCCTGGTCCCCTTCAGGTCGGGACGACTGCTCAAGGCCTGGGCCAGGGCGGGTTCCAGTTCGGGGAATTCCATCTGCGTTGCCGGCAGCGGCGCGGTGCGATAGAAGTTACGGCTCAGCGGATAGTCCTGCATGATCCCCAGAAGATCCTTGAGACCATTGGCGACGGTCTCGACCTGCTGCCGCGCCAGCAGCACCAGCTCGTCCCGGGCGGCGACGGCGGTCTGCGCTTCCTGCAGTTCGGAGACAGGGATAATGCCCGCCTCGAGCTTTTCCCGGTTGCCTTCGACAAGCTCGCGCGCCAGGTTGCGCGATTCAATACGATAGCCGTAACTCTTTATGGCCTGAGCCAGATCGTAATAGCCGACTTCGATCGCTTCGGCGATACGCTGAGCCTGATCGACATAGCCAAGCAACGCCTGCCGGCTTTGAATCCGGGCAACCCGCAGGTCGGCGGTATTGACCCTGGAGCCATAATCCCGCAGCAGCGGCTGGCTTAGGTCGAGGACCAGGGCGCTGACATACTCGGGGTTGCGTACGCTCTGGCCGAGATTGCCGCTGCTGCGCGAGCTCTGCAAAGACAACCGGGCATCGAGGCCCGAGGTAAATTCCTTGCTC
>CALZIZ010000548.1 GCA_945787465.1 uncultured Desulfuromonadales bacterium
GTCAGGTCCTGCCCCAGCCGAGCAATCTCCTCGGCGGTGATTTTGCCCCAACTTGGAAGCGAACCGCCGGCAAGCAGCGTTGCTGCGGCTATGACCACCAGGATTCTTTTCAGCATGAAAATATCCCCTCTCTAAAATGAATACTTGATATTAGCTGCGATGATATCCCGGTCGTTGATCAGGTTGTAGCGACCGGCGCCAAAAAAGTTGGTGTAGGCGATGTCGGCCTCCCAGGTGTTCTGGTAGGTGGCATTAAGGCCCAGGGTGACCGCCTTGCGGTCCTCGATGAAGTTGCCCCCCGGGCCGGGAGAGACGCCGTTCACATCGTGTTGCCAGGCGAGCCGGGGGGAGAGGTTCACCGCCCCGACAGCGTTGTTGTAATCTAACCGACCCAGTAGCCTGTACCCCCAGGAGGTAGCATCGGCGAAGTGATCGGCTGACTCGAACTGCCCCGCTCCCGGGCCATGAAAAGCGGCCAGCGCTTCGTTGCCGCTGATGTAGGTGCCCGGCCCTTCAAGACGCAACTCATCTTTGTCGGGCATGCCGTTAACATGAGACAGGGCCACTTCGCCGAGCAATACCGCGGTGTTAGCACCGAAGGTCGGCCCGAAAACCTTGGTGGCGGTCAGCTGGTACTGGACAACGTCACGCTCGATGAACCCCGAGATATCATTTTCAAAGGGGATCAGGTGCAGCGGCTGGTCGCGGCGATAGGATATCTCTCCCTGCAGGGCAATCCCCGTGGCCCCGATCTGGGTGTTGAAGCTCACCCCGTAGAGGTGGATATCCTCGGGGTAACTGAGAAAGTAGCGCGCCGTCTCGGCGTAGGTCAGTCCGTTGGGGTCGACCCCTGCCGCCGCAGCGGCAGTGCCGGTGCGGGCATTTACGATCGGCAGGCGGCTGTGGTAATTGATGAAGTAGAAGCCGAATTCGGTGTCCTGCAGGGCCGGGGCGAAAACCCGCAGGGCGACGCCGTATTGGCCGTCATCCCCGGGGTTGCCATCCGGCCCCCGGGCGACGACCTGCCCGGTTGACGGGTCGACGGTATCGGGCACCCCGCCGAAACCGAGCATGACCCGGCTGCCGCCGTCTCCGGCGAAATCGGTGGTGCTGAAATACGACCCCGGGGGATCGATATCGGTTCGCTCCCAGTCGTAAAGGTAAAACCCTTCCAGGGTGGTATTTTCGGTGGTGCCGAGAGAGGCGTAGACCATCCCCTCGGGGAGCAGGGCCTCGCGCAGCTCGGCACCGGGCAGGCGGATCGCGCTGACATCCACGGGGTTGATGGTGTTGATGCTGTTTTGGATAAAGGTGCTCTCCCCCCAACTGATCACCTGCTCCCCTACCCTCAGGGTCGCCGGCATGGGGCCGAGGTCAAAGTCGGCCGAAAGATAGGCGTCGAGCAGCCTTAGGTCACTGCCGACCAGGTCAAGCGCCTCGTCGGAAAGAGGCGCCTTCTTGCGGCTGCCCTCTTCATTTTCATAATCGTAAAATAATCGTAAAAAGCCGAACCGCGGAAAAAACCACCGAAATTGCCGTAGCGCAGGTCGAGTTCACTGGTGATTTTGCCGACGTTGCTGACCACCCCCGTAGCGTAGTTCTGGTTGCCGTCGTCGTTGTTGACAGAAAAACCCGAGCCGGACTCGGGGGTCCCTGCCACCCCGAGGATCTCCTTGTCCCGGTCATCCACCCGCCAACTCACCCCGTAGGAGAGGGTCGTATCGAGGCTCCCCTGGAGTTCGCCGTACTCGAATTGAAAGGCCTGGGCCGGCAGTGCGGGGCTCAGAACCAGGGTGAGGCAGAGAGCCCAAAGACCATAACCTCCACCGACCTTCTGTCCAACTTTGCGACCCAAATATCGTCTTATGAGCATAAAAACCCTCCTAGAAAATGACATCGGTCAACTTCTGCCTTGCCTCAGTGGGCGCTTAATCACCCGCTATGCTGGATACCGGCTCCACCACGTCGGCATTGTCGATCTGCACAGTGGTGGCACCCGTGTCCCTGTCGCTGGCCAGGAAGGTCGCCATCTCGGTTTGCATTTCTGTGGTGACCGTCGGGTCGACACTCGGATCGAGAAGAGAACTATGGCCCCCTGAGCTGAATCGAACCAATGCCTTGAGTTGGCTACCGGTCGTTGTGGAACTCACCTGACTCAGCCCCATGACAGCTGCCAGCGGGTCGGTTCCGGCCAGGGGAGCGCGAACTGTACCGGCAGGTGCGTCGGCCAGTACGTTATTGGGAATGGTTGCATCGCCAATCACCTCGAACATCAGCACTCCGCGACCGGCGACGGTACCTGGCGTATAATTAAGCGGATCGGCCGAATCGACGAGGGTCTGGGCTGCGCCGAGAAAGTCCTCAAAATCCGCCGTTCCCTTCAAGACTCCGTTGGCGGCAAGTCCGGCCTCTATCAGCGGGCCGAAATTTGTTGACCCGTCCAGCAGCTTGGCTATGCCCCCGCCGGGCATGCCCAGGATCGCCGCTTTAACCGACGGCTCCAGTGCCAGAAACACCGAGCCGACCATGGCCCCCAGGGAGTGGCCGACAAAATAGACATTGCCGGCATCGAAATCCCCCCC
>CALZIZ010000549.1 GCA_945787465.1 uncultured Desulfuromonadales bacterium
GAATGGTGCTCCAGGCATCCTTGAAAACAGGCCGGGGCGTTTTCAACGAGTCAGACTGTAACATCGGCCCGCAACCGGCCAGAGACAGCCCCATCAGCAATGAACAGCACAAGCAAACAAATGATTTCATCAGCAATCCCCCCTTGGATCGAAATCTTATCATATGATCATTTTGGGGCGTCAAATGCAAATAACTTCAGCTCCCAGGTTCTGCCGACTTCTCCCTCCGTATTCGTAATCACCACCCGGTTTTCAGCGATTTCATCGAGGCGCAGGCCGGGGCTCAGCTCCTGGGCCAGACCGACGGAAACCCAACCCTCCTCAGCCAGGGACGGATTGAAGAAGACCGCGAGGGTTTCACCGTCCTGCTGAACCACACCGTAAAATTCCCAGCGCAGCTTCTGGTTCTTGAGCGAGTAAAGGGCCTGGACATGACCGAAAGACTTCACCGCGTAGCTGGTTTTCGGCTTTGAGGCGACAGGGCCCGGAGCGGCGCTTACGGCCATCGGGCTCAGGTTCCACAGTTGCCAGCTAGAGAGCGGGGTGCTCGCTTTCGGGTAGGCCTGCAGGCGCGGTATGTCGAACTGCCGCGGCTGGGCCTGACTGCCGGCGGCGGCAATCATGCGCTGTTGCGAAAAGAAATTTTGCAGGTAATAGCCCGAAAGGGCAAGAAAAACCAGAAGCCAGACCAACCCCCTGGGCCCCCCAAGTGAAAAACGTTTCATGTTCTTTTTTTTCGGTGTGGATATCAGCGCTGAAGATGCGCAGGTATCTGTCCATGCGAGAGAGCTCCAGCAGAAACTGCCCGGTCTGGTCGGGCTGGCCTGTCACGGTGAAGGAGAGGGGGAGCCGGACGTAGGGCTGGCCGGGCTCTTCCTGCGGTTCGCCGGCCCTTAGGCTGGCGAAGCTCACGCCGCTTTTCTTTCCCGCCTCCTTGATCCGCTGTTGCAGGTTGGCTATCGCGGTGCTGATATTCTGCTGGGAGGGAAAGAAATAGGAGCTGTTATAGGCGGCCGCCGCCTCGAGGCGGGCCAAATCTGCCTCGGACATGTTCGCCCTGGTGGCCAGCTCACCCTCGCTAACAATTTTCCGCTGTAGCAACTGCGCCTGCTGGCCCAGGATCTCGGACTGCTCCCCCAGATCCCGACCGTAGAAAACATGAAAGGCGAGCAGAACAAGGATGACGAGCATCTTTTTGTCAACCATCGCTCACCTCCGAGGCCGCTAGAAGGACCAGGCGGATGTTGACCAGGTCTGTCCCCGGGTTATCGGGATCTTCTTCGGTTGAGATGATTTTGGATTCGGCAAAGAGGCCCGTCGCCAGCAAGCCTTTGACGATATCCGGGGCCGTCCCCCTCAAGCCGGCTTGAACGGTGAGCTCCCGGCCGGCAAATCGCACCGATTTCAGGTAGCCGTTTTGGGCCTGAAAGCTTTCTGCGAGGGCATCCAGCGCCTCAAGCCAGGTGGTTTTTCCGGGCTCTCCTTCCAAAAAGACAGTCCAGAATTCGGACTCGCCGGCGATAGTGAGCAACCGCTGCCTGTAGGCACTGTTTTGCTGCTGCAATTGTTTCAGTTGCTGCGTTTTGCGATCGACCTGGCGTTCAAGAAAACTGTGGTTGAACAGGCTGTAAAAAGCCGAGACGGCCAGAACGGCTATGGCGGCATTTTTCAACCACCCCGACTCACCTCCGGCTGATCGAGGGAAAACTCTTTTTTCAGAAGATCGATCTTTTTCTCTACATCCTGCTCGGCATCCATCGCTGCGGCAAAAACAACCTGGGCCGCAAGCCGCCCCTTTTTGATCACCGTATAGACCCCGGCGTTTTTCTTTCTGCGCACCAAAATGGCGGCGTTACGATCCAGAAAGGGTTTGGCCAGCAGGTAACCCTCGGGGATCTGCACCTTGCGGCCGCTTTGGGCGGGCTGCTTTACAAACCACAGGTAGAGCGTCGCGGCGTCCTGGCGATACAGCAGCTGCGCGGATGGCCAGGGAGAGCGCGTACCGAAATTCATCTGCACCTGGTCTGCCGACAGGTGCAGCTTGGA
>CALZIZ010000550.1 GCA_945787465.1 uncultured Desulfuromonadales bacterium
CCAGGAGCAGGTTATGCTCATCGCCCAGGTTCTGGGCAATTACAGCCTCGGTGGCGCCGACCTGCTGCGCCGGGCGATGGGTAAGAAAAAAGCCGAGGAAATGGCCAAGCAAAAGGAGATCTTCCTCAAGGGGGCCAAGGAGAACAAGCTTGACCTGAAAAAGGCCGAGGGGGTCTTCGACCTGATGGAGATGTTTGCGGCTTACGGTTTCAACAAGTCGCACTCGGCAGCCTACGCCCTGGTGGCCTATCATACCGCCTACCTTAAGGCTCACTTTCCTGTGGAGTTCATGGCGGCGCTGCTCACCGAAGACATGGAGAACACCGACAAGGTGATCAAGAACATTTCCGAGGTGCGTTCCATGGGGATCGAGGTTTTGCCCCCCGATATTAATGCTTCGGACCGTTCTTTCACGGTTCATGATAAGCAGATCCGCTTTGGCTTAGGCGCGGTCAAGGGGGTTGGCGCTGCGGCTCTTGAATCAATCATTGAAATCCGCCAGGAAGAGCCCTATGAATCGCTGCAGGATTTTTGCGAGCGGGTCGATTTGCGCAAGGTCAACAAGAAGGTCCTTGAAGCGCTGGTCAAGTGCGGTGCCTATGATTCACTCAATGGCAAGCGGGCCCAGTTCTCGGGCAGAAGGTTCAGAAGGAAAAGGCTACCGGGCAGGAATCGCTTTTCGGAACCGAGGAGATTATTTCTCACCGGGGCAATGGATACGGCAAGCTGCCCGAGGTGGACGAGTGGGCCGAGAACGTGTTGCTCACCTTTGAGAAGGAGGCGCTCGGATTCTATATCACCGGCCATCCGCTGGCCAGGCACAGCGAGGCCATCAAGCGTTTCGCCACCTGTGACACCTCCGGGCTTTCAGAGCGCTCAGATAAAGAAGATGTCAAGGTCTGCGGTATCGTTTCCGGGATCAAGGAGTTGACCACCAAAAAGGGCGACCGTATGGCCTTTGTCACCCTCGAAGACCTCAGCGGTTTTGTCGAAATGGTGGTCTTCCCCGAAGTTTACCAGGCTTCGATGGAGCTTCTCAAAAGCGAGGAGCCTCTGCTTGTTTATGGCACCCTCGATGTGGGGGAGGAATCCTGCAAGCTTCTGGCGACGGAGGTTGTGTCGCTTCGAGACGTTAAGGAGCGGCTTACTGAAAAAGTCTTTAAGGGTTGCAGCCAACGACGAAATCATGGATGATACCGAAAAACTTTTTGGTTACAATGTAGTGACTTTTGAGTGACACCGGCCCTGTTTCCTAAACAACAATCCACGAGGGCCGGGGGTGCATAAGGAGACCAGGAATGAACTTCTATCTTGATTTTGAAAAGCCCCTCGTTGAACTGAAACAAAAAATCAAGGAATTGCGCGATTTTTCCACCGACCGGGTCGATTTCAACAGTGAAATCCAGAAGCTTGAGAAAAAGTCTGAAAAACTGCGTGACGATATCTTCTCCAACCTCAGCCGCTGGCAGCGAACCCAGCTGGCGCGGCACGTCAACCGGCCTTTTACCCTCGACTTCGTTAATAACATTTTTACCGAATGGTTCGAAGTTCACGGTGACCGCAACTTCCGTGACGACCCGGCCATAGTCTGCGGTTTTGCCCGCTTCGACGGCGAACCCTGTGCCATTATCGGTCATCAGAAGGGGCGCGATACCAAGGAAAAGGTCTATCGCAATTTTGGAATGCCCAACCCCGAGGGCTACCGCAAGGCCCTGCGCGTCATGCAAATGGCAGAGCAATTTGGAATGCCGATCTTCACATTCGTCGATACACCCGGCGCCTTTCCCGGCATCGGTGCTGAAGAGCGGGGACAGGCCGAAGCGCGCTGACCGTACCGGTTATCGTCACCGTGACCGGCGAGGGCGGCTCCGGCGGGGCTCTGGCCATCGCCGTGGGCAACCGGGTGCTGATGCTGGAATACTCGGTCTACGCTGTTATTTCCCCTGAAGGCTGCGCCGCCATCCTCTGGAGCGATGGAACCAAGGGGCCCCAGGCTGCCGAAGCGCTGAAACTGACTGCCAGCGATATTGCCGAGTTGGAATGCGTTACCGATGATGTGGTTCCCGAACCTCTTGGTGGGGCCCACAATGACCACAAGGCCGCAGCGGCAAACCTCAAAGAGTACCTGAAAAAGCATCTTGAGGAACTCAAGGCCATGACTCCCGAAGAACTGATTGAGCAACGTTACCAGAAGTTCCGGGCTATGACACGGGTTCAGGGGTAACAATCTCAAAAATCAAACCGCCCCTGGGAGCGTATTTTCGCCCCGGGGGTTTTTTGTATCCACGCTATGCCAAAGTGTAGAGAAAAAGTGCTCGGCTTGGGGCAATGCTCTCTGGATGTGCTGGGCAGGTTGCCCAGTTACCCAGAAGTCGACCAGAAGGCGGAGCTTGATGAGGTCCTGCTCCAGGGCGGTGGCCCCGTGGCGACCGCCCTGGTGACCCTGGCCCGGCTCGGGGTCGAGGTCTCCTTTTGGGGCCGGGTCGGTGGCGACTTCTTTGGCAGCCAGATCCGCCAGGGGCTGATGGCCGAGGGGGTGGACTGTCGAGGCCTGCTGGTCGATTCGCAGGGGACCAGTCAATTCGCCTTCATTTCTGTTGAAAAGGGCAGCGGTCATCGCAACATATTCTGGAACCGCGGTAGCGCCAAACCCCTGGGCGCGGAGGAGTTTCCCGCCGAGGCCCTTTTGGGCTGCTCAGTGCTGCATCTCGACGGCCTGCATCTTGAGGCCTCGGTGCGGGCCGCCGCTCTCGCCCGAAAGGCCGGGGTCGTTACG
>CALZIZ010000551.1:0-1080 GCA_945787465.1 uncultured Desulfuromonadales bacterium
ATATCGAGTTTTCCCTGATATATATCCATTTCGATGCCCTGAAGGACAGGGAAGAGCGTGAGTACTTTAAAGGCCTGCCCACTTCCTTCAAGCTGCCTGCTGAAGCGGTAGATAAATTGAAAGAGGTGGCCGGGCGCCTGCTTCGGGAGTCAGAGGAATATCAGCAGCTGTTGGGAGATCTTAAATAATTATCCTCATGTGTGGAATAAAGAGATAAAGGATGAAAGCCAGTGAGTATAAAAACGAGGCGGCAATGTCTGTTCACCACTAACTCAGATTGCTTAGGCAGTACTCATTGTTTTAGAATACGTGCCATGAATTCGCTTTTCGCACACTGCAGGGTGCTGCTCTGCCTTCTGTTTCTGTTTTTCTCCCCCCTTCAGTCCGTAGCCGGGGAGGAACATCCCCTTGAACCGCCGGACACCTCCAGCCCCCGGGGTACGATGATGAGTTTTCTCGAATTGATGGACAACCTGGGTCCGGTGTCGGTGGCATACCGGGAAGACCCGGGTCCCGGGAACATTGCGGAGTTGGTTGAGCTTCTGGAAACTGCCCAGCAATACTTTGACCTGAGCGAGGTTACCAAGACCAGGCGTGCACTTCTGGGTGAAAAAGCGGTCATCATGATGTGGGAAGTCCTTTCCCGCATCGCACTGCCGCTGCAGTCAGAAATCCCCGACTTTGCATTGATGGAAGCACGAATAAAAGAAGGTGGAAGACCTCGATATGTGATTCCCCACACGGAGATTACTATCGCCCGCGTCGAGGAGGGTGCCCGCACCGGCGAATACCTGTTCGCACCGTCAAGCGTAAAGCGGATCGGTGAGTTCTACGAGAAGGTGAAGAACCTGCCCTACGTCCGGGAGATGGTCTTTAAAGAACCCCTTCAGTTTGATATAATCTCGGGCGGCTGGCTGCTGATGCCGCCGAAAAAGGCGGAAGCGCTCCCGGGCTGGCTGAAGGCGGAAAGGGGCGGTCAGGCGACATGGAAGTGGCTCGCTGTGCTCGTGACTTTTGCGCTGGTCGTCGTGGTAGTCTGGCTTGTCCACTGGTTGGCCGGTCGTTCATCCCCGAAACGTC
>CALZIZ010000551.1:1145-2831 GCA_945787465.1 uncultured Desulfuromonadales bacterium
TAAGGGAGTGAACGCTCACATCTTGCGGCTGCTGGCTCGGGTCGTTGGCATGGTCGGAGTAATAAGCCTCTTCTTCTGGGGTGGTGACCGGCTCGGTTTGCCCGTGTATGGCCTCATCGCCGGCCTCGGTGTCGGCGGCCTGGCCATCGCCCTGGCAGCCCAGAGGACGTTCGCGAACTTCATCGGCAGCGTGATCCTCTTCATCAACAAACCGGTTCGAGTGGGCGACTTCTGCCGCTACGGCGACCAGATCGGCACCGTCGAGAGCATCGGTCTGGTTTCAACCCGCATCCGTTCGCTGGAGCGGACCATCATCACTGTACCGAATGCTGAGTTCTCGGAAATGAAACTGGATAACTTTGCCATGCGCGATCAACGGCTGCTCAAGACCGTCCTGCAACTTCGCTACGAGACAACTCCCGAACAAATGCGCTACATCCTCGTCAAGCTGCGTGAGATGCTCCTGGGCCATCCGAAAGTCAATCCCGTACCGGCCCGCGTCCGCTTCGTGGGTTACGGCGCCTATTCCAAAGACGTGGAAATCTTTGCCTATATGGACTGCCAGGACCAGGACACATTTCTCGCCATGCAGGAGGACGTGCTCCTGCGCATCGAGGACATTGTCAACGCGGCCGGCAGCGGGTTCGCCTTTCCTTCCCAAACCGCCTATCTTTCCCGTGACACCGGTTTAGACGCCGGGCGAGGGGGCGAAGCGGAAGACCGGGTCAAGCAATGGCGGAGCAGCGGCAAGCTTCCCTTTCCCGAGTTCGAGGAAAAGGAGCGTGAGCAGCTCACCGACACCCTCGACTACCCACCCAAAGGCTCTCCCCACCACAAACCGCCCGAGGCTGCATCTGACGAGGAAATCAAGACAAGTCCCAGGAAATCAAGACAAGTCCCGCTACGTTCTCATTAAATGATCTTGCCGACCTACCCTCCTTTGCTGCGAAAGTCCAGGAAAGGGGTCTGCTATCCATGTATCTGTTAGGCCGGTTGTCCGATGAGACACGAAAGCTCCTCTCGAATTATCGCGGTGGGGCGGATAAGCAACTGAAAGAAGCTCTGGCGCAAGAATTGAACGCTATTGTGCTGGGCCCATCCATCTATGACGAACGCCGATTCCAGGACATTGAGCTAAGCCCGGAAGCCCGGGATCTGCTGGCCACGAATCCGGAGGGTGAAGACCTGGCTTGGCTCAATCGACTTTTGCTGCTAGACGCTTATCCACAGGAGCTTTCGAGGCCGCTCATACTGTAAACAGCGATTGAGGGCGACTGGATCATTCAGGGCATGTCCGAAACGGGCCCGGATTGGAACCTTGTCTTCACGCTTCAGTTCCTGTTTCCGAAATACGCATAAAACCTCACGTAGGGGAGGGGAGACACCGCCGCCCCTTTTTTAATGGTTTGTTTGTAATTTCGATCGAAGAGAGAAATCCAGCGCCCCAAGTCCCCAAGTCCCCCAGTCTCCAAGTCACGCCGTTTACTCCCCCTCTCCTCTTCCCTCAGTCTCCAAGTAAGATGATGGTTATTATAAAGCGACTTATCTCAAGTTTTTATTGAAAAGAGATTGACGAATAGCGAGTTGCGAGTTACGAAGTAAGAAGGAATTCCATTGTTTCCCTTCGTCATTCGTCATTCGCTATTCGTCAATCGTCATTTTCCTTTCATCCTTTTCTTTCATCCT
>CALZIZ010000552.1 GCA_945787465.1 uncultured Desulfuromonadales bacterium
TCAAGATCTTCATGGGCTCACTCCTTAGACCAAAATGGCCACATCGATTATATTCTACCCCCCCCCAAGCAGGGGCAATAAAGAGAGGGTGTCACCATCATTCAAAACGTCATTGACATCGGCATGAACGCCGTTGATAAGCACGATGCCGAGAAGGGTTTCGGGGAGTCCAAGGTCGTCAACGACCCTCTGAACCCTGGTTCCCGGCGGATAGTCACGCACCTCTTCCTTGAAGCGGCCGATTCTGAAGGGGCCGGACAGTTTGATTTTTACTTCCACGGTCGAGCTCCTGGGGCATCTTCGTCGCCGTATACGAAACGATCTGCCAAGAATAACATATTTTCTCGTTACCGTAAGCATATCGATGCGTTTGCTGGATCTTGACTGGGGTTTTGAGGAAGGGGAGAGGCGAGGGGCAGGCGACATGTAAAACAACCCCCCTCCCACGGTCGTAGGCTGCCTTAGGCGGTAGCCCTAACGCAGCAATCGAATGGTGGCGGGATACGCTTTCATTGAGCCACCCTGAAATTTACCAACATTAGAATCGGTATTATGTCCCCGGTTTTTTGCCCAAGGATCTCTTCTGTCTGATAGCGCCAGTCTTGACAGTTGGAAGGCGGAAGTTACGGTTTCTATAGGGAGGAGGTCGAACAAGGTCATTGGCGGCCGAATAGGCGTTCCTCTTCGGGGGTGGACCTTTTGTCATGGGTGAAGAAAAAAACATCTTCGTTGTCGGTCTTGACGATTTCAATCTGGGCCTGATGCAGCGACTCTTTCATGAGCTGATTGACTGCTCCGAGATTGTTCACGCGGAACAATACCCTGTGGAAAGGCTGTTGCGTGAGGCCATAGAGGCGCTGCAGTCCTTCGACGGCGCCATCGATGCGATCGTCGGTTACTGGGATTTTCCGACCAGCACCATCCTTCCACTGCTGCGCCGGCAATTCGGCCTGCCGGGCCCGTCCCTCGAAAGCGTCCTTAAGTGCGAGCATAAATACTGGAGCCGCCTCGAGCAGCGCAATGTGGTGCCCGAGTACACGCCGAAATTCATCGCGGTGAACCCCTTTGCCGAACCGGCGGCTGACAGGATTGACCTCGCCTATCCTTTCTGGCTCAAGCCGGTCAAGTCCCACTCCTCCCACCTGGGGTTCAAGGTGCGCAATGCCAGGGACTTGCAGCAGGCCCTGGCGGTGACTCGCGAGAACATTTCCCGCATCGCCGAGCCTTTCAACTACATCCTGGCTCAGGCGCGGCTTCCTGCCGAGGTCGCGGCGGTGGACGGCAATTTCTGCATCGCCGAAGAGATTATTTCTTCGGGCCGGCAGTGCACCGTCGAGGGCTATGTCTGCCAGGGGGAGGTCGTAGTCTACGGGACCGTCGATTCGGTGCGGGAGGGGACCCACCGCTCTTGCTTTGCCCGCTATCAATACCCATCGCGCTGGCCGGCCAGGGTGCTGCAGAGGATGTCCGAGGTGATCCGCAAGCTCATCGGGCACACCGGTCTGGACAATACCCCCTTTAACGTCGAATTTTTCTGGAATGCCGGGACCGACCGGCTCTGGTTGCTCGAAATCAATACCCGGATATCCAAGTCGCATTGCCCGCTGGTGATGATCGAGGTGGCTCGAGGAAAAAATCCGCACTTTGCCCAGCGGCAGGGCCGGTTTCGTTGCGCGGCGAAGTTCATGGTGCGCGCTTTCGAAGATGCCGCCGTGGCGGGGGTCCCGAGCCCACGGGAGCTGCGCCTGCTGGAAGAGCGGTTTCCCGGCACCCGGGTCCAGGTTCTGGTCGAGGAGGGGATGAGGCTGTCGCAGCTGCTCCACCAGGACAGCTACAGTTATGAGTACGCGGTGGTTTTCATGGGGGCCGATAATTCGAGGCAACTGCTGGAAAAATACCGCAGTTGCATGGAGGCTCTTTCTTTTCGGTTTGCAGGCTGATTCGGCGGAGGTTGTTGTGAAGGTTCTGACATCTTTTTCCCGACGCGTTCGATGCCTGGAAAATGTCTGGATTCCCATGTCCGACGG
>CALZIZ010000553.1 GCA_945787465.1 uncultured Desulfuromonadales bacterium
CTACCCGGTTTTCGTCGGCGATGAAGAAGTCGGCATCGTCACCAGCGGCACCATGTCCCCTTCTCTGCGGGTCGGGGTGGCCCTGGCCCTGGTTGCCACGGGGCACCACAGCATCGGCACAGAAGTCAGCATCGGCATCCGCAACCGCAGGGTCTCTGCGGAGGTGGCCAAGACGCCTTTTGTCTGATTTTTTGTGGGAGGTTGCTCAGGAGTTGGGAGCTGGGAGTTAGGCCTTTCTTCTGAATTCTGATGACATTGTAAAAACTTTCTTGGTCACCACGAAGAGCACGAAGTTAAAATCCTGATTTTTTGATTTCTTCATGCTCTTCGTGAACTTCGTGGTGAATGCAGGCTTTTTTCGAGTTGGTCAATTCTGAGTATTCAAGCAAATCAAAACAAGGAGAGCGAAACATGGAAATCCGCAGTGAACTTAAGTATTCCGAGGATCATGAATGGATTCTGGTTGAAGACGGTATCGCCACGATCGGCATCAGCGACTTCGCCCAGGACGCCATGGGGGATGTGGTTTTTGTCGAACTGCCCGAGATCGGCTTTCAGGTGGATGCCGGCCAGCCCTTCGGCGTAGTGGAGTCGGTCAAGGCCGTCTCTGACCTCTTCGCCCCCGTTTCCGGTGAAGTGGTGGAGACTAACGATGAGCTGCCCGACACGCCCGACGGTGTCAATACCTCTCCCTATGAAGATGCCTGGATGGTGAAAATCAAGCTGGCCGACGCCGCCCAGATCGAAGACCTGATGGATGCCGACGCCTACCGCACCTTTTTAGCCGACCAGTAAAGGGAGACGAAAAATGCGTTACATCCCCCATACTAATGAAGATATCCGGCAAATGCTGGACACCATCGGGGTGAGCTCCCTCGAGGACCTGTTTGTCGAGGTTCCCGGCGAAGTCCGCCTGGACCGGCCTCTCGACCATTTCATCCCCTCGGTGGTCGACCACCTGCTTTCGCGCAGCGAGTTCTACACCGCCTACACTCCCTACCAGCCCGAGATCAGCCAGGGCACGCTGCAGGCGATCTTCGAGTACCAGACCCTGATCTGTCAGCTTACCGGCATGGACATCAGCAACGCCTCCATGTACGACGGCGCCTCGGCCTGTGCCGAAGCGGTGCTGATGGCGGCCCGCGCCACCCGGCGCAAGAAGGTGCTGCTCGCCGCCAGCCTGCACCCGGAATACCGCGAAACCGTGGCCACCTACTGCCGCTACCTGGAACTGGAACTGGTCGAGCTGCCTTACCTGGAAAACGGCCGCCTCGACCAGGCCGCCCTTGCCGGCGCCGTCGACAAAAACACCGCCGCGGTGGTGGCGGGTTACCCGAACTTCTTCGGCGTGATCGAGGAGCTGGCTCCCATGGCAGCAATGGCCCACGATGCCGGTGCCCTGCTGGTGACCGCCGTCGCCGAACCGGTCTCTCTGGGCATGCTCAAATCCCCCGGTGAACTCGGTGCCGACATCGTTGTCGGCGAAGGGCAGAGCTTTGGCATGCCGGTCTCTTTCGGCGGCCCCGGAGTCGGCTTCTTCGCCGCCCGCCAGAAGACCGTCCGCTCCATGCCTGGCCGGCTCCAACATCTGCTCCAACCAGGGGATGTGCGCCCTGATGGCGACCATTTACCTTTCGCTGCTCGGCAAGATGGGCCTGCGCGAGTTGGCCGAGCAGAACCTGGCCAAGGCCGAATACGCCAAGCAGGCCATCGCCGCCCTGCCCGGCTTCAGCCTCCCCTTTGAGGGACCGACCTTCAACGAGTTCGTCGTCGAGACCGATGGCGACGTCGATGCCCTGCTGCTGAGTCTGGAGGAGCAAGGCATCCTCGGCGGGATACCCCTGAAAAAGTATTACGCCGACATGGAGCAGCGCTTTTTGGTCTGCGTGACCGAACAGAACAGCAAGGATCAGATCGATGCGCTGGTTGAAGCGCTGAAAGGAGGTGCCGCATGAGCCCTGCAGCAACGGTGACCCAACTCAAGAGCTGCCCGCACGCTGCAGCAGCCAAAGCCGAAAAGGACAGCGGCAAGAACCGAATCGGCACCCGGGGCCTTGTCCTTAAGGAGAAGCTGATTTTCGAGCATACCGACCCGGGGCGCAAGGGCTACAGCCTGCCGGCCCTCGATGTCTCTGCGGCCAGCCTGCCGGCGGATCTGGTACGCGAAGAGATCGTCGACTTTCCCGAAGTCTCCGAGGTTGACGTGGTGCGCCACTTTACCAGGCTCTCGACCTGGAACTACGGGGTCGATACCGGCTTC
>CALZIZ010000554.1 GCA_945787465.1 uncultured Desulfuromonadales bacterium
CTCAGCCTGACCCTGGCCGGTTTTCTGGCAGGGACGGGCCACGGGCTGCTGTTTCCGATTCTGAACACCCTGGCGATTCGCGATGAACCCTTTGCGGTTCGGGGCAAGGTGACAGGGATCTTCACCGGCAGCATCGATGCCGGAGCCTTTCTCGGCTCGGTGATTCTGGGCTATGTGGGAGAGTGGGCCGGCTTCGGGGCCCTGTTTGCGGTCGCCGGATTGGCGGTGCTGATGGGATTTGCGGTTATGCGGCTGCAGCCGGCAAAATAAAGTGGACCGTGGTGCCCTTGCCCGGCTCGCTCTCGACCCAGACCTGGCCGCCATGGGCCTCGATAATATGACGAACGATGGTCATGCCGAGGCCGGTCCCCTGAATGGCCGTGTCGGCATTGTCGGCCCGGTAGAACTTGTCGAATACCTGCTTGAGCTGCTCTTTAGTCATACCCATGCCTTCGTCGCTCACCGTCACCTTGTAACCTGCCTCAACGCTCTGACCGGCAATGCGCACAGTACCGCCCTTTGGCGAATACTTCACCGCATTGCTCAACAGGTTTTCCATGACCTGCCCGAACTTGCCCCGATCGACCAGCAACGGTTGTTCGGGTTGGAGCAGATCCATCACGAAGCGATGGGTCCGTTCACGCTTTTCATAATGCTGAACGGTCTGTTCCAGCAGGTACCCGGCCGGCCAGGGCTCAGGGTGAATATCCAGCGCCCGGCCCGATTCAATACGACTGATATCAAGCAGATCGTCCAGCAGCACTGACAGGACATCGGCCTTATCGTAAATCACTCACTCTTGAGCCGGTCCATCTCCCGCAAGCGGGTCACATCCTGAATCAGAAAGATCATCCCTTCGACCTGATTGGCGGGGCCGGCGATCACAGAGGTGCGCGCCTGCATAATACCGGGTCGGGACAGGCCAGGCTCCACCACCTCGAAATCGAAACGGATACCCGATTCTTTCCGAGCCAGGATATCGCTTATTCCGAAAAGCAGATCCGGGTGGTTTAGCACCGCCTCAATCGATTGTCCCCGGGCCTGAGCAAGCTCAAGTTTGGCAAATTTCTGGGCATTGGCATTCATCACCAGCACCACGCCGGAAGCATCGGTGACGATAAGGCCATCGTCAACCGAGTTGACAATCCCTTCGAGCTGGTCCTTCTGGGCGCTCAACTGGGCGGTGCGACGAGCAACTTTTGCCTCCAGCTCGTCACGGGCCTTTTCCAGGGCGGCTTCAGCCTGGCGACGTTCGACCACCTCCCTGCTCAAGCGCTCATTGACCATCTGCACCTTATCGACCTCATCTTCGAGTTTCCCACGGGTTGCGACCAGACGGCGATCGGCATCCCACGGGTTGCGACCAGACGGCGATCGGCACGGCCAAGGATAAGATAAGAGGAGATAAACAGAACGCCGCCGGCCAGAAGGTAAAAGGCGGCGATGAGAAAGGTGCGCTGACGATAATTGTTAAGACTTCCGCTGAAATCCTTGAAGATCAGCAAATCCCCGACGACCTGGTGACTGGCGTCGTAAAGCGCCAGCCGCTTGCCCCGAAAGACCTGGGAGTCGAGGGTAATTTCCACCGGTTTCCCCTGCCACCCCTGTTCCTGCGGGGCCAGTTGGGCAAGCTGTTCGGCCATGCCGGGCCTGGTCTGCTTGAAAATGACCACATCGGCAAACCGATGCCAGTCCCCGATCCCCAGATTACTGGCGCGTCCGTTTTCCCACCCCTTCCGGGTCAGCCCAGACTTTCTAAGCCCCACCACAAACTCCACCTGCGCCATCTGTTTCATCCGCCCGATGAGGCCCTCAATCTCCTCGCCCATTTCGATAAATCCGATCAACTCCCCATCCACGTTCCATGGCGCAACAACCCGTAGCGTGAATGTCCCCAGAGGCCCGAGTTCGATCCCGGATGCCACCCTGCCGGTGGCACTGGCCTGAAACAGGGTCTGCCGGGAGATGCGGTCACCGAACCGGTCGGGACTGTGGATTCGTAAAAAATTCGTCCCGTCGGGAAGGTGAACGTAGAAGTGGGTCAGGCCGTGGAGGGAGGAAATATTGGCATAAAGGGGTTGGCAGGCGCGCAGCAAGGCCGCACGCTTCCCGGCTTGAAAGGCCTTGGCCAGCTCGGGATTTGAGGTGACCTGCTCCAGCAGGGTCTGGATCAGGGCGACTCGCTGGGC
>CALZIZ010000555.1 GCA_945787465.1 uncultured Desulfuromonadales bacterium
CCGCAGATTGACGCCGAGATTGCGGAAAAGTGCCGTTTCCGTATGAAAACCAACTAAAGAGATTTAAGTGGAGGGGGGAGATGAAGATCCGAACCAAACTTGTAGCCTGAAGACATGTTGTTGTTGAAATTTTCGCATTCTGCGTCTCTTACACCATCTTGCAATTGCGGGTGTCAATCGAACCGTTGGGTCGAGATCCAGCCCACCATTTAACAACTTCAGGAGGCGTTTGGGGCCACCAAGCTCGAGACAAAAGTTACGCATGGCTAAAGACGGTAGCCATAACGCACCGGATGCACCTTTTACTCCGGAGGCGGTGCGTTTCGCTTCTTCATTATGGGCAGAACACCCCCCCCCCGCCCGAAATGGTGTAACGATGATCGGTTTCGCCCAGCAGGGTCTGGCCGGGGCCGAATCGCCGCTCGACGAAGCGGACCCGCCCGCTGTGGTGAACCAGCAGCACCGTAGAGGAACGGGTGCCGTAGTTATCGCTGAGAATGAAGCGCGACCCGAGAATGCGCTCCCAATCGATACCGAAACCGGTATCGGGCAGATCTTCATCGGCGGGCCGGCGGGTATCGGCCAGCACCGACATCAAGCAATCGACCCGGGGCTCGCCGCCTCGCTCCAGACCTTGGGCCAGGGAGTGTCAAGCAGGTGGTTACTCAGGCCGTAGAGGCCTGGGCCAAGCTGCCGGGGCTGGCCCTGGCGATTGGAAAAGTAGCCCAGCCCGTCCTGATCGGCCACCAGCAGGTTGAAGCCCCGGTAGCGCTGTCCTTCCCCGGCCAGGACCTGCAGATAGGATTCGACCGGCTGGCTGCCGCTGAGAAACTCACGGGTCAACAGGCCCCGAGAGCGCATCGCAGGTCCGAATTCACTACGGTCGCGAAAATTGGTGACTGCAGCCACCCGCCCGGCGGTGGTCACCCCGAGCCAGGTTCCTCCCCCCCTGAGATCACGTCCGGCGAAGATCTTCGGGGCATCGGCCCAGAACCCGGCCGGATCGGTGGGCCGGTCAAAAAACTCATCCCGGTTGGCAGCCAGCACCAGCGGATATTCGGTATGGATCTTATAAGCAAAAAGTATCAGGCACATGAGGGGCAGGTTTCAGGTTTCAGGTTTCAGGTTTCAGGTTTCAGGTTTCAGGTTTCAGGTTTCAGGTTTCAGGTTTCAGGTTTCAGGTTTCAGGTTTCAGGTTTCATCACCAATCACCAATCACCAATCACCAATCACCAATCACCAATCACGGCCTCATCGGCTTGCGTGCAAGGATGCCGGCGAGGCCGCCGCCTTTGCGGGCGGGCTCGCGACCCTCTTCGTGGATGAGAATTTCCCAGTCGGCGAAGACTTCGAGGAGTTCTCCGGGGCGCAGCACGAAACGAGGGTTGCCCGGCCCGCCGGGAAAATCGCCGGCGGTCGTGAAGGTTCGCACCACCGCCATGCCCCCTGGGCGCACCGCCTCCTTGAGGGGGGCAAACAAAGAGCGCTGCAGGTAAAAAAAGTCGAGAACCAGGTCGAATTGACCGGTCGGCAGCTGTGGAGACCGCTCAAGGTCGATCAGGTGCAAATCCAGCTTCACCCCCTGCTCCAAAGCCGTCTGCCGCAGCTGCTCCAGGCCGGCCTCGGAGATATCCACCCCCGTCACCTGCCAGCCCTGGGCGGCCAGAAACAGCGCATTGCGACCCCTGCCGCAGGCCAGGTCGAGCGCGCGCCCTGCGGGCAACTGGCCCAGCACCTTCATCAACCAGGCGTCGGGTATCAGCGGTTCTGCGGATTTTTCCCGCCACTTGCGATTCCAGATGTTGCGATCTTCTTCCATGGGCCTAGTTTCGCCAATATTTCAGCTCGATGCAAACCCAAAAGTGCCCGACACCAAACAGGCCGGACACTGCCCGGCCTGTCGAGACACATCTTTCAAGCCGCGTATCAGGCGTGCTTGATCTTGCAGGTATCGATGTTCATCAGCTGGCTGATGGGACAATATTTAAATATGGCGGTACTGATCAGCACCACCCCGAGAAGACCAAAATAGCGGGCACCGCCGTCCAGGAGAAA